>CAKRQU010000043.1 GCA_934394585.1 uncultured Eubacteriales bacterium | reverse complement strand
ACGGTATAATTGAAGGGAGATAGAACATGCTGATTAATTTTAGATTTGATAATTACAGGTCGTTCTATGAAGAAGCCAACTTATCGATGCAGACGACCGTGGATTCCACGCTCAGTGAAATCAACACATTCACCGTCAATGAAAAAGTGATGGGCAAAGGAGATAATGAACTTCTGAAATCTGCGGTGATTTTCGGAGGCAACGCGTCGGGAAAATCCAACATTATGAAAGCTTTTGCTTACATGGTCAATGTCGTGAGACTTTCCTCCGCTCAGATTCCGGTTATTGCGGGAAACGAACCGTTTGCTTTTCAGACGGATGCCAATAAAAGTCCTACTCTGTTTGAAGTAGAATTTATTCAGAATGAAATTTACTATAAGTACGGGTTTGAGCTTCTCGGAGGCGCAGTATATCATGAATGGCTTTATAAACGTGAAGAACGGCTGACAAAGGTATTTGAGCGGACTTATGATAAACTCGAGATTATGGGGCTTTCCAGCCAGGTCATTGGTCTGATAAAAGTCCCGCCTGCAACTCTGTTTGTATCCATCGGAAACAACTTCAATCTTCCCGTCAACAAATATTTGCAGGATGTTATTCTGTGGTTTTCCAGCGTACTGATTGTGTTTGAAAACATGGCAAACTCACTTGATATCTACACCATGGAGAACGGGAAATACAAGGAGCAGGCTTTGGATATTCTGCAGCGTGCGGATATCGGTATTTCTGATTTTGAAGTAATCAAGGATAAGATTGCTACGGTTGAAACGCAGAACGATATTCTTAATATCAACACCCAGATGCAGATTAATCCCGCGTTGATGACCGGGCAGATCAAAACCGAAAACGAAAATGTGTATCACATTGATGTAAAAACGGATTTTGATGTCTTTAACAAAAACAATGAAGTTGTCGGCAAAAAGCCGGTTATGCTCTTCAAAGAGAACGGATTCAACTCCGAGGGTACTATGCGGTTGTTCTGCTATCTCGGTTGGATACTCGCGGCGCTTGACCAGGGAAGAACAATCTTCATCGATGAAATTGATGCGAAATTGCATTTCTTGGTTGCGGATTATATTATCGGTTTGTTCAACTCAATTGAACACAACCCGAAGAATGCGCAGCTGATCTGCACGGCGCATAATGTCATGCTGATGGACGAAGGCCTACGCCGTGATCAGATTTATTTTACCAGCAAGGATCAGTACGGGAGAAGCTCGCTTGTGTCGCTCTCCGATTTCAACGGAGTACGTAAGAACGATCTTTTCAGCAAGCGTTATCTTGCCGGCTTCTATGCTTCGCTGCCAGACCTTAAAGGCAAGGAATGAGGTGAGCATATGCCGAGAAAAACCAAGCAACTTGCGGTTCGGGATGAGTTTTTGATTCTGACCAACGGAAAGCGGACGGAGAAAAACTATTTTGAAGCAGTTCGCTCTAATTATAAAAGCATTTTCAAAATCAGCGTGAAGTTTATGAATGACGATCCGGTTGCACTTGTTGATCATGCGATCGGGATGAAAAATGCTCGGAACAGAGTGTGGTGCGTTTTTGATAAGGACGAATTCCCGACTGATTCTGTTGAACCGGCGATAAAAACCGCAAAAGAGAATGGAATCGGAATTGCTTTTTCCAATATTGCGTTTGAAGTATGGCTGATTGACCACTTTGAAAGGTGCTATACGGAGAAAACTGCCGAGAAACTTATTGCGGATTTTGACCGGATCCTGAGAGCAAAGGGATATACCAAGGGGTATGCTAAAGAAGACAAACAGATGATCACAGATGTTCTTATGCCACGCTTGGATGAGGCTGTTCATAACGCAGATGTGGTGATGCAGAACAGGATTCTGAAATATAAAGAATACCGCAAAGATGATAATTATCCTTTTTGCGATTGGAATTCTTTCACCAATGTCCATAAGCTGATCGATGCTTTAAAGCTTGAGAAAAA
>CAKRQU010000042.1 GCA_934394585.1 uncultured Eubacteriales bacterium | reverse complement strand
CCCGAGATCATGTTTTCGAGTCCGCAATATAATACGTGGATAGAAATGGAATGGGATTGCACGCAGGATAAAGTGCTTGAATATGCCGACAGGATACTTTCACACGGTTATCCGGCAGGAGTTTTAATGATCGACGATTGCTGGTGTCGGGCATACGGAGACTGGAGGTTCAACGCCGCGTCCTTTCCCGATCCGAAAGCAATGATAGATAAATTGCATCGGTCGGGTTTTAAGGTCATGCTGTGGTGTTGCCCGTTCGTCAGTCCCGATACGGCGGTTTTCCGCGAACTGGAAAAACTCGGCGCGCTCGTAAAAAAATCGGACGGAACAACCGCGATTTCTCATTGGTGGAACGGATACAGCGCGGTGCTCGATCTTACGAATCCGGCGGCAACGGCGTGGTTTGAAAAGCAGGCTTCCGCTTTGATGGACGATTTCGGTGTAGACGGTTTTAAATTCGATGCCGCAGACCCCGAATATTATGACGATGACTTTGTGTTTTTCGATGGTTCGGATCGTTCGATGCAGGCGAAAATATGGGCTGAAATCGGCGCAAAATACTCGTTTAACGAATTGCGCGCCGGATTTAACGCGGGGTGGCTTCCCGTTGTCAATCGTCTGCGGGATAAAAATCATTCCTGGAACGACGACGGGCTGAATACTTTGATCCCCGACGGGATCGCGATGGGTTTATGCGGTTATCAATATCTTTGCCCCGATATGATCGGCGGCGGAATGGTTCCGGATTTTCATCGCGACGGATTTGTTTTCGACGAAGAATTGTTCGTGCGTTATTGTCAGGTGGCGGCAATGTTCCCCATGATGCAGTTTTCGCGTGCGCCGTGGAAAGTTTTATCCGAAAACAATCAGAAAATTTGTCTCGATGCGGTCGGATTGCACGGCGATCTGGCGGAGTATATCATACAGACGGCAAAGCGTTGCGCCGCTTCCGGCGAGCCTATGATAAGAAATCTCGAATATGCTTATCCTCATAGCGGTTATGCTACGGTGAACGACGAATTTTTGCTTGGCGAAGATATATTGGTCGCTCCGCAGTTGAAAAAAGGTATGAGTACGAGACAGGTAGTTATTCCCGACGGAATATGGGAAGACTTGGCGGGGAAAAGATACCGTAAAGGCAACTATCCGGTCGATACGCCGATAACGGCAATCCCCGTATTCAGAAGAATCGGCAAATAAAGTTAAGCGCAGACAGAAATATGTGCGGTTTTTAATGAAAATCGCTGAACATTCGGTAGCGACGCACACTTAATTAAAAGATATTGCGAAAACGTATCCGAAGTTGGAAAGACGATAAAGAAATACGGTTTAATTTCCGTTGGATAAAGTAAAAGCACGCCGGAGAAAAGCGTGCTTTTATAGTTGTAAATTTTTTACTTTCCAAAGAAGTTCTTTTTATATTCTTGCGAAGCGACTTCTATTTTTTCCATAAGATCGGCGTTTTTACTCTCTATCGCTTCGGCGATTTTGCTTGCCGTGCCTTTTCTTATAGCCTTTATTTCGGGTTCTAAATTATCGCATAAAAACCTTGCATATTTTACAAGTCTGAACGGTCCGTAAACGCGATATTCGTTGCCTATGCGTTCTACCGCAACTGTTTTCAGATCTTTTACCGCTTGCTTTATATTGCTTACTTTTTCGCAAAAGGCGTAAGTGAAAAACTTATCGAAAATATCCGAAACCACGCTGTGACAGTCCGACGCACCGACGATAGGTACTTTTATACCGTTTGCACTCATTTCGTTATAAATCGCGGTTTGCAGGTTTACGCCGTTGCCCGTGTGGTCATCATCGTCAATCACCTCGAACGCGTCGAAAATTCCGTTTTCAAGCAGAAATTCGAGCATAGGGGTTTGCATATTGTATTCGCCGTATGCGTCCCAATACGGGTGGCACAAAACGCTCAGTCCGCCGAATTCGCGTATTTTTTGAGATACCCAAAGGCGGAAAGCAAATTCTTTTTCGTCTATGCAGTCGGGCAGGGCGTATTGCTTTTTTATCTCGGCGGCGTTTTGAGTGATTTTTTCAAAAACTCCGTCGGGGTCGGCGTTTATTATTTCGTTTACGCTCGCGTTTGCGCCGAAGTTTATAATATGGAAATACCCCATGCCTCGATTATGCACTTCTTCGCCCGGGTAGACTTTGAAATGCTTAGCGATTTTATCCATAGTTGCCGCCATTTTTGCCGAACCCGCGTATTTGTGGTGGTCGGTTATAGCCATATAATCGAACCCCGCCTCGTAATACGACGCAACCGTTTCGGTGGGAGTAAATAATCCGTCCGACTCGGTGGTGTGAAGATGAGTGTCGCCTTTGAAAGGTGTGAGTTTATACAAGTCCTCTTCGAGCGAATAAATTTCGATCACTTCTTTTTTTACACCCGTGTCGATATAAACCCTATGACGTTGCTCGCCGAACGGCGTGAAGTTAAACTTCGCTTCGCCGCCATTAACATCGATATCCAGGGCTATAAGTCGATTATCTTCATCTATCCGATATTTATCCGTGTGCGGAACGTTATATTTTTCCATGGATTGCACATACACGGTAACCTTTGTTCTGCCTTTAAGTTCGTCGCCGCTTAAATGAAGTTCGGTTGCTTTGTTCGCGAGAATTACTCTCGGAAATAATTTTAACATATTTGCCGCTCCTTGCGTTAAATCGCTTAATATGTTA
>CAKRQU010000041.1 GCA_934394585.1 uncultured Eubacteriales bacterium | reverse complement strand
TCTGAACCATACTTCCGGTTTAGTCTATGGCTGGACTGTCGGGGCAGTATGTTCGCACGAGTCGCCGCGAGGCGACAAAGAAAGAGTTCAAAAGAGGAATTGACACATACGCGCAGCGTGTGTGTCGGCGTCGCCGAGACAGGAGTTTCTTTCCTCTTTTTGACTTTTGGTACTTTTGGTCACGCAAAAGTACACCCCGTTCTCCCGTGGGAGAAAAGAAACATTTTGGCGCTTTTGTAAAAGCGCGACCCTGCCCCCTCTTGGCAAAGAGAAACTTCTTTTGGTACTTTTCTTCAAAAGTACACCCTTTTCTTTTACCGCGATTTTCTTTTAAAGAAAAAACAAAAACCACCGGATTATCCGATGGTTGCTATTTTATTTAAATTCTTCCAAAGCTTTGAGCTTTGCAAAAAGCTCGGAAATATCGTAGGGAAGCTCATGCGAATACAGAATGTGTGCGCAGTATTCGTGGAGCATATTTGCCGTTTCATCGTCCATTTTCAGCCATGCATCGGAATTGAATATTCTCGTGAGCGGGGCAAGCACGCCGTAAAGATCGGTATTTGTACGCGAGGTATTGCGTGAGGGAAGCTCCCATGAATACAAATCCATGGCGATATCGAGATCTCTCCGCATTTCATAGAGATAAGAAGCTTTTTTCTCCTCGGACATAGCAGACGGGTCCATCACATGCGTGAGAATGCTGTTTAAAACCTCGCTCAGATACTTATCCGCGCGCATTCTTGCATTCAGATACTGCCTGCGGTATAAAGAGTAAAGAAATGTCGAAGCTATAAGCAGGCAAACGAGGACTACGACGAGAATTGCCAGTATGACAGTGGATTTTGATTTGTTTTTTTCCATGGTGACCTCTTTAGAAAGTTGTTTTATTGTGATACAATTATATCACAAATAAATCAAAAAGTCAATATCTGCCAATGAAAAAGGACTGCCGCGGCAGTCCTTTTTTTGAAACATCATTCATTCATTGAAACAATCTTATCAACATCGGCGCCATAACCCCAGACTACCTCCACATAAGTTTCGGGAAGATATAGCTTGCCTATATGCAGGCTGTCGAGATAAATTTTCGATAAGCCGTCCGGCACGGTGAGCGATTGCATATCGACGCCGCAAAAGGCATTTCTTACGGATTTTTTCGTGCCGTAGGGTATGATGTAATCTTTTTGACTATGCGATGTGGGAAAGCGCACGAGTGTTTCGCGGTCGGCTGAGAAAAGCACGCCGTTTATACTGCAATAAGCTTCGCTTTTGCCGCTTACCTCTATATAGGAAAGATTTGCGGCGTAAAAAACGGATTTGCCCGATGTCATGCGATCGGGATCGATATTTACGAGCGAGGCGGGGATATATATACTTTCCGCGCCGTCGCTTACCTGCGCGAAAATCCGCACGATACCTTCTTCAAAAGACAGCTTTTTCAGCGGCGCACCGGTGCTGTTTTTTATATAGATTTCCTCGGGCATGGCTGCTTTTTTGTTTTCGAGCGTCAGATATGCGGGAAGCATGAATTCCGAGCCGGAAAGCACTTCTATTCCGGTTATTTCGGAAGTTTTCGCCCCTGTGGTATAATATTTATATTCTACGCGGAAAGAGCCGTATTCGTTTCCGAAATCGGCATAGCGTATTTCATAAATATCGGCGAATGTGGTGGAGGTTATTTCTGTCGTTTCCGTAGTGGTTGCATGCGAATTTGCCGTAGTGGTGGCAGAGGTATTTTCAACTGTAGTGGCAATGGTGGAGGTATGCTCCGCAGTGGTATCGGTGGTTTCACCGATTGCCGTGGACGTGTTTTCCGTGGGAAAAACGGATGTTGAGGAAACGGATGTGCCGACGCTTTCCGATGCGGATGTTGAATCAAAATTCGGATTCCAGATACTGTCTATACGCGGCAGAAAAACCACGGCTGAAATGAGTATTACGGCGCATATGACGAGTGCGGCAGGCGAATATATGAATTTCGGCACGCCTTTGCGCTTCTTTTTTGACGGAAGATTTTCTTTTGCCGCTTTTTCTATCTCGCTCCACTTATCGGGGGATTTTTCATGCACGGCATTTTTTAAATATTTTTTGAATTTGCTCATACTTTTTTACCCCCTCATATAAGATTTTCCGAGATCGGATTTCAGCTTTTTCATCGAATATGTATATTTCGAGCGGACGCTGTTGTAGCTTTCACCCAGATATTCCGCGATGTCTGTCAGCTTCATTTCGCTGTATATATGGAGCATTATTATTTCGCGTTCGTCCGTGCCGAGCTTTTTCAGCGCGCGCCGCACATCTTCGTTTTCTATCACGCTGTCCGAAAAGTCGTCTTCTCTTATCTCGCTTTCGCTTTCATCTATGTCGGAATGCGCGGGAATTTTCCACATGTCGCGGCATATATTGCGGCATATACCGAAAATCCATGCGCGTGCATTTGTGCCTGCTTTGTAGGTGGGAGCACATTTTGCCACGCGCAGATAAGTTTCCTGCATGGCATCCTCTGCGGCGGCATGGTTTCCCAATTTGCGAAGCGCAAAAACGAAAACGGAATTTTTTGTTGTATCGTATATATCGTGTAAAGCATTTATGTCGCCCGATGCGAGCGAGCGTATATCGTTTTCCAGCTTTGATGAAAAGAATGCGGAAATGCCCATTTTCGCAAAAAAGCTCCTTTCGGTGTCTTTTGATATATAGAAAAAATGCGTGGTTTCGCAGAAAAAAATATGTTTTTCTTTCGGAAGAGAGGGGAGAAGCGGGCGGCGCCGTCGCGCACGAAAGTTTCTTTCTCTACCGAGAAACGGGGTGTACTTTTGCGTGACCAAAAGCGCGGCAAAAGTCATCAAAGGAAGGCTCCTCGCCCTCCTTTGCAAACTACCTCGCACCC
>CAKRQU010000040.1 GCA_934394585.1 uncultured Eubacteriales bacterium | reverse complement strand
TCTGCATACGAAATAAAGACGATTGACGGCAAGGAATATCTTTTCAAAGAATGGAAATGCGGCGATTATTCGTTTGGCGGCGGCAGAGTTTATTTTTATGTATTTACCCGCGAATAATTGAATAATTGTTCTGACCACCATATCTTTTTCAGCGGCGCGATACATATTGCGAAGCCAAAAAAGATATCATGGCTTCGAACCCCCGAAATCGTGAGATTTCGGGGGTTTTTCTCGCGTTTGCTCGCTTTTTCGCAGCCATGAGGTTTGCGGATACAGAGTGCAGAAAAAATAAAAAGGCTGATCGCCTTTCGGTACAAAGCGCCTTTCGGAGGCGGAAGCGGGATGCCCTGCGGCGCATGCCGTGAATTTCTGTATCAGCTGAATGAAAAAATTTAATGAAGGCAGCTATGAAAAAACGCAATTTGAAATCGTGCGCGCAAAAGCGGTGAAATGCACAGAAAATGCGCTTTTATACAAAACGGCATCCGGGGGAGGGTGCTGTTTTTGCGCTTTCTCTTGGTTCTTCCGGAAGAACAAAATATGTTGACTATTCTGTCGAAAAGTGGTATAATTACCGTGCTGGGCTATCGCAGTGTGGCATATCTTCATCACCGAAATGAAAAACAAAATCGCCGCAGCAGAAAAGGAGAAAACCATGTCGCAGGAAAAAACATCGTCTGCAGGGAAAAAGGTTCCCCGGGCGATTTTGATAATACTTTGCTGTCTTATCGGGCTCGTGCTCATCGTGCTGCTCGCAGCCAGAGCTTATTTTCGCATTCCCGTAAGAGAATATTACGCAAACTCGAAAAAAGCTTTTGTCATTCCCGGGCTTTCCGACGGTATGATACATCAGGGACTTGCCTATGACAGCGAAAACGACACTTTTCTTATAACGGGCTACAGGGCAGACGGGAAAGCTTCGCAATTGTCGATGGTTTCCAAATCCGACGGCAAAGAGATAAAGCGGCTGGATCTGGCAAAAGAAGACGGAAGCATTTTCACGGGGCATGTCGGCGGTATTACGCTCCACAAAAATTACATATATATCGCAAACGGCAAAGGGCTTATAATTTTCGACAGAAATGATATTCTCGCCGCTTCGGACGGCGACAGTGTGAAAGCTATCGGAATTTTCAAAACAACGTCGGATGACGATTCTCTCGGCGTGGCATTCACACATGTCGAGAAAGATATGATTTATGTGGGCGAATTTTATCGCGAAGCGAATTACAAAACGCCCGATTCACATAAATACAAAACAGCGGCGGGAGATGAAAATACCGCGCTGATCATCGCTTACAGGCTGGATGACACGGCGCCTTTCGGAATTTCGGAAAAGATAGAGCGCGCATATTCCGCGCCTGCGCTCGTGCAGGGAATGTGTTTTGACGGGGAAGGAAATATGTATCTTTCCACTTCTTATGCGGTAGCATTCTCGCATATTTATGCGTATGATCCGACAAAACAGGAGGGAAGCATTACCGTGCTCGGGCAGACTGTCCCGCTTTATGTGCTGGACAGCTCCACGCAGACAGCCGATATAAAAATAGCCCCCATGTCGGAAGAAATAGTGATATTGGACGGAAAGCTTTATGTAATGTGCGAATCGGCGACAAACAAATACATATTCGGAAAATTCACTTCCGCAAAATATTGCTATGCCACGGATTTGTCGAAATACAGACAGGGCGAGTGAGATTTAAAAATCAAAGCCATCGGCTTTATCGGCGGTTATATCCGCAGCGGTCCTGATTTTCGGGCAGCGTCAGAACGTAAAGCCTCAGCATGCCTATTTTGTATTGGGTATTCACAGACGCGCTCTTCTGCATATTTGGTTTTTTACGCTACTGCGTTATATTCAGCAGTTTGAAAATATCAATAGGATTTTGAAAAAGCGAAAAAATTTTTTCCGGATTTCAAAAATGCTATCACAGCGCTTGAAAATGCGGTGATATTGTGATAAAATTAAAGAAAACGCGCGGGGGCGCGGCTTGATGAAAATTCATATAACCGAAATCGGTATAATATAAGGAGGGGCGAAATGAAACTGCTTTTCAGACAGAGATTTTTTTCATGGTTTGACAGCTATGATATTTACGATGAGGCGGGGAATACCGTTTATACCGTAAAAGGTCAGCTTGCGTGGGGGCATTGCCTGCGCATATATGATGCTTCTGAAAATTATGTCGGAACGGTGAGAGAACGCATATTTACGTTTTTGCCGAAATTTGAAATTTATGAGGGCGATGATTATCTCGGCTGTATAAACAAGGAATTTGCCTTTTTCAGACCGAAATACAATATAGATTTCAATGACTGGCATGTAGAGGGCGATATATTCGGCTGGGATTACAGCGTGGTTTCATCCTCGAGGGGGCGTGTGGCGAGCGTTTCAAAGCAACTGCTGAATCTGACCGATACTTATGTGATAGATGTGGAGGAAAGCAGCGACGCGCTGTATGCGCTGATGCTGGTGCTTGCGATAGACGCGGAGAAATGTTCGAGAAATTAAGAATATAAAGGGAAGCGCGGGAGCCGCTGTGTGCGGCTTCCGCGTTTTTTCTTTTCGCAAAAGCGCAAAAAGTTACTTTCTCCACCGAGAAACGGGGGGTACTTTTCACTGACGAAAAGTACAAAAAGAAGTTACTCTTTGCCAAGAATGGGCGGGCGACTGCGGTCGCCCGTGGACGGGGGTCGCGCTTTTTTATAAAAGCGCGGGAAAATAAAAGTTTCTTTTACCAAAGAAAAGGGTGTACTTTTGCGTGACCAAGAGGAGGGTTCAGGGTGGCGGAGCCACCTCTGAACGGCGTCGCCGAGACGGAGTATACCAAAAGTCAAAAAGAGGAAAGTATTAACTCCTGTCTCGGCGACGCCGACACACACGCTGCGCGTATGTGTCAATTCCTCTTTTGAACTCTTTCTGTGTCGCCTCGCGGCGACTCGTGCGAACATACTGCCCCGACAGTCCAGCCATAGACTAAACCGGAAGTATGGTTCAGA
>CAKRQU010000039.1 GCA_934394585.1 uncultured Eubacteriales bacterium | reverse complement strand
GGCTGACTCGACGGGGTGCGAGGTAGTTTGCAAAGGAGGGCGAGGAGCCTTCCTTTGATGACTTTTCCCGCGCTTTTTGTCAGTAAAAAGCGCGACCCCGTCCACGGGCGACCGCAGTCTCCCGCTTCTTTTCCTTCTTTTCTTTCAAAGAAAACTTTCCCCTCCCATATTGATTCCCGCGCAAAAATATGTTACAATAAATATATAACGACGCACAGGAGAAAAGTATGCGGGAAATAAAAACCACAGAGCAGCGCTATACCGAAGCCAAACGCGCTCTTTTCGATAAGAAATATTCTTTTTTAAATAAAGCACAGCGCGACGCTGTTTATACCACCGAGGGGGCTTTGCTCGTGCTCGCGGGCGCCGGCACGGGAAAAACCACCGTGCTGGTACACAGGATAGCCTACATACTCCGATACGGAAATGCTTACTATTCCCCGCTCGTGCCGCATAATGTGACGGAAGAAGAGCTCTGCGCGATGGAATCTGCCGTCGCTTCCGAAAACGAGCCGTCGGACGAAATGCTTTCGCAATTTGCCGTAAATCCGTGCGTGCCGTGGAGCATACTCGCCATAACATTCACAAACAAAGCGGCAAACGAAATGAAAACCCGTCTTGCTTCGCTCGCGGGGGAGAATGCCGCCGATATATGGTGCGGTACATTTCATTCCATGTGCCTGCGCATGCTTCGTTCCCATGCGGAATATATAGGATATCGTTCTTCCTTTACCATATATGATACGGACGACCAGAAAAAGCTGATGAATGAATGTATAAAACAGCTCGCCATAGATGACAAAGCAGTACCCGCGAAGCTGGCACTCGCAAATATCAGCCGCGCAAAAGGAAAGCTCGTCGATCCCATCAGTTTTGATGCGGAAGTCGGTCCCGATTACAGAATGCAGCTCATTTCTTCGCTGTATACGCTTTATCAGAGCAAATTGCTCGAGGCAAATGCGATGGATTTTGACGATATAATAATGCTGACGGTGAAATTGCTCCGTGAAAATCCCGAGATACTCGATTATTACCGCAGGAAATTCCGATATGTGCTGGTGGATGAATTTCAGGATACGAACCCCGCGCAGTTTGAATTTACCCGCCTCGTTGGCGGCGGCTACGGAAATATCATGGCGGTGGGCGATGATGACCAGAGCATTTATAAATTCCGCGGCGCCACAATAGATAATATACTGCATTTCGATGAGGCTGTGCCGAATACGAAAATAATAAAGCTGGAGCAGAATTACCGCTCCACGGAAAATATTCTCGGCGCGGCAAATTCCGTGATACGCAATAATTACGGCAGGCACGGGAAAGAATTATGGTGCGATGCGGGCGCGGGCGACAAGGTTTTTATAAAAGAAGTGCCCACGCAAAATGACGAGGGGAAATTTATCGTAAATAAAATAATGGAGCTGGTGGTACGCGAAAAACGTGCCTACAGCGATTTTGCCGTGCTTTACCGCACAAATGCGCAATCGAATAATATTGAAAATATTTTCATGCGCAGCGGTATACCTTATCGCGTGCTCGGCGGAAACAGGTTTCTCGACCGCAAAGAGGTAAAGGATATCATAGCATATCTGAATGTGATAAACAATCCCGCCGATGATCTGCGTCTGAAACGCATCATAAACGAGCCGAAAAGAAAAATCGGCGATGCGACGGTAAATGCGCTCGCGCTCATTGCCGATACGGAGGGCAGAAGTCTTTTTGATGTGATGGAGCATTCCGCAGAGTATCCTTCCGTTTCGAAATCTTCCGCAAAACTCGTCGCTTTCTGCGATATGATAAACGGACTGCGTGAAATGGCGGACAAAGTGCCGCTTTCACAGCTGACGGAAGAAGCGGTAAACCGTTCCGGTTACCGTGATATGCTGCTCGCGGCAGAGGCGGCGGGCGATACAGCCGAGCGCCGCGAAAATATAGATGAATTTATTTCAAATACGGTGGAATACGAGGAAAATCATGAAGGTGACGCCACGCTTTCGGGATTTCTGGAGGAAACGGCGCTCATTTCCGATGTGGACAATTACGACAGCGAAGCCGATGCCGTCACTCTCATGACGATACACAGCGCAAAAGGACTGGAATTTCCCGTGGTATTTCTGCCCGGTATGGAAGAGGGAATTTTTCCCGGGCAACAATCGGCGCTCGACGAATCGGAGCTGGAAGAGGAACGCCGTCTTGCATACGTGGCGATAACACGCGCCAAAAACAGACTTTTCATGCTGAATGCGCGCGAGCGTCTGCTTTACGGAAAAACGCAGTATAATCCGCGTTCGCGCTTTATAAAAGAAATAGATGAAAAATTCAAAGAAGACCCGAAAACGGCACAGCAGACGGACGCAGCTCCTCTGCCGGAATATATAAAGCGCGGCAAAGCGCGTTTTTCGGCGGAGCTTTTTGCAAAGCCGAGCGCCGCGGTAAATGTTTGCAAAACGAAGCAGACGGATATTTTTTCCGCGGGCGACAGGGTTTCTCATGCGGCATTCGGCGAAGGCACGGTGCTTTCCGTGCGTGAAATGGGCGCGGATATACTCTATGAAATAGCTTTTGACAATGTCGGCACAAAACGCCTGATGGCAACTTATGCAAAGCTGCGCAGGGCATAAATAAAAAAGCGGGATCCGCCGTCGGCGGATTCCGTTTTTGTTTTTCATGGGTTTTTCTTTGTCCCTGTGGGGAGGGGCGCGCGCTTTTCATAAAAGCGCAAAAATGTTTCTTTTCTCCTCGCAGGAGAACGGGGGTGTACTTTTCACTGACGAAGAGGAGGGTTCAGGGTGGCGGAGCCACCTTTGAACGGCGTCGCCGAGACGGAGTATGAAAAGGCTTCGTTTTCTTTGTGCGAGGAAACTAAGCAATGTGCGAAGCACGTTGCTCGCCTCCTTTGTGTAAAGGGAGGTGGCGCGGCTTGCCGCGACGGAGGGATTGTTTCTCTTTGCCAAGAGGGGGGAGAATGGGCGACTGCGGTCGCCCAAGGTACGATCGCGCTTTTGAGTGACCAAAAGCGCGGCAAAAGTCATCAAAGGAAGGCTCCTCGCCCTCCTTTGCAAA
>CAKRQU010000038.1 GCA_934394585.1 uncultured Eubacteriales bacterium | reverse complement strand
TCCTTTGATGACTTTTCCCGCGATTTTCGTCAGTGAAAAGCGCGACCCCCGTCCACGGGCGACCGCAGTCGCCCGCTTCTCCGTTTCTCTTACCAAAAGAGAAACATCTCTTTTCCTGACTTTTCCTGCACAGAAAAGTACTCCCCTCCCCATGATTTTTGTGATATATTATTGAAAAAAGAATAAATATATGATATACTGTAATAAAGTAATATAAATGCATCCCGCGGCAGGGATAAAATAAACAAAAAGGAGATTTACTATGGGACTTATCAAAGCATTTACAGGCGCTGTGGGCGGAACACTGGCTGATCAGTGGAAGGAATTTTTCTACTGCGATTCTCTTTCCGAAAATGTGCTTGTGGCAAAAGGTCAGAAACGCACTTCACGTCGCTCCTCCAATACGCACGGAGAAGAAAACATCATATCAAACGGCTCCGGCATCGCCGTAAACGACGGTCAGTGCATGATCATCGTTTCTCAGGGCGAAATAGTGGAATTTTGCGCCGAGCCGGGTGAATTTACCTACGACAAATCCACAGAACCCAGCCTTTTCACAGGCAGTCTGGGCGAAGGCATAAAAAACACCTTCAAAACCATAGGCAAAAGATTTACTTACGGCGGAGATACAGGCAAAGACCAGCGCGTTTATTATTTCAATACAAAAGAAATCACAGGCAATAAATACGGCACGGCAAGCCCTGTTCCTTTCCGCGTGGTAGATAAAAATATCGGTCTGGATGTGGATATATCCATCCGTTGCAACGGTGAATATTCATATAAAATAGTAGACCCGCTCCTTTTCTACAAAAATGTTTCCGGCAATGTGACCGATACATATACGCGCGACAGAATAGACAGCATGCTGAAAACCGAGCTTCTCACGGCGCTTCAGCCCGCTTTCGCAAAAATTTCCGAAAAAGGCGTGCGCTACAGTGCTCTCCCTGGTCATACCGTGGAAATAGCCGATGCGCTCAATGAAGTTCTCTCCAAAAAATGGGGCGAGCTCCGCGGCATAAAGGTTTATTCCTTCGGCGTAAATTCCGTCACGGCATCTGCCGAGGACGAAGAAATGATAAAGCAGTATCAGAAAAGCGCAGTGCTGCGTGATCCCGGCATGGCTGCCGCAGTGCTTTCGGGCGCTCAGGCTCAGGCTATGCAGGACGCAGCAAAAAATCAGGGGGGCGGTGGCGCTTTCATGGCATTTGCCGGCATGAATATGGCTCAGAATGCAGGCGGCATAAATGCGGCAAATCTTTATGAAATGAGCGCAAGAGACAATGCGGCAAAAGCGGCTGCGGCAAATACGGCAGGCACATGGAAATGTTCCTGCGGCGCCGACAATACAGGCAAATTCTGTCACGAATGCGGCAAGGCAAAGCCCGCCGAAAACGGCTGGTATTGCACTGAATGCGGCTCTTTCAACAAAGGCAAATTCTGTGCAAACTGCGGCACAAAGCGTCCTGCCGGCGCAAAGGTTTACAAATGCGACAAATGCGGCTGGGAGCCGGAAGACCCCACAAAGCCGCCGAAATTCTGCCCTGAGTGCGGCGATATTTTTGACGACAACGATGCAAAATAATACATACGGAGGCATGAAACATGGCTGAAAGTACCGTTATGGAATACAAATGCCCATGCTGTAATGCGGGGCTGAAATATGACAGCAAATCAGGCAAGCTCGTATGCGAATATTGTGACAATTCATTTTCCGTAGAGCAGCTGGAGCAGCTTTCCGAGGCTGAAAAGGAAGCGGAAGAAAAATCCGAGCCGCATTGGGACAAATACGACGGCAAAAAAACCGATGAGGAAACAACCGTATTTATATGTCAGTCCTGCGGCGCCGAAATCACGGGCGATGAAAATATGGCGGCTACTCAATGCCCCTATTGCGGAAATCCCGTCATTCTCCGCGAGAGGATAGACGGCATTCTCCGCCCCGATTATGTCATTCCTTTCAAGCTCGATAAGGAAGCGGCAAAAGCGGCGCTGAAAAAGTTTTACAAAGGCAAGCCGCTCCTCCCGAAGCTTTTCAAGTCCGAAAACAACATAGACAAAATAACGGGAATATACGTTCCCTTCTGGCTTTTCGACTGCGAAGCCTACGGAAAAGTAAATTTCGATGCCACCAATGTGACTTCGTGGCGCAGCGGAGATTATCGCTATACCAAAACAAGCCATTTTCTTGTCATGCGCGGCGGCGAAATAGCTTTTGAAAAAATCCCCGTGGACGCTTCGACCAAAATGGATGATGCATATATGGATTCGCTGGAACCTTTTGATTACAGCGAAATGACGGATTTTGCCTCGGCTTATCTCTCGGGATTTTTCGCCGACAAATACGATGTTTCCGATGAAGAAAGCTCTCCGCGTGCGGCAAGCCGCGTGAAAACCAGTTTTCATGATGCGCTGCGGTCTACTGTTCACGGTTATACCGGCGTCACCACCAAAAGTACAAATATAAAAACAAGCAACTGCGATATAAAATACGCGCTTTTGCCCGTTTATATACTGAATACAAAATATCGTGGTAAAAATTACACCTTTGCAATGAACGGTCAGACAGGCAAATTCGTAGGGAAACTGCCCGTATCCAAAGGCAGATTTGCGGCATGGACGGCGGGAATAGCCGCCGGAATAGCCCTTATCGCCCAGCTTTTGCTTCTTCTGTGAGGTGCGCCATGAAAAAGATTTTATCTCTTGTTTTTGTTTTCATTTTCGCGGCGCTTCTCTGCGTGCCGTTTTATGCGGAAGCAGGCGCGGATGATATCGCGCTCATCGATATAGCCGACGGCATACTTTCTGATGACGAATACGGCGAAATAAGCGCCATGGCGACCAATACGGCGAGCGAGATAGAAGCCGCAGTCGGTATCATTTTCACAAATTCATCGCTCAGTCAGAATCAGCTGATGAAGCGCGCCGACAAGCTTTTCGACGAAAGTTGCGATATCGACGGCGACGGAATAATTCTCGCCGTGGATGTGAAATCGCGCCAATATTACATCCGCCAGATAGGCAAAATGAACAGGCTCTATTCTTCATCGATGGATGAAATAGAAGACGCGGCGCTTAGCGGTCTGCGTGAAAGCGACTGGTACACTGCGGCAAAGAATTTCATTTCGGCAGTCGGAGAAAACGCCGATTATTATACGCCGGGTCCCGATGATACTTATCCCGACGACGGCAAGCTGATATACGATACAAAGCAATTTGAAATAATCGTAGCGATAGTTGCCATAGTGATAGCTTTGATATCCGTCGGCGTAATGGCGGGGCGCATGAACAATGCCAAACCGAAACGCAGTGCCGAAAATTACATCAAAAAAGACAGTTTCATACTCAATCTGAAAACAGATATGTTTCTTTACAGCACTGTTTCCAAAGTTAAAATAGAATCCGATTCCTCACGCTCCGGCGGTGGAGGCGGCGGAGGCGGAGGCGGTCGCGGAGGCAGAGGCGGCAGCTTCTGATATTGCAGATAAAAATTTCGGGAGGATATGTATGAAAGCCGAAGAGCTTCTTTTCGAAGCGGCGAAAGCCAGAGAATTTTCTTACGCGCCGTATTCGGGGTTTCGCGTGGGCGCGGCGCTTCTCGGCGCATCGGGCAAGGTTTATCGCGGCTGTAATATAGAAAATGCCGCATACACGCCAACAAACTGTGCGGAGCGCACTGCATTTTTCAAAGCCGTAAGCGAAGGCGAGCACGATTTTATCGCCATAGCCATAGTCGGCGGGAAAAGCGATGATATTTCCGTGCCGGTTTACCCGTGCGGCGTATGCCGTCAGGTGATGGCGGAATTTTGCGATGCGGACAGTTTTGTGATATACGCAAAAGACGGCGACGGATTCAGGCAAAATCTGCTTCGCGAGCTTTTGCCGTGCGGTTTCACTCCGAAATCTCTGGAATAATAAAATGAAGAAAAGAGCACAGCCGCAGCTGTGCTCTTTTTTATTTGCGCAAAGAGGGGGGCTTTTCTGTGAAGAAAAGTACCAAAAGTCAAAAAGAGGAAGGCATTCCTCTTTTAAACACCTTCTGTCGCCTCGCGGCGACTCTTGCGAACACACTGCCCCGACAGTCCGACCGTAGACTAAACCGGAAGTATGGTTCAGACCCCCGCTTAACACGGACTTTTGTTTGTTCTGACTTTAGCCTTAGCAGCCCCATCTCGATGTCCATCAAGCCATGCTCGCTCCGTCGGAGTTTAGCTTATAGTGGGAAGTGTAGCTGAACTTTCGGCGTGGCACCACCCACCCCGTCGAATCTGCTCGCTTTTTGCGGCATACTGTGTTCGCACGCGCGGTATGGCTGATG
>CAKRQU010000037.1 GCA_934394585.1 uncultured Eubacteriales bacterium | reverse complement strand
TGTCTGTCTGTCTGTCTGTCTGTCTGTCTGTCTGTCTGTCAAGCGATTGTACACGACCTATTCCTCCTTTGTCAAGCATTTTTGTGCGGATTTTATTTTATGTCTTTCTTGTAACATATATTATACTATTGCTTTTCAATATTGTCAATACTTTTTTTCATTTTTTTACCGGTCACGCGCGCTTTTCGATAAAAATCCGCTTTTTCCCGCATTTTTCGGGCAAAAAATCCGATTTTCAAAATAAAAACCGCTCTTTTTCGAGAGCGGCTTCTTTGATTTTTCATTTTATATTCTCTTGTATACCGTCACGCGACAACATTTTTCCGAATGTGGCAAATATTATTTTCATATCCCCCGCAAAAGTGATATTTCCCGTATATTTCGCATCATACTCCGCTTTCTCGGCGAGAGAGGTTATTTTATCGCAGCTTATCTGTGCCAGCCCCGTAAGCCCCGGTGGCGCTTTATATACGCCGAGGGCGCTTCGCAATTCATGCATTTCCTTTTCATCTACCATGAGCGGACGTGCGCCGACAAAACTCATATCGCCTTTTATTATATTTATCAGCTGGGGCAATTCATCTATGCCTGTCTTTCGCAGAAATCGCCCGAAAGAGGAAACATATTTTTCATCCCGAAATTCACGCGACGGCAATTCCGGCGCGGCTTTTTTCATTGTGCGGAATTTATATATCATAAAAGGTTTCCCGTTTTTGCCGACGCGTTTTTGCGTAAAGATAACGGGCACACCCGATGTGATCATCAGTATTATCGCCGTGATAAGCAAAAAAGGCAAAAGCACTATCGTTATCACCAGCGAAAATATCAGATCCAGCGTTCGCTTTATATGCGGATTATATTTCATTATATATTTTTTCCTTCAGAAAGGTTTATTTGTCAAGACAAAGTGCGACGAGATCATCTACATTCGATACGGCAAGACATTCCACACTGTCGGCGGCGCCGTAATAGATTTTCACTTCCCCATCGGGTTCGGCTATCATGCCGCCCGGGAAAATCACATGCGTGCGATATCCTTCTTCGGTTTCAAAAGGAAGTGTAGGCGAGATTATCGGTTTATCACACATACCGATGACGCGGCAGGGATTTTCGAGGTCGAGAAGCGCGATGCCTGCGCGATAAATCTTTTGCCAGCGGATTTCCCAGCCGTTTTTGCCGAGCGTGTCATCGCGTTCCACTGCGTGTATCGTGGTGAGCCAGCCGTATTTTGTTTTTACAGGCGGCGCGCCGGGTCCTATTTTATCATTGGCAAAAGGAACATCCTCTACGCCCATCACAAATTTCATATCGCCCCAGTATTTCATATCGGGCGAATACGAGAGATACATATCAAATCTGTCTTTTCCGCGGGAATATACGGGCATGGGTCGCTCCAGACGCACATATCTGCCGCCGATTTTCTCGGGGAAAAGCACCATATTTCTGTTATCCGGCACGGAAATATTCAGCGCCTCGAAATGCTCGAGGTCTTCCGTTGCGGCGATGCCTCCGCAGACTCCGTGTGCCGACTGTACGGCAAAGCACATATAAAGTTTCCCGTCTATCACGGTAAGACGCGGATCGTATATATATTTTACTTTATCATTTATATCTATTCCCGAGGGCAGATTGTCCGGACCAAGCAAAGGCTTGTCCGCCACAGTCCAATTTATGCCGTCATCACTCGTGGCAAAACCGAGATTATTCCCTGCTATATGCGGGTCGCCCCATGTGCCGTAATCATTGCGAAATACCATGACATATTTCCCATTATATTTTGTCACGCCCGCATTGAATACCAATGTGGCATGATAAGGCACATCGGCTCTGGTCAGAATGGGTTTGTCAAGTTTTTTTACTATTTCGTTTATATCTTTCATAAAAATACCGCCGTAAATTTTATTCTCTGATAATTATAATATTTTAACACGCGTATGTCAATGAAAAACAATGAAAAGCAAGGGATAATTTACATTACTTTTACAAAATTCCCGTTCACAAAAGCCGCTTTTTGTGATAAAATTATTTAAAAAGCTCGGCACGGAAAGGTTTTTTATTTTGATATGAAAACAAAAAAATCAGTCTTGCTCATGGCGGTGCTTCCTGTCGCCGCGACAAGTCTTGTTACTCTGATCTCCTGTATCATGCGCATTTTTTATTTTGATCTGCCCGATATTTTAGCCGAAAGCTGGGCGATTTTTTACAGCGCTTCTTTCTTTGTGATGGATTATCTCTTTTTCTTTGCCGTGGGTATGTTTTGCGTCGTATTGATGTACGGAAAAAAGAAAAATATCATCATTTCCGCGCTGCTCTGCGCTTTAGTTTATCCCATAAACCCGATAATTCAGTATCTCATCCGTCATATTGCCCTCGGCAATGTGCTTTATAATGAAGAAATGCAGGAATTTTTCAATACCGATGTTTCTTCCGTGATAGTAAATCTGCTGCATGTGGCTCTGCTCGCACTGATTGCTCTCGTGATAAAAATAATCTTTTTGCACGACAAATGCGAATTGAAAATTTCCGTTTTGCCGCGTGTGCCGGCATCGTGCATTTATCTCGTGTATTTTGCCGTACTGCTCATCACGCAGCTGATAGGATTTTTCTCGGATGGCGCATATATTCAGGAGCTCGGCGGCACGCTTATAAAAATGCTGATTTATGTGGCGGGATATTTTGTTTCGTTTGCGGGCGCCAAAGTAGCCGAGCATGATCTGAAAAAAGAAGTATAATTGAAATAAAAAAGTGGGAGCTGTGGGGCTTCCCTTTTTTTGTTTTTAAAACGGAAGCGGGCGGAACATGCCGCCCGTGCTTTTTTGTCCCTGCTGGAGGGAGCGTACTTTTTGCTTAAAAGTACCAAAAAGCTTCCCTTGTGCAAGGAAATGAACCGTTTTGTTGGCGCCCTTGTGCAAGGAAATTAAGCAATGTGCGAAGCACGTTGCCCCACTTCGCCGAGAAAGGGTCTGAGCTGGCATGGCGTAGCCATGACTGAGGGATTGTTCTCCTCCCGCAGGAGAAACGGGGTCGCGCTTTTCACGAAAGCGCAGAAAAAGTTACTCTTTGCCAAGAGAAGGCGGGCGACTGCGGTCGCCCGAGGACGAGGGTCGCGCTTTTTACTGACAAAAAGCGCACTCCTCCTCTTTTTTCAAAAATATTTCTTTTCTCACATTTTTTACTTTGTTTAAAAAAACCGCCACGTGCAGAAATTATTATCAGAACAAAAATGAAAGAAGGAATTTTTATTTTGAAAAAATTCATAAAAATATTATCCGCGTTTTCGACGGTAATATTTCTTTTTATAAATACACTTTTTGCCACGCAGAGCTACAGCTGGTACTGCATGAGAAAGAAAAATCACGAGCGCCCGCAGGCAGAAAAACAAATGAGCTTCGTGGAAAAGCACAATGCCGCCTTTATCGGCAAAAATCCCGATGAAAAGGTGATTTATCTGACTTTTGATGCGGGCTATGAAAACGGAAATGTGGAGCGTATCCTCGATACGCTCGCGAAACATAAAGCCCCCGGCGCCTTTTTTGTGCTGGATAATCTGATCCGCCGAAATACCGAGCTGGTCAAACGCATGGCGGCGGAAGGGCATCTTATCTGCAATCACACCGTGCGCCACAGAAATATGTCGGGCTTTTCGCGCGAGCAATTTGAAAAAGAATTGCGCGACCTGGAAAATATTTTGCGCGAGAATACCGGTCTGGAAATGGCAAAATATTATCGTCCGCCCGAGGGGCGCTTCAGCGAAGAAAATCTCGCTTTTGCCGATGAAATGGGCTATAAAACCATATTCTGGAGTCTCGCTTATGCCGACTGGGACAATGCAAAACAGCCGGCGCCCGAAAAAGCCATCGCTCTGCTCGACGCAAATATCCACAACGGCGCCATAGTTTTGCTCCATCCCACGTCGAAAACAAATGCCGATATACTCGATATTTTGCTGACCAAATGGGAAAAAGACGGCTATCGTTTCGCTTCGCTCGATGAGCTTTTCGCAAAATAATATGAAAAAAATCATCTCTTTACTCTTGTGCGCCGCGATTTTTTCATGTTTTCCGCTCGGGGCGGCAAAAAGCAATGTCGTTTTTTCCGGTAAAAACTGCGGCAAAAAAATAGCGCTCACTTTTGACGACGGTCCGCATTACAAAAAAACGCCCGAGATACTCGATTTGCTCGAAAAATACAATATAAAAGTGACTTTTTTCGTAGTAGGCAGCAATGCGAAAAAATATCCCGATATAATCCGCCGCGAAATCGCCTGCGGGCATGAAATCGGCAATCATACATTTTATCATTCGCGCCTCTCAAAATGTACGGATGATGAAATCCGCTCGGAAATAGCAAAAACAGAGGATTTTCTGATGGAAACGGCGGGGTATCAGCCGAAAGTTTTCCGTCCGCCCGAGGGCGTATACTCGCGCAAAGTGGTGGAAATAGCAGCCGGCATGGATTATGATATCATCCTGTGGACGGTGGATACGCGCGACTGGGCAAAAGCTTCCACGCAGAGCATCGTTTCCAATGTGAAAAGCAATGTCCGCGACGGCAGTATAATCCTTTTTCACGATTTCACCGTAAACGGCACTCATACCATCGGCGCGCTGGAAATACTGATCCCCGAGCTTCTTTCGGCGGGATATGAATTTGTCACGGTATCGGAACTGATATGTGATTTATAAAAGGAAGAAGAAAAGGCTTCCCGAAATGGGAAGCCTTTTCCAAATATTCAGTATTTAGGGAATACTATTTATTAGCCTTTTACGA
>CAKRQU010000036.1 GCA_934394585.1 uncultured Eubacteriales bacterium | reverse complement strand
CATTTTTGATTATACGTCCATTTTATATTTTTGTCAATATGTTTTTGTATATTTTTTCCGCATTTTTCGATTTTTTACAGCAAATCCGCCACAGCTTCGGGAAATTTCAGATAATCATCCACCTTGATAAAGCCGAAATCCGATTTATATACAGATTCATCATTTCCGCCCAGACCGTAGTCATCACCTACAAATATTACTTCATCATGCGCGATATTTCTTTCTTTGCAATATTTATCCAGCGCATAATATTTATTATACGGCGCCGGCGCCATATCAAACGAAGACGAACCGCCCACAAATACATTATAGTCGGAAAACACTTCGCAAACCTCGTCATATATGGCGCGGCGTTTCTTTCTGTCGGGGTCGAAAGCGAGTTTGTCTTCTATTTTCGCTTTTGTGCCGAGTATGGCAAATGTAACGCAACCGGAAGCATGAAATTCCACGCTGTCGCCCGCATATTCCGTAAAACCGTATTTTTCACGCAGCATTTTCACGCGCGCCTCGCATGATTCTCTGTCGCAGGGCATTACATTGTCCTCGATCGTTTCGATATCGGCTTTTTCACTGTTGTATTCGGCATATTGCATGCCGTAATTTCCTATGATATCTATCGGAAAATGCTCCATCTGTTCAAATATTCTGCGGCAGTTTCCCGCGCCTACCATGAGCAGTTTGTATTTTTTAGCAAGCGCCGTGAGCGTATCGCGATTTGCTTTGCAAAGCGGCGTTTTATGGCATGTGAGCGTGCCATCCAGATCAAAAGCAAGTAATTTTATCATTTTTATTTCCCCTTTTATATATTTATCCCGAAAAGCATGGCGAGGTCATTTATTCTGATATCACTGCCGTTTTCGGCTGTATATTTTTCAAATTCTTCTGTCAGACGATCGAGCTTTTCCTGCGACAATGTAAATATGCCTATACTGCCGTTTTTTACCGCTTCCGATACGGCGGCGGAAATGATATCCGATTTCATATATGCATCCAGCATTTTGAATGTGTCCCCGCTGTCCTCTCTGAATGTGACTATTATTTCGGATACGGCGTCGACTTCTTTTTCGTATTTTTCATCGGGAAATGCCGGATCGGCTTTTGCATTTGCCATATCGTTATATATATCCTTGAAAAGATTTACCGCGTCAAGCTCCGCGCTTCCCTTTTCCATCAGATCCGTATATTCGACTATTATCTCGGAAACGGTATCAGCCGAATCGGGATTAATCTCATTGAAAAAAGCGCTGACAGTTTCCTTATCTATTTTTTCATCTTCGGATGATATAGCAGTCATCACATCGCTTGCGCCGAAAATATCATGTATCACACCGGCAAATTTCCGCATATCGGAAGGAAATGTCTGCGCGGTGGTGTCGCTGAAATCATCGAGTATTATATCCACTATTTTGTCGAAAAGCCTGCCGGTTTCATCATGCTCATACATTTTCAGATATGTTCCGAGATAGGCTTCCTCGCCGGATCTCTGCGATCTTGCCAAAGCTCTGAAATATGAGGAAAAGAGGCTCGCCTCCATGTGAGATTTTTCGGAAGCGTCCGCCATGGCAAAAAACACATTGCGGTAAGGATCCAAATCAAATCTGCTTTTTCCGTCCGGCTTCTCGGCATTGTATTCCTGTGCCAGAGCATATCCCGCGCTCATCGCATCCGGAAGCTCGCGGTAAAGCGATGATTTTTCTCCGTCTGTTTTATACGTGGTAAGCCCGCTGAAAACAAACGAGGAAAATTTATTTGAAAAAATCATTGCCTCATAAGATTTTTCCGCGTCCAGAAATGCATCGATATCCGCCCTCATTTCGGTCATATCGACAGAGCCGTTCCCGTTTTCGTCGGCATTTCTCAAAGCGACGGCGCTTTCATGTATCATCACGGTATAGCCCGCGAACGGCATCCAGAATGTAAAAATTATCATCAGCGCCATGGCAACGCCTATACACATCGAGGCGACGCGCTGCCCGCTTTCGTCCGACTCGCGCGGGAATTTATATCCCTTGGAAACGGCGATTATTTTGTAGATAATATAGAAAACTATGCCGATAAGCAGCCACAGCGCAAAGAAAACCAGCGGCGCTATGAGAGCGGCGGCTATAGGTGAATTTTCAGAAACAAGCTCGGTAGCCTGCCGGTATGTGAGCGGGTCTTCTATCGAGCCCGATACCTCTTCCAGCTTCCACAGGCGCATGACAATCGCGGGCGATATGGCTTTTGCCATGATAAATGACACCACCACTGTGAGTACATGAGACGCCGCGCGCACCAGCGTCACAAAAAACGACCTTTTTGCAGAAAGCAAAAGTTCTGTAGTCATCACTATAGCGGCAAAAACAAAAAATATTATCCAAAGCATTTTTATTTCTTCCTTCCGAGATGAAATAATGAAAAGTTTCCTTCTGTATTTAATAATATCATTTCGCCGCACGTTTGTCAATACGCATGAAAAAATAGCGGGCAATTGTTTTTGCTTATTTTCAAAAAAGATATTGACTTTTTGAAAAAAACATGGTATCATAATAAAGCGCCATGAAAAGTGCCTTTGTTTTGGAGGCTTTTTGCATGCGGTGCGACCCGTTTCCCATACGGAGGGATATCGAAGCGGTCATAACGGGTAAGCGCAGTATAAAACGATATGTTATATCGTTTTTACAAGCGTGTAACGAAAATAGGGAGTATCGGAAGTGCGGTTTCACCGCACGCGCGATGCGACTGTATTTTCGGAAGGGCACGGAGTCTTGTTATGACATTTTCAATATTTCTTTCCGAGCGAACAATCAAAAAAATAAGCCCGTTTCCCATACGGAGGGATATCGAAGCGGTCATAACGAGGCGGTCTTGAAAACCGTTTGGGGGCAACCCCGCGTGGGTTCGAATCCCACTCCCTCCGCCATATATTTTTTCTATTCGGAGAAGTACTCAAGTTGGCCGAAGAGGCGCCCCTGCTAAGGGTGTAGGTCGGATTTAACCCGGCGCGAGAGTTCAAATCTCTCCTTCTCCGCCAGTGAAAAAAGCCTTGAAAATGCTGAAAAATCCAGTGTTTTCAAGGCTTTTTTCTATGCTTTCGCACCATCGCATTTTCATTTCACCGCGTCGGCAAAAAATTTTGCAAAAAGTCCCGCCGTATTTTCCGCCTCTTCAAAAGAATTCCCTACAGCGCCGATTTTCAGAGTGAAAGTGCATCTCGGCAAATGCTGATTCAGCCGCGCGCGGCTTATCAGCATTGGCATGAGAATATCGGGATTTTTTTCATTCACGGCGTCAAAAAGCGCATTTGCCTGCATCAGGCGCGTGCGCCACCCGGGATGATTTCCGCCGCCGGCATCCGTTCCGACAGCTATCCGCAGCTGAGCATGGTTTTTGCCGTCGATACAGGCGCACGGGCGCAGAAATTCCCCGTTTTCCCCGCAGATAACCTCGCGCGAAATATCTATTATATATCGCACATTTTCATTTTCCGAAAGATAGTCCGTTATCTTCACGTAGGCGTTTTCATAAGTATATATTCCGTTTTCGCATACGTCGAGAAATTCCGCCGAAACGCCGTTCTTTTCCAGCTCACGAGAAAGAAACAATGCCAGTTCCGCCGTATTTTTGCCATAGTAAGAAACGCCGCTTCCGCTTTCGGCATAGCCCTCATAGCCCCGCGTAGCCACCAGGAGCACACTGCCGCCACGCAGCTTAGCAAGCGAAACGGAATATCCGCCGCTCACATCATATCCGCTTTTGTTTTCGTATTTCTGCCCCTGCACCGCGGCGGATAAATTCACGGTTTTTATACTGTCCGGTGTGCTTGGCGTATTTTCCGCAGTGCTTGTCGTCACGTTTTGCGATGTGCTTTCGCTACCCTTTTCACCGCGCAGAATAAAGGCAAAAAATCCGCCGCCGCGGAAGCTCCTGTATGCAAAGCATACGCCGCATAAAATGGCAGCCACGAGAAAAAGCGCCACTATACGTCCCCTCGGCTTTCTTTTATTTTGCTTTATGTAAGGAGCGGAAAGCTCCTTTTCTTCATAATACATTATCATACCTCGCGCATTCGGTTCTTGATAATATATATTGCAAAAAATCTCCGCTTATTACTGCATCAGTTCTGTTTCTTCTGCCGTAAGTCCGCTCTGAAAAGCGGTATTTACCGCATAAGAAAGTATGCGCGAAAGTATTTTTATGCCTGTATCGGCATTTTTCGGGGAAACAAAAAGCCCACCCGCCTTTTGCGATATTTTTTCGTGCAGTTTTTCATCTCCGGCAAAATCGCATACGAGTGTGGCGGCGTCGATCACAGTCGGAACGCCTACGCCTATCACGGGTACGCCTATTCCCTTTTCATCCAGCTTTCCGTGAAAATTTCCTATTCCCGCGCCGGGGGAAATGCCCGTGGTGGAAAGCTGGATGGTTTTGCACAGTCTTGCCGTATCACGTGCGCAAAGCGCATCCGCCGCTATCACCACATCGGGCTTTACGCTGAAAACAGCCGATTTTACCGTATCAAAGGTTTCCATGCCCGTCTGCGACGAAACCCCGGGAGATATCACCGCAGTATCGAAAAAGCCTATCTGCGAAAAAAGCTCCGCATCCGAAGCTTTTATATGATGCGTGGCAAGAATGCCGTCCGCCGCCGCCGGTCCTATGGAATCGGCAGTCAGTTTTCTGTTGCCCAACCCGCAGAAAAGCATGCTGTGCGCCGTATTTTCCCCATTCAGGCAAAGCTCGCGAAACGTATCCGAAAGCGCTTTATAAAGCGCATCAAAGCACCCGCGATCCATCTCATCCGGCTCGGGGAAAATGAATGTGATATATTTTCCGCGCTCTTTTCCTATCGCCCGCTCTCCTGCCTCGTTTATTATTTCTATAGTGCTTTTGGTGATATTTTCGTTTATTTTTTCTTCTTTGTAAATGACTCCGTCTATCTCGCCTTCGTTTGTTTTTGCATATTCGCGCATGGCGCTGTCGCGCAGCTCCACGGCGAGATCAGTTCTGTATCCGCGCATAAAAATTCCCTCCTTTTTTGCTATTTTAACGCAAAGGAGGGAATTTTATTCCGTTTTGTTACTCCGCCGTGCCGTTGGCGCCGTCAGTTTCTTCGGCGTTCTCGGCTTCTTCCGATTCGTCATCGTCCCTTAATGTACCATTGGGATAATACGGATCTATCATATATCTCTTTATTTTCGGATATGCGACATAAGTGGAAATAAATGTAGCCGTGGAGAAGAAAAACATCATGAGTATTATCACCGTGGCGGGGATAAATACCATGGAAAACGCAAATGCGACGAGTGCGAGGATTGCTATGCCGATGAGAGCAAGGAAATTTTTGCCCATTGCAAGTATGGCGAGAATAAATGAATTTTTCACAAGCTGGCGCAGGCTTACTTTGAATGTGACAAGGATATTGTAAATATAAAATCTGATGAACATATATACGCACACCATCGCAAGCGAGCAGAAAAACATTATGCTGTATGACTTGTAATTCATCAGGTAAAACGACACCGCATACGCCGAAGCCCCCATGATGAGGATATCAAATATACCGACTATTATCGACTGGCGCAGATTTGTCTTTATCGTGCGGAAAAAATCTTCGAAAATGAATACCGGCTCGCATTTCACGAGAGATTTCACGAGATAAGCGCAGCCGGCATTTACGGGACCGAAAGTGAAAAGTGCGAGCGCCGATATGGAAAAAAGCACTATGCTCGCGGGATTTCCGTAAAAATACGTCACCGTGCTGCCGCCGAAAAGACCCGATAGTATGCCCGCCGCTTCCGCTTCACCGGCTTTGGAAAGCCCGTAAAATATCGGGAAAAACGCGCTCGTCGGCGCCGTGGATTTTGCGGCGAAATAGCCGCTTATACCGAGCATGAAAAACAATATCGGGAAATTTCCGAATATATACAGGAAATTCACATATACAAGTTTTGAAAATTTGCGCCCGTAAAGCTTGAAAAAGTTTATGAAATTATATTCGGTTATTACGTCCTCTTTTTTCACGCCTTTTCCGTCTTTGAAATATCTGCGGAAAAATATCGAAATTTTCTTTTTTTTCTTTTCTTCCAATTTTTTCACTCCCGAAAAAAATATATTACATTTTATTTTACCATAAAATCGGAATAAAACAATACCCACGGCATAAATTTATGTAAATTTTCTTCTGTGCGTCTGTGCGCTTTTCATAAAAGCGCGGGGAAAAGAACACGGGCGGCTGCGGTCGCCCGTGTTCTTTTCTCTTTTCGCAAAGAAAACTACGCAATGCGCGGAGCGCGTCGCCTCGGCTCCTTTTATTGATGTGTGATAAAGAAGCAATAGAAGTGTAAAAAATTTTGCCGTTCCTATCCGGCACTTGCGCATTGTG
>CAKRQU010000035.1 GCA_934394585.1 uncultured Eubacteriales bacterium | reverse complement strand
TCGAGCGCTTATTTCCCGTTTCGGGAAGGAGCTTCAGCCATGACTGCGCAAAAAACTTTTTCGCCTTGGCATAAATCCGAAGTTGTGCGGGCGTATATTTTTTGTCGTCGAAGGCAGGGATACTTCCGGTAAAATCATGCGTTTCATAGTACGCCTGAAGCGCATCCCGCGTTTCTTTGTCGTATGGCATGGCAAGTCCTCCGTGGAGATTATTCTTTCTGAATTAATTATATCATTTTTTCGGCTGTTTTTCAAGGACGAAAAGCGTAGACAAAAACACGCAGAATTCAGAAACGAACTCTGCGTGTTTTTGTTTGCACTCTCAATCGGCAGATTTGGACGATGCTTAAAAACATCCTTATGAGAATTTGCCTTTTGCCGCCCGTGTTTTGTTTTTCTTTTTGGGCAAAGAAACAAAAACGGCTCCTCTGTGCAAGGGGAGCTCCCGACGTAAGTCGGGTGAGGGATTGTTTTTTCTCCGCAAGGAGAAACGGTGGTCGCGCTTTTGAGTGACCAAAAGCGCGGCAAAAGTCATCAAAGGAAGGCTTCTCGCCCTCCTTTGCAAACTACCTCGCACCCCGTCGAGTCAGCCGCGGGAAGTAATGCGCGGCAAGTATGTGCTATATATAGCAAAGCAAAAAAGCTTTAGTCTATCTCTCATCACATCATCAGCCATACCGCGCGTGCGAACAAAGCATGCCGCAAAAAGCGAGCAGATTCGACGGGGTGGGTGGTGCCACGCCGAAGCCATAGCTGCACTTCCAACTATAGCCAAAACTCTACCAAATCGAGCATGGCTTTATGGATATCGAGTCGGGGCGGCTAAAGATTAAATCTGAACAGACAAAATCCCGTGTTAAGCGTGGATTTGAACCGCGCTTCCGGTTCAGTCTATGGTAGGACTGTCGGGGCAGCGTGTTCGCACCGGTCGCCTCGAGGCGACAGAGAAAGAGTTCAAAAGAGGAATTGACACATACGCGCAGCGTGTGTGTCGGCGTCGCCGAGACAGGAGTTAATACTTTCCTCTTTTTGACTTTTGGTACTTTTCGTCAGTGAAAAGTACACCCCGTTTTCATCGTGATGGAAAGTAACTTTTTTTCCGCGCTTTTGGTCACGGGGCAGCGCGACCCCGTCCCCGTTGGGACAAAGTAACATTTTGGTACTTTTCTTCATAGAAAAGTACACCCGTTTCTCTGTGGAGAAAGTAACTTTTCCCGCGCTTTTACAAAAAGCGCCACTGTTTTCATTATCAAAAAAGCAGAAAATCCGTTCGGATTTCCTGCTTTTTGCGTCACAGAACCTTTTCTATGATATCGCCGAATACCTTTGCCATGATGCGAAAGCCGTAATCCGTGGGATGACAGCCGTCCACTGTGGCGCCTTCGTCGAAAATATCGGCGAAAACCTTTGCGCCGTCCGCAAAATATACGTTTTTATCGCCGCTTGCGAGCGCTTTTTCATAAGTGGCTTCTATCACTTTGCGGCGCGCCTCTCCTTCGGCAAAGGGATTTCCGTAATTCGGGCGGGAAGCCATTATTATCGGTATATCGGGATGTGCTTTCCGCATGGTTTCATATCCGGCATAATGCGTCTGCGAAAGATATTCGGGCGACGGCGCATTATAATCGTAATCGTAAAGGAAAAGACTCATATCCAGCCCTGCCATATATTCAAACACGGCAGGCTCGCCCTTGCCGTTTCCGGAAAAGCCGAGATTTATGAAATCCGAATCAAAACGGCGAGAGAGCAGAGAAGCATAGCATGTACCGGGGGCATTCGCACAGGCGCCCTGCGTTATCGAGGAGCCATAGAAAACCATGGGCACATTGCGGGAATATCCGCTCCATTTTTCTATTTTCGCCCCTTGCAAAATGCCTATATTTATATCGCATACTCCGCAGTAAAGCGGGAAATTTATTATGATATCGCGCATTTTGCGTGAAGGAAATTTCACCGTGCCTTCGAGATGCGGTTTTTTTGATACATCCGGCATGAAAGCGCCGGCAAATGTCTGCTTTCCGTTTTCGCGCACATAAAGATCAAATCCGCTCGAGCCGAGAAAAGCCTCGTGCGGCATGATATAAATTCCCGCCATTTCCGCCACTATCGCAACGAAATCCGAATCCGTGCGAAAGCAGACTCTGCCGCCGGATGTGTGACGCGAAAGCTGATATACGCCGTCGCTGATGCTTCGCGCGGTTTCCTCGGGAATGCGGCAAAAACGTCCGTTTTCGTGCATCACGCCGTATACGGAAAAAGGCTCCTTTCGTACATTGTAAAAATCGATATCGCTTCTGCCGAGGGAATTTTCCACGGCAAGATTTTTGTCGAGCACCGAAATATCGCTCATAATTTTTACCCCGTCTTTATGATGATGTTTTTCTGTATTCTGCGGCAAGTCAAAAATGCTCGCCGCATATATTATAGCATCATTTTTCCCGTAAGTCTATACAAAATCGCAAATAAAGCGACTGCTTTTTCGGTTTTCTTTCGGATGCGTCAAAAAAACTTTCACTGCGTCGCATGTAAAAACCGAAAAATATATTGATTTTTCAAATTAAAACAATAAAAAATCCGATAATATAAACTAAAAACAATAAAAAATTCGTTTAATGTAAAATATGCACAAAAATATGCGCCATAAGCTGTATATATTTGTAAAAAACGTGTATTTACAAATTGCTTCCTGCGTGATAAAATAGAGAAAAATTTCGGAGGGACGCCACGATGAAAGCTTTCTTTTCTTCAAAACAGAATAAAGCGAACTGCACTTTCGGTGGAGTTTCTTCCTGCGCATTTTCGGCTATGCTTGCGCTCGGCACTGTTCTCGCAGTGTCGATTTTTGTTTTTGCGATTATTTCTTCCCGAATTATTTCCATTATATGGATTATCGCTCTATATTTCATAATTACGCGGAAAATTTCATATACGGACAAAAGAGGATATTCGCAAAAAGATTTTATTGCACGGGTTGCATAAAATTTATTGATAATCAAGCGGATTGAACATTTTGTTCAGTCCGCTTTTTTATATATTTCATTTATAAGGAGATAACAAAAATGAAAAACTTTTTCAAGAAAACATTGGCATTTGTAATGCTGGTCGCAATGGCGGCGATGTGCTTTGTCGGTTGCGGCGAAAAGAAAAGCGATAACGAACTTGTACTCGGCGTTTCCGGTCCGCTTACGGGCGGTGCTTCGCTTTACGGAAATGCCGTAAAGAACGGTATGCAGATAGCCGTGGACGAAATAAACGCGGCAGGCGGCGTAAACGGTTTCACGCTGAAGCTCGTAGCCGAGGATGACGAAAACACCGCCGAAAAGGCTGTTTCTGCTTACAGAACGCTCAAAGACAAAGGAATGGACGTATTCATAGGTGCTGTGACATCCGGCTGCACCACGGCTATTCTTCCCGAAACGATAGCGGACAATATGTTCATGCTCACGCCCTCCGGCAGTGATGTCGATTGCATAGACGGAGCGAATGCTTTCCGTATCTGCTTCAACGATCTCGCGCAGGGCACGGCTTCCGCTCAGTACATAGCCGATCACAATCTGGCAAAGAAAGTTGCCGTCATCTACGACAGCTCCACCACATATTCCACGGGTATATACCAGAGCTTCAAGGCAAAGGCTAAGGAACTCGGCAAATTTGAGGTTTTCGATACGAATACTTCTTTTGTGGACGGTACTTCCAATTTTGATGCACAGCTCCAGTCGGTAAAGGCTTCCGGCGCGGATCTGGTATTCCTTCCCATCTACTATGAAAATGCGGCACTCATCATCAGAGCCGCACAGAATATACTCGGCGACGGCGTGAAATTTTTCGGCTGCGACGGTCTGGACGGCATAGTAGCTCAGTTTTCCGATAAAAACGGCGTGACAGCCGATGCCGAAATGATAAACGGCGTTATGCTTCTTACGCCTTATGTGGCAGATGCAAAGGACAGCATCTCTCAGAAATTCACTGCTAAATACGAAGAAAAATACGGCGAAACACCCATCCAGTTTGCGGCAGACGGCTATGATGCCGTATATGCAGTGGCGGCGGCAATAAAGCAGGCAGGCGTAAAACCCGAGGATAATCTCAGCGCAAGCAAGCTCTGCGACAAACTGAAAGTGGCTATGACGCAGATAACTCTGGATGGTGCTACGGGTCTCGGCATGACATGGAATTCCGAAGGCGAACCCGAAAAGGCTCCCAAAGCTATGTATATCGACGTCACCAAGGATGAAAACGGCGTTTACAGCGCTACCTACAAGGCTGCCGAATAATCGCAAAAGCAAAATAAACGGAAACGGAAAAGCGGCACGCGCCGCTTTTCCGTGTCGGTTTTGTGCCTCGGCACTATCAATTTCTGAAAGGACAGACAAATGAATTTCTTGGCATATTTACTCAGCGGCATAAGTCTGGGAAGCATATATGCGCTCATCGCTCTCGGCTATACCATGGTTTACGGCATAGCGAAAATGCTGAATTTCGCCCACGGCGATATAATAATGGTGGGCGGATACGTGGTTTTCTTCGCTATGAGCTCTTCATGGTGCCCGACATGGCTGGCGATCATACTCGGAATAGCCGTCTGCACGCTCCTCGGAGTGGTGATAGAGAAAATAGCATACAAGCCGCTTCGCTCCATGCCTTCGCTCACGGTGCTTATCACGGCGATAGGCGTGAGCTACTTTTTGCAGAATGCGGCATTGCTTCTCTTTAAATCGAATACGAGAACATTTCGCTCCGTCACGGAAAATCTGCCGGATATCAATCTTGGCGGACTTGTAATCACGAGCGAAACCGTGGTTACCATAGCGGTGACGGTGGTGCTGATGGTAGCGCTGACGCTTTTTGTAAACAAAACGAAAATGGGAAAAGCCATGCGCGCCGTTTCCGAGGATAAAGAAGCGGCGGAGCTGATGGGGATAAGCGTGAATAAGACGATATCGCTCACGTTTGCCATAGGCTCGGCGCTCGCCGCCGTGGCGGGCGTACTGCTTTGCTCCAATTTCCATGCGCTCAGCCCGTATACCGGCTCCATGCCCGGCATAAAAGCTTTTGTGGCTGCCGTATTCGGGGGAATAGGCAGTATACCCGGCGCCATGGTCGGCGGTATACTTCTCGGAATTATCGAAAATCTGGCTAAGGGATATATTTCCACCCAGCTTTCCGACGCGATAGTATTTCTCGTGCTCATACTCGTGCTTCTGATAAAGCCTACGGGCATTTTCGGCAAGAAAATAAACAAAAAGGTTTAAGGAGGCGAAAACGATGGAAAAACTCAAAAGATCCACAAAAAGAAATATACAGACAGTGTCCGGCGTTATCGTCTTTTTTGCCGTTTTCGGTATCCTTGCCAATGAGGGAGTGATAGGATATAAGCTTTCGGGGCTTCTCATTCCGCTCGGAATATATATGATGCTCGCGGTTTCGCTCAATCTCGTCGTCGGCGTACTCGGCGAGCTGAGCCTCGGTCATGCGGGATTTATGTGCATCGGCGCATACGTCGGCGGACTTTTCTCGATTTTCACGCAGAATGTGATAGCATCGTCCGTGCTGCGCCTGATACTCGCGATGCTGCTCGGTGCGGCTGCGGCTGCGCTGGCGGGCTTTCTCGTGGGAATACCGATACTGCGCCTTCGCGGAGATTATCTCGCCATAGTCACGCTCGGTTTCGGCGAAATAATCCGCAGCATATTCGGAAACGTATATATAGTAAAGGACGCGGCGGGATATCATTTTTCTTTTGCCACGCCCGTGCCGCTGGAAAATCTGCAAACCGGCTGGAAAAACGTTTTCTACGGTGCACAGGGAATTACCGCCCCGCGGGATACCACGCTTACCATAGTCGTGATCATGCTCGTGCTCAGCCTTATCGTGATAATGAATTTTGTCGATTCGAAATCGGGCAGAGCCTGCAAAGCGATACGCAATAATATGATAGCGGCGGACGCAAGCGGCGTGAATGTGACAAAATATCGCCTGATGGCGTTTGTACTCTCGTCCACCATAGCCGGCATAGCGGGAGTTTTGTATGTACATTCCTTTGCCGGAGTTCAGCCGAAAACATTTGATTACAATCTGTCCATACTCGTGCTCGTTTTCGTGGTGCTCGGAGGACTGAAAAGCATGCGCGGTTCGCTTATCGCCACGCTCATCCTTTACAGCCTGCCGGAGCTTTTGCGCCCGATACAGAATTACCGTATGCTCATCTATGCGGTGGCGCTCATCGCTATAATGGTACTCGGAAAATCGCCTGCATTCGCGCATCAGAGAGATAAAGTCACGGGTTTTGTAAAAGGAATTTTCACAAATATAAAGGGCTTTTTCACAAAGCTTTTCAGACGCGGCGGAAAGGAGAAAGGCAATGACTGACATGACTGACAGAACCAAGCTTGTGCCTGTTCCGAGCAAATCGATGATACCGGAGCGCGATATAGATAAAAATCCCGTGCTGGAGGTTTATAATCTCGGCATAGAATTCGGCGGATTGCACGCCGTGGAGGATTTCAGCATAGCTCTGGGCAGAACGGAAATTTCGGGGCTGATCGGTCCGAACGGCGCGGGAAAAACCACTGTTTTCAATCTGCTGACAAATGTGTATACGCCGACAAACGGCGCTATCATTCTCGACGGCAAAAGCACGGCGGGAAAAAGCACGCATGATGTAAACAAAATGGGACTGGCGCGCACATTTCAGAATATATGTCTTTTTTCCGATATGTCGGTGCTTGACAATGTAAAGGTCGGACTGCATAATTCGATAAATTACAATACTTTTGAAGCTGTTTTCCGCCTGCCGCGCTATTTCAGGGCGGAAAATGAAGCAAACGAAAAAGCGATGGAGTTGCTTTCGCTTTTTAATCTTCAGGATATGGCAAAAGTAAAGGCGGGAAATCTGCCTTACGGTGCGCAGAGAAAGCTGGAAATAGCGCGTGCGCTTGCCACAAATCCGAAAGTGCTTCTTCTCGACGAGCCTGCGGCGGGCATGAACCCCTCGGAAACGGCGGATCTGATGAACAATATCATAAATATACGCGACAAATTCGGCATAGCCGTGCTCCTCATAGAGCATGATATGAATTTTGTAATGGGTATATGTGAGGGAATAGCCGTGCTCAATTTCGGCAGGATAATAGCAAAGGGAACACCTGATGAGATAAAGAACAACGAAGCCGTTATAGAAGCATATCTCGGCAGAAAGGATAAATAAAAATGCTGAAAGCCGAAAATCTGAATGTTTACTATAAAAAAATCCATGCGATAAAAGATGTTTCGTTTGAAGTGAATGAGGGCGAAATAGTTTCGCTCATCGGTGCAAACGGCGCGGGTAAAACAACCACGCTGCATACCGTTTCGGGGCTTTTGCGCTCCACCACGGGAAGCATTGGCTTTTGCGGGCAGGATATAACGAAAACAGAGCCGCACAAGCTCATTTCGCTCGGTCTGGCGCATGTTCCCGAGGGCAGACATGTTTTTCTTTCCATGACTGTAATGGAAAATCTGGAAATGGGCGCTTTTTCCCGCGGAAAGGTTTCGCAGGAGGAATATGACCATGTTTTCGAGCTTTTCCCGCGTCTGAAGGAACGCAGAAATCAGGTGGCTGGCACGCTTTCGGGCGGTGAACAGCAGATGCTCGCCATGGGACGCGCCATTCTGGGAAAGCCGAAACTTCTCATGCTCGACGAGCCTTCCATGGGGCTTTCACCGATACTTGTCGATCTTGTTTTCGATATAATAAAGGAATTTCACAAAAACGGCACGACAATTCTGCTCGTGGAGCAGAATGCGGGCAAAGCGCTCGAAATATCCGACAGAGCTTATGTTCTGGAATCGGGCAGGATAGTGCTCACGGGCACAGGTGCGGAGCTGGCAAGCAGCGACGAAGTGAAAAAGGCATATCTCGGGGGATAAAAGCAAAAAAGGCGGAGAGAAATCTCCGCCTTTTTGTACTTTTAACAAAAGTACTCCACCTGCACAAAAATCCCTGCGGCGAAAAGCCGCAGGGATTTTTGCATTCAAATTTTATATAAAAATTCAAAATCTGTCCTTATAGAGATAGAGCGAACCGCAGATAAGTATGAGGGAGCTGTCCTTTCCCGCGGCAGCCAGCGCTTCTTTCAGCGTATCTCTGTATTCCCCTTTAATTCCGCCCGAAAGCGCCGCATCGCAAAGCTCGGCTGCTCCCATGGCACGGGGATTTTGCTGCACAGTGGTGAAAATAAAGCGCGTATTTCCGTCATCGAGCATATGCAGTGACGGCATGAAATCCTTGTCGCGCATGCAGGCAAAAATAACCGTCCTTTTCGCGTCGGGAAAATAACGCCGCATGGCAGAGGTGAGCGCACGCATACCGTTCGGATTGTGCGCGCCGTCATAAATCGTGAGAGGGGATTTCGATATTATCTCAAATCTCGCGGGATTTTTCGCCGTGGCTATTCCTTCTCTGATGTATTTTTCATCTATATTCAATGCTTTTGCTATTTCTATCGCCGTGCAGGCATTGCTTATCTGATATATACCGCCGAGCCCGCTTTTTATACCGGAAATCCCGCCGTAGGAAAATTTCTCATATATATCCTCAAAGCCCTCGCTTTCGGCTTCGCCGCATACGACAAGCTTCGTTTTGCATTCCGCCGCGCGCTCGGCTATCACGTCGATAATGCTCTGCGCCTGCCGCGTCATCACGGTAACGCCGCTTTCGCAATCCGGCTTTATTATCTTGCTTTTTGTTTTCGCTATTTTCTCCACAGTATCGCCGAGAAGCTTCGTATGGTCGAGATCTATCTGCGTTATCACCGCCATTACATTGCCGGAAATGACATTTGTGGCGTCAAATTCGCCGCCCAGTCCCGTTTCCAATACGACAAAATCGCATTTCTGCTCCGCAAAATACATGAATGCCGCCGCTGTCCATATTTCAAATTGCGAAATTTCCTCACCCGTCGCTTTTTTCACCTTGTGCGAAAGCTTTTCTATTTTTGCAAAAAGTACGGAAAGCTCGCCGTCGGTTATCTCTTTGCCGTTCACTACGATGCGCTCGTTTACGCGGACGAGATCCGGCGAAGTATATTTTCCCACTTTATAGCCGGCCGCGCGGAGTATTGCCTCGGTAAAGGCGCAAACCGAGCCTTTTCCGTTTGTGCCTGCCACATGAATACAATGCAGTTTTTCCTGCGGATTTCCGAGCAGGCGCATCAGTGCGCTTATTCTTTCCAGTCCCAGTCTGGGGACAGCCTGAAATCCGTTTGCATAGCCTGCAAAATCACTGCTTCCCCCCAACCTTTTCGAATAGCCCGAAACCGCCGGCATAAGATATTTCACCGTGAGCAGCATCAGCGCTATCCGCACGGGTGTATTTACGGCAAAGCCTATCAGCCTGTAAACAAAAGCCGCTTTCGCGGTATAGCCGAACATAAAAACAAATATCGGCATCATCATCCCGATATCTATCACCGCCCCTGCGATGATGAAAAAGAGCGCGCAACGCAGTGCACCGGGCTTTTTCTTATAAAAAGCCAAGCCCATCGCGACGCCGAAAGCCACTTTGCACAGCGTGATAAAAGGATTTACGCCCGTAGTGACTGCCGCGCCTATAAGGTCTGCCAGACCGTAAGAAACGCCCGCCCACACGGGTCCCATGAGCATGGCGACCACGGATACGGGCAAAAAGCTGATTTCTATCCGGTATGCCCCGTTTTGCGGGAAGCCGAGTAATCGGCAGAAAACTATCGCGAGTGCCGTCATCATGGCACAAACGGTAATTTTCAGAAGAGCGGTACGCATAAAGCGCGCGCCGCCGTTTTTGGTTTTTCTGATTTTTTGCATAAAAAAGCACCTCCGTATGAAAACAGACGCGCAATACATAATTCCCGCGTATTTACCGCGGGTAATATATGTAACAGCGGGATGCGAAACGGGCACAGCAACTTTCGTATTCGTCCGCGGTTCAACTCCCCGTAACCGCGGCACTGAAGGCGGCTTTCGCTCACCCTATACTCGCCCGAATCTACTCTGTTATCTTTGATAGGGATATAATAGCACAAACGCAGAGGGATTTCAATAGTTTTTTGCAATTTTCTTCAGAAGAAAATTGGGGAAAAGAAGCGGGCGGCGTTTGCCGCCCGTGCTCTTTTGTCCCCTGCGGCGACTCGTGCGAACATATAGCCCGACAGTCTGACCATAGACTAAGCCGTAAGCGCAGTTCAGACCCCCCGCTTAACACGGACTTTTGTCTGTTCAGACCAGCACCATAGCCGCCCCAACTCGATGTCCATCAAATCATGCTCTCTCCGTCGGAGTTTAGCCTATAGTGGGAAGTATAGCTGAACTTTCGGCGTGAC
>CAKRQU010000034.1 GCA_934394585.1 uncultured Eubacteriales bacterium | reverse complement strand
CCTTTACACAAGGGAGCCTTTGGTTTGTGCGCTCTGAAAGTCTGTCTGTTTTTCCTGACAAGCACTGCTTTTGTGGACACAAAAGCGAAGCCCCGCGCGAGCAGAAGTTGGGTTATAATGTCATCAAAGCTTTAAAATCCTCTGTTTCCCTGATAGGATCAAAGCAACGGTTGTTATTCAAACACCGAATGAAATCATCAATATCGGTTATATCGGAATCTGTAACGGGATGCTCTTCTTCAATAAGTGAAAATAGCGGAGAAGTGAACTTTATTGTCTTTTGGTGATTTATTTTTGTCATTTCTTCCGCATGGTACCTTGCTTTTTTCAATTCTTCCAATACACGGTCATATTGCTGTGTTTTGCAGAAGCAAAAGGCTTTGCTGATAGAATTATATTGCAGAGTATTGTGATAATACTGAAAATTACCGTCCGGAAACATAATATTCAGTATTTTTTCAACGGCATCATACACGTCAATTGAGTCTTGACCGAATTTTAGTTGGAAGAGAAAGCTATTTAATTTTGTATTTGTAAGGTGCTGACAATGCTTTTTCTTTTCTTCACCCTCTAAGCACCAACAAAGCAACTCATCTCTTTTCTCCTCATCCTCTTCTAACATAGCGTATTGTTTGGCTTCGTCCTTTTTTTGATTACAGCTAAGTGCAAGAACGATTCCGAACAACGCTTTGGAATATAATTTTGAATCCTTGGTGTTATCCAAAACCAATTTATAATGTTTTGCTGAACTTTCAAGCAAACGCGTATATTCACTATTATCCAAGGTCGGCATAGCAACATAATACTCTGCCGATGCCAGCCATTCCACATACTCCATATTTCCCGGATATTCAGCAACCGCACGCAGGGCGATTTGATAATTCTTTTCTTTGTCGTCGTGTTCCCAATATTTGTGGAATGCTTCGTCAAACTCCGCTTTTCTCAAATCCTTTTGATAGGTTTCCATTCCAAGCAGATAATCGGTGGTTACATTAAATAAATTGGCAAGCGGCGGCAATAAAGAAATGTCGGGCATAGCAACATCTGTTTCCCAACGGCTGATTGCCTGCGGAGAAATAGAAAGAAGTTCTGCAAGATTTTCTTGTGTCATATTTGCTTCTCGTCGAAGTGATTTTATCTTTTGTCCAAATGTCATATAAACAATTCTCCTGATTTTGTTACTTGACCGGTCTGTGATTATATTATACCAAGTTTTTGACGATTTGTCCACCTCTTAATAATTGAGAGGTTATAAACCAAAAATTGAGTTGGACATAAAAGCTTGGCGCACCTGCTTTATCGCAGGTACGCCAAGCCGGCGGTTTTTTATTTTTGCGTATTTTTATCGGGCTTTTCCGACGAACCGTTTTTTCTTTCGCGCTTTTTCAGATAAAGCAGGGAAGCGCCTATCATCAGCAGATCTATCGCAAACGGGAAAAGATCATACCACGAAATATTCACATTTTTGCCGCCGAGCACTATCCACATCGCGGCGCCGGGCAGTATACCTATCACACTGCTTACGATATACGGGATATACGGCATTCCGAGAGAACCGAAAAACGTGCCGAGAAGCTCACTCTGAAGCCCCACGGAATGAAGCGCGAGACAAAATACAAAAGAATATTTTTCGCCTTTTGTATAATATTTTTTCAGTTTTTCATGGCGCTCTATCAGATCGCTGACATCGCTTTTTGCCGTTTTGCCGATAATATATGAAACACTCAGGTTTATCACGGTTCCCACCGAAGCTATAAGTATAGCATAAGGCAGATCGAAAAGCAAGCCGCATGCCGCCGTGAGCACCATATATAAAATTATGGGGACAAATCCCTTTACCGCAAAAAGCAAAAGCAATACCGCGGCGGCACGGGGATCATTTTTTTTGAAAATTTCCGCCAGTTTGTCCGCCGAAACGGGATTTATTATGAAATATATCACAGCTGCGATTATTATTGCGGCGAGAACAGCATATCGGATGATTTTCTTTTTGTTTTTCATTTTACATCTCCGACCATGCCAAGTTTATCCATCCAATAAATGACATGCGAAGCAAAGCCGTGATTGCAGCTTGCATTCGAAGTTTCGTTTTCCCAGAGCGTACCCGTGGTGCGAGCCATTTTTGTGAAAAAGCCTTTTATATTTTCTATCAGCTTTTCATTATTACCGCTGAGGAATATCAGCTCCAGACGGAGATAATCGCCGATAAACGCATTTGAGGGATATACATTTTTCCATTTTGCGTCCTCGCGGAAATCAGGCCATACGCCGACTCTGCCCGGTCCGAAATCGCGTAGCAGAGTTTCCCAAAGCTGCGGGCGGCTTTCAAATGTGGCTGTGCCGCAGAAGAAAGCATAATACTGGCAGCTTTCCGTATATTTTCCGGAAAGCACGAGCTTGCCGCTTTCGCTTCTTATGGCATTGTCGCAGTAGAATTCTCCCGTAAACGACATATCGTTTACGGTTTGCTTTATGCGCTGTGCTTTGCTGTGCGCTGCCTCATCGTCATAGAGGCGGGCGACGCTTTCGAGCATTCGGGCATAAAGCATATTTGTCGGGAAATTTACATCCTGCGTCAGTTCGTTTGATTTCGACCATTCCACAAATACCCAGCCCTTGAGCTTTTCGAGCAGGGAATATTCGTTTTCAAAAGGAAGCAGATATGCGAGCAGGGCATAAACCTTTTCTTTTGCGCTGTCGATAAGTGCGCGATCTCCCGTGCGCGCGAGATATTCTTCCAGTTCCAGAACATACCACATAGCCCAGTTCGGGATGAAATTTCCGTTCAGATGATCTCCCGGATAGCACATCGGGAGCATACCATGCGGTATGGCTTCAAAGCTGTCGGGCAAAAGGAAATTTTCGAGGAATACTTTTTCTGTCTCGCTTTTACCCGTGAGAGTTTTTTCCACGCGGGAAGTGAAAAAGCTGTCGCAGAGCCAGCCCGCACGTTCGCGCGAGGGGCAGTCCATATATATGGTAAAAGTATTCTGGCGGTAAGTTTCGAGCGCCGCGTCGAATATATCGCGAAGCTCGGCGTCGTTTCCGATATAAGCTTTTGCGGGCTTATCGGCGCCGAAATAATTCATGCCGACGTGCGAAACGGAAATATCGGAATTTTCAGCCGCGAATTTTATATACATTCCCGTATACGGCTCCGCCGTGGAAAGATGATAGCTTCCTTTTTTGAGCCGCCATATAACCACGCTCACCACGCCCGCATGACGAAAGTCCACGGGTTCGCCTTCTTTTTCGATAAGCTCGCTGAATGTTACGAGCAGCTCCGCATCGTTTTCGCAGGTTATATCGAATTCTATTTCACCTGTGGTATTGCGCTCCATTTCGAAAACCGCAAAATGATTTTTTGCGATTTTTGCGCCGTCGGAGGTAATATCGGTTTTTTCTATCTCGTGATTTTCTATATTTCTCGCTTCCAGCAGGGAATTTGTGGTTATTTCATCGAGAGTGAAGCCTTTCTGAATGGGCGAAATATCTTTTATATGTCTGCCGTAGCCTATTACGGAGCTGTAGTCGCCCACGGTGAAAGAGCCGCGGCATACGATTTTCTTTGCGGGAACATGATAATACGTATTGAGCGAGCTGTCGCGCACGATGAATTTTTTATCGGCGGTTTTCACGAGTTTTACCGTATCGAAAGCCGAAACATCGGAGGAAATTTCAAAATCGCGATAATCCGCGCCGAGATTGTAAACCTCGGTGAATGTGCGCTGAAAACTGAATTTTTCCGTTTTTCTTTCGTGCTCGTTCATGTAGCGGGCTATAAAACCGTCACTGCCGGTGGCGGCGGTCACTTTGCCGTCGCAGATAAGCTCGGCGCAGAGAAACGACGGCTGATTGAGATGATAATAGCTGTTGCAGTTATAGCCGAAAACGGATATCGCTATGATATTCTCCTCTTTTGTGCAGCGGGATGATATATCTAATTCATCCACACGGTAAAAACCATGCGCACATCTTGCGGGACCGAAAGCGACGAATTCACCGTTTACCTTTACCGTGTATGCGCAGGAACCCGTCAGCGCAAGCACGGTTTTTTTGCCGCCCTGCGCCTGCGTGCGAAATTGCAACCAGTAATTAAGCTCGTTTTCTTTGCCTTCTTCCCATACGGGGAGGGCTTTTATGAATTTGTATTCCGTCATTTTTATATTCCTTTTTCGAAAATATATTTCTTTGATTATATTAAATCATAAAGAGGAGAATAATTCAAGAATAAATTATAAATAAATATTAAATTTCCGCCTCAAAATCCGTTTCCGTGATTTTTGTCGCGTTTTCGGGGGAATAGCGCCATTTCGAAATATGCCCCTCGCTGATGAAATAGCGAAACGAGGGCGCTGCGGATACGGCAGGAAAGCACGAATCTATGAGAGCCAGTTTTATTTTCATTTTTTCGGGTATGATGTTTTTTATGTATACCGCCGCGCTCTGACCGACCTGCGCTCCGTCCTTCAGCTCGGCAAGTCCCGCGAGGTTGGGCGTGAGTTCGATGAAAATCCCATACGGCTCTATACTGCGTATAATGCCGGAAACCGTCTGCCCCACGGAAAAAGCGGAAGCGTTTTCTTCCCATGTTCCGAGCAGCTCCCTGTGCGAAAGATATATTCTGCCCGTATTGTAATCAATGCTTTTCACGGCGGCTTTTATTTCCATTCCCGTATAAAAACGGTCGCGCGGGTGAGAAATGCGCGATACGGAAACGGAATCTATGGGCAAAAGCGACACTATGCCGCAACCTATATCGCAGAATGCGCCGAAAGTCTCCAGATGAGTGACTTTCGCGTCGATGATGTCGCCTGCCGAAAGCCCCATAAGATACGAGCGCATGCATTCCTCCTGCGCAAGCCTGCGGGAAAGCACGGCTACGTTTCTGCCGCCGCGCCGCTCAAATCCGATTACTTTGAAGCATACGGGTTTTCCGACGCGGGTGATTACGGCGATATCTTTCACTTCCTCTCCCTCGGGAACGAGCGCGGCTTCGTTTTTCGGGATGATTCCCGTGATTTCGCCGAGATTGACCGTCAGCGCCATTTCCGAATCGCATACGTTTGCGGTGGCTTCGAGTATTTTGCCGCTTTCCTTTGCCTTTTCCAGCATGGAAACGGAAAATCCCGCTATTCCGCTCTGATTGTTCATTCCTTCGGGCTTGTACATATTGGTATTCATGATTATCCTCCGCTTTTTGCTTTCGCATTTTTTTGTTTTGCTAAATCTTATTCGCAAAAGCGGGAATTTATGAAAAAAGCGAACGGAATTTTCCGCTCGCTTTTTTGTATGTGCCGTGGTTTATTTCTCGTTTTTGGCATTTGTCTTTGCCATGAATTTTTCGCTTTTTATTATGAAGCGCTCGTGCGTGCCGCTTCCTATTTCGCCGCATTCGTCATAAGCGGTGACACTGAAAACGAGCCGTCTGCCGTCGATCTCCGTGAGAGTGCTTTCGCAGTGAACGCGCATGCCCACTGGCGTGGCGGATGTATGCTTTATATTGAGCGCGGTGCCTACTGTTGTACACCCTTCCTCCAGAAATGGAGCTACGCTTTCCGATGCAGTGCCCTCCATGAGAGCAACCATCGCGGGCGTGGCAAATACGGGGAGGAGTCCGCTTCCGAGCGCCTGTGCCGTCAGCTCCGGCGTGACTGCGGTTTCTTTTCTGCCTTTTATTCCTGTTTCCATATATATTTTTCCTTTCTTTTGCTTTATCAATAATCGGGGCTGTTTATAAAATACATCAGCGTGTCGCGCTCGCCCGGAATATTCTTTACCGATTGCGAAGCGGCGACTATCGGCATCCAGCGGTAAATGTATTCCAGCGGCTGATTTGCCTTGTCGCATACGAGCGAAATGTATTTTTCGCCGAGTTCTTTTTTGCCTTCGAGAATGAATGTCAGATATGTGCGCGCTATATCCGCGCCGGAATTTCCGAGAGTGGCGTGCGCCCAGTCGGTGACTATCGTTTTATTGCTTTCCGTGATGACGATATTCTGCGGGCGGAAATTTCCGTGGCAGATTTTCAGCGTTTTCGGCATGGAAAGCAGACGCAGATGCAGATCGCAACGCAGAGTAGCGCTCATATCCGCTTCTTCTATTTTGCGGAACATTTTGTCGCTCAGCTTCACCATGTCGTGCACGGAGCGTTTGTAAAGTTCTATTTGCAGATCCACGAGCAGATTCAGATATTCATCCTGCTTTTCCGGATGCTTTTCCATGAGTGAAGCGAGAGTTTCGCCCTTTTCATATTCGCTTTCGATAAACCAAAGCCCTTTTTCCGTTTTGCCGCAGTTCAGCACGCGCCATACATAAGGCGTAGCCTCCGCCACGATGGACTGATTCATTGCCTCGCGGAAAATATCGCATACGGAATAATCCTCGTCGAAAATCTTTTTCTGCGTATTTCCTCTCACGGTTATTTTTGCGAAATTGTTTTCAAATGTTGCCATTTTTTCTCCTTATCTGAATTTTGCCAGTCTTTTTTTGAAAATGAATGCCACGGGGTTTTTCAGGTGAGAATCGAGATCCACCTGATTTATCACTATTTTGCCTTTGCCGTATGTTTTTTCGGCTGTGGCGAGAGCGGGATAAAGCCGCTGTCCCCATGCGCTGCCTCGCAGGGAATTTCCGCTCGTCAGTATCGGCGTGAAATCGTCGCTGCGGAATGTTTCATATATCAGCGGGGTCATCATATCCGCTTTTTCTTCATACCAGAAGCGGAAATCCTCGGCTTCAAAGCCGGAAACGAGAGGATGTCCCGTTTTTCTCGAAACGAAATGCAGCGGGCGCATGCCGCAGTTTTTCACGGTGACTTCGCTTCCGCCGATATCGTGGGTTCCGCAGGGGAGCCTGTCTATTACGACGGTTTCGCCCGCGGCGGCGCGGGAAAGAAACGCTTCTTTATTTTCAAGAAATTCGTTACCCGAAACAAATACCGCTCCCGAAAAATCTTCGCTTTCCCGCGCGAAAAATCCGAGCGGCTCGTCGTTATAATGAATCACATTTCCGTTTTCGGAAAGCAGTATCGCGCGCAGCGTGTATTTTTCGCGCCCGTTTACATCGGGCACATCAAAGGCGATTTTACCCTGCATAAACGATGAATTTTCGGAAAAAACGGCTGGATATCTGCCGCTTTTCACGAGATTTCCCGCGGAATCAATCAGCTCGAAAAGCAGTGTGTGTCCCGCGGAAATTTCGTGCGTGTCGTTGCATATCCACGCTTCGATTTCGGCGCGTTCACCCGAAAAAAATGTTTTTCTGTCCGTGCGCAGGCTAACCATCAGCGGGGTCAGCGCATCGCGGTAAACGTAAAAAGCGGGCTTGGGATTGCGTTCGCAGTCCACTATCGTTTTCATCCAGCCCGATGGCCATGCGTCTATGAAAAGATGAATGGCAAATGTCACCATATCGGCATTGCGGCGGAAAGCCTCCGTCTGCAATTTTGTTCCCACGCACTGGTGGCGGCGGCTCGCCTCTACCCAGCCGTCGAGCGTATCCTGCCTGTCGTAGAAAAAGTAAAACATATTGCCGCTCTGCGCATTCACTATCCTGTCGGGGTTCCATTCCTTTTCTTCGGCGGGCGTTTGCGGCAACCACTCCGAAGGATAACGGCGGCGCATCAGCGAAACGCTGTCCAGTCCCTCGGCGCCGTATTCACCGCAGCCGTAATACCAGTTTTCGGCGACGCCGAGCCAATATCCGCGGTAAACTTTGCCCATATCCATGCCGTGACCGTTGTACCACATTGTATATGTGTGATTGTCCGGCAGGGAAGATGACGGCGGATCGTAGTCGCCGTCGATATGCTTTATCGTCACATCGGGGTAAAGCAGGCGCACGGCTTTGTCGCAGGCAGTGAACATATCTTCCAGCTCATAGCGGACGAGATGCCTGTGCGGTTTGCCGGACGCATTCGGAAAAGGTTCGTTTATATAGGAAATCATCACGGTGGAGGCATAGGGGCGTATCAGCTTCACCATATCTTCGCTCATTTTCACCGCGGTGGCAAATTTTGTCCTGCGCATATTTGTGAAAAGAGGAAGGTCTGTCTGGATAAGCAACCCTATTCTGTCGCACAGCTCGTATATTTCCTTTTGCACGGGGCGCTGGGTGAGGCGCAGAAAATTCATATTGCATGCCTTTGCCATGAGCATATCGTATAAAAGCATATCAAAATCGCCGCGCATCACATCCTGTTGCTCGTAACCCATGGTGTTTGCTCCGCGCAGGCGCAGGCTTTTGCCGTTCAGGTAAAACATGCCTTTTTTCTCGCTTTGCGTATCCATGAAAAAGCTGCGCATGCCGAATGAAGCATCGGCGCAGTCGGCTTTTTTCCCGTTTACAAAAAGGGAAGCCGTTATTTTATACAGATAAGGCGTATCCTGCTCCCAGCGGCGGAAATTTTCCGCCTTCATGCGCAGGCGCACGAGATTTTCTCCGCGGTAGAATGAAAGCTTTACGCTTTCTTTCATTTTTTCGCTGTCGCCGAGGTCGGAGGCGTATATCACATTGCCGCGGTCATCACCTGAAAAAGTGATGGGCGTGTATTCGAAATTTTCCGTCAGCACCGCCTCGAAATTCATACCGTAAACGGAAAACGAAAGGCGCACGTCGTCCGGCGGGACATAGTCGCAATTGTATATTTCACACCATATCTCGTATTCGTCGCTTTCGGGAAGCGCCCGGACAAAAAGATCGGAAATGAAAACCCTGTCGCGCAGTTCCGTATAAACGCCCTGGAAAATTCCCATCCCGGGAGGGCAGTGGTGCCAGCCGAGCGCGGGATCGTCGTATCCGGGACCGGTGGCGGCATACATTTTTTCTCCCTCCAGCCGCATACCGCCGTATTCGGGTGCGCTGTTGCCGTTATAGGGGAAATCGTTTTTCACCGCTACGAAAAGTTCGTTTTCTCCGTCCCGCACAACTTCGCTTATATCAAATTCAAAAGGAGCGAAAAATCCCTCGTGCGTGCCGACGAAATTTCCGTTCACATACACATCGCAGAAATAATCGACGCCGTCGAAATGCAGGAAAAGCGCCTTGCCGCAGGGGATTTTCCGCGTCTCGAAAACCGTCCTGTAGTATGCGGTTTTGTTTCCGACGGGACCGCCGTAATGCGGTATTTTCACATTTTCCCATTCGCCGCATCCGTTTATCGCGCCGCGCAGATCATGCCTGTCGCTTTCCGTCTGCAATCTGTATGAAAAATGCTCTATGCTTTTTCGCGTGCGCATCGTTTCGTGCGAAGGAGCGATATCGCGCAAAAACGGCGCATAGTGCTTTTTCAGCCTGCCTATCTCGGCATCGAGCTCCGCACGCGTATTCATTTTTGCGGGAACGGAAATCGGCTTTCCGCCGTCATCGTACAGCGGAAAGAAAACGCCGTTTTGCTCCTGCGGCGTGGGAAAACGAAGCGTGGCGCGCTTTGAACCTATATCATTTGCGGCAATCGCACCGAAAAAATCAGCCATACCGTAATCTCCTTTTTTACAGAAAGATATTTTTACAGATAAATTAAATCACAGATAGGCGAAAAAGTCAACATACATAAATAATTTTCCGAAAGATTGACAATAATCACGGGTAATGGTATACTTATAAAAACAAATTATCGCAAAAAGGAGAGAGGCACATGAAAAAAATACTCATTTCGGGCATAACCATGGCGAGCGCCGGTACGGAACGCGCCTTTCTTTCCTTTGCGCGGGAGCTTTGCGGAAAAGAGAACGATATCACGCTCCTGCTCGCGAAAAAAAGCGGCGGTCTGCTCGGCGAAGTGCCGGATGAAATAAAGATTTGCGAAATGCGCTTTGCGGGGGAGCTTTTTACCATGAGCGGCAAAAATGCCAAAGGCGTGCTTATGCGCGCTCTGGTGCGAAAGCATCCCGTGAAATCGCTCGCGCTTTTGCGCCTTCTTCCTAATTATATAAACAAAAACAAAAGAAAAACCGCGGCTATGCGTATATGGCTCGTCGCCATGCGCGCATGCTGCCCGAGGGCGGAAGGGGAATACGACGAGGCGATAGCCTACTGGGGCGACAAAACCATGTTTTATGTGGCAGACAAGGTTTCGGCGAAAAAGAAAACCGCATGGCTTCATTTCGAATACGACTATCCCGAGCGCGATGATGAGCTTTACGGAGAATATTTTGCGAAATTCGATGAAATCGTATGCGTTTCGCAGAGAACCTGTGCAATGCTCCGCGAAAAATTTCCGGAGTCGGCGGACAAATTCTCGTTTTGCCCGATAAAGCCCGATGCGAAATCCATCGCCGCGCGCGCAAGCGAGCCTTGCCCCGAAACGGCGGGCGATTTTCTGAAAATTCTCAGCGTCGGCAGAGTAAATCCCGTGAAGGGCTATGATATCGCCATGCCCGCGGTCGCCGGAATAATAAAAAACGGATGCTCGGCACGCTGGTATATAGTGGGGCTTTGCGATGATGAGGCGTATCTTTCGGAGCTGAAAAGAGAGGCGGCGCGCTTCGGCATAGAAGAAAATATCGTTTTTGTCGGCGAAGCGGATAATCCGTATAAATATATGAAGAATTGCGACGTCTGCATTCAGCCGTCGCGCAGTGAAAGCTACGGACTGGCGGTGAGCGAGGAATTGCTCCTCGGCAAAAAAGTAATCTGCACGGACATTCCGTCCGCACGCGGGAGCGAAAACTGCATCGTGTGCGAGCCGCGCTCTGAGGATTTTGCAAAAGAATTATCAAAAATCGCAAAAAACAGGTGCGATATGGAAATATAATTTAAAGAAAATTGCCGAAAACCACATTTTTTTCAACAAAAGGGAAAAAACTTTCGCAAAAAGTATTGACAAGGTGGAATAAGTGTGATATACTGGTCAAGCCGTTTCG
>CAKRQU010000033.1 GCA_934394585.1 uncultured Eubacteriales bacterium | reverse complement strand
ATTGTTCTCGCTTGATACCGTTTCCATTACTGTTCGTTATGGAATAAACTCTACAAACCTTGAAAATTATAAAGCGGCTTTTTTAGCATCCGACAATAGTGGCAAAGCTCCGTCGGTTTTACAAAGCATTGAAGGTCTTGATAAAGACGATTATTCTTTTGCCGTTTCGGACGGTAACTATGATTATAAAAAAGAAGCTACTTTGCATTTTGAAAACAGTTTTTTCGATAAAACAAGCGGAGAGTTTTCCTTGAGTCTGTGCTTATTTGATAAAGCCGATAATACAATGGAGATTCCCATTGTGGGGTATCAATATGCGGTGGAGTATAAAATATCGGACGGCAAAATCGCTTTTGAAATAAAGAGTGAATCGGTCATCCGAAATCATTAACGTTTATTAAAGCGGAAGATATATTGAAATATAACATCAATTATATAAAATACTATGTTATTGTCTTGGTTAAATAAATTCCGGTTTGTCCAACCGAATCTCATACATAGCCAAACGCTGCGGGACCGAGCGTTTGGCTTATTTCTATGGAAAGGAAGGATGAACGCTAAGAAACTTTCGAACGTAATATACATAAGCTCGTTTGCAAGCGTGGTGCTGAAGTCCGGAAGAATAGCAGTCGTGAAACTTTCGCCGGAGTGCAGCGGGATTGACAATCAGGCGGATTTATGATATCATGATATCGACAAATTGAAATCTGTGGGGGAATAATATGATTCCGTATTATCTGAAAGACAATCTCAAAAAAATCAAAGAAGCGAAAGATAAAACGACGGCTATCCTTGCTTCCTCTGCGGGAAATACAAATCTGGACATATTTTATTACGGGAAAATCATCGTAAGTAAAGGTACGCCTTTTATAACCGATGGGGAATTTCCTTGTCTTATCGTTGCAAAAGACCCGATTTCCGGCGAGGAGTTTACGGTTTTTGACGGGGCAAAGCACGGCTATGATGCCATGTTTTGCAATGAATACGAGGACGCGCCGGAGCGTAGTCTTGTAAAATATGAAAAATACAGCGGCGAAATCCAAATCCGGCTGGGATATTCCATTGATTATGAAGAAGAAAAAGAATGCTATGATTTTGAGGGAAACAAAGTAAAATTGATGTATGGCGCGATGGATTGGGAAGATGCAAAATCCATCGGATTTGACTGGATATCGCTGAGATTTGTCCGCCCGAAAAAAGAATTTTTTGAAACGGAGCTTGCATAGGAGTGAAATTTATGCCTGCATATTACCGAAATTATCCGAAAAACAGGAAGAATGAAAACATGATCGAATCGAAAATATACATAGGACTGAATGATCTGACGACAAATACGCAACTTTTTGAAAACGAAAAATATATCAGCGTGCTTCGCAAAGTATGCTATTCATACAAGGTGCCGTTTTCTTTTTGCGTGCAGGAAGGCGGATATATTTACGAAAACGGGATGTATGCAAAGGAAACCTGCCTGGTGCTTACTCTTATTGACGTAGGAAAGTCTGTGGTAAACGATATTGCAAAAGATCTTTGCGCATTTTTCCGCCAGGAGTCCGTATTGATCGCCGAAAGCACGATACAGGCATATTTTGTAAGTGAAAAGCTGGAATGCGACAGCGAACGGGATAGCGGCGACAATAAAAAATAAATTTTTGCAAAAAAGCGAAAGGGATGAAAAAATGGTATCGGATGAAAACCGCAGTCTGAAAAATATTGACGGGGAAAAACTGCGCCGCATATATTTTGATGTCCCTTTGATTTTTCTGTATTCCGTGATGCTTGCCGTTCCTTATGCTATTTTGGTGATTTCGTGGGGAATAGGGAAATTTGATTTTGCGGAGTGGCTGTCTGCGTTTCGCACATCGGTCATGGTCTGCGTCGGCTTTTCATTGCCTTTTCTTATCATGCGGGCGCTGAATAAGCGGTTTTTCGGCAGGATCGTATGTGTCCTCGCAAAAGAAGGAATTTATTATCCGAAAGGCAAAATCCGCTATGAAACCATAGAAAAAATCGAATATGCCATGGATTCGAAACCGAAATTCAAAAGCGATATTGCAAAGCCTTTCCGACTGATTATTTATACAAAAGGCGGAAAACATATTGTTTTATCGGGCGCTCCTTTCTGCGCCGTATCGAAAATAAAAGCATGCGGAAAGGGAAGTGATATAAAAATCACGGGCGCGAAATCATTGCTTTCGGTGATACTTGCCATAGCGGCGATAATTCTTGCTGTTCCGTTTTATGTGGTGTTGCTTTGCAATGCACAGGGTATTTCCGTCGCGCGGTTTGCGGTTTTTGCGGCGATATGGGTTGTGCTCGGCACCGTATGGATGCTGATATCCGACAAATACGCCGTAGGCTATCGTTTCTGGCACAAAATCCTTCCGAAAAAATGGCTTTCTTATATCATACTCGGGATTTATTATCTGTCATTTTTTGCGGTGATGCTTATATTGTTTTATTTCCCGAATTGGTTTGTTGTCTGCGCGCTCGGAATATATATGGGCGTAGTGCAGCCGCCCGTGCCTACGCGAAACGGTGGTGCGCGCCAAAATAATATTTTGTCATACGAAAAACTATATGATATTTACATAAACGGAGCGGATTTCTGGGAAAAGAAGACAGGGAAGAAATAAAGCATGGAAAGGAATGTCCGCGCATGAGCGCGATATAAAGAAAAAACGGAGAATCCGCAGGATTCCCCGTTTTTTTGATTTTTATTGCTTTTCGTAAAATGCAATCATTTTTGCCGCTTCGCTTTTTATTTCGGCTTTCAGCCATTCCGGCTCCAATACCTCGCAGTCGCCGCCGAAACCGAGGACAAACTGTATCGTATTGTAGCGATATTCCATATCGCATTCCAGAATGGTGGTATTGCTGTCCACGGCATTGATTTTCTGATTTCTGCCGTTTATATATTCTTTTACGGTCATGGCGGGTCTGCCCGTCAGCTTCAGCTTTATGTGATACCAGCTGTGGGATTCTTTATTGTTGTATGCATACCAGTCACCGCCGGATTTCAGTCCGTTTTCATCGAAAAAGTCGTTTTCATTATAGAGAAGCGATATTCTGAAAATTTCGTTTGTGATATTAAAATCGATTATTCTGTTTAATTTATATATGAGAAACTGCGATGTGCCTTTATTCGGATATGCGCAGTATGCCAGTGTAAACCATGCATTGTTCATCATAAAAAGCTTATACGGATGTATAATTCTTTTTTTCACCGCGTTGTATGACGTGAGATATTTCAATTCGAGCACGCGGCGCTCTTTTATGCATTTTTCCATGGCGTCGTAGCGGCGCTTTATCTCGCTTTCAGGCATGGCGAGCGGGCGTTTGTCGATGACAGTGGTCTGTATGATATCATTTGAATGAGAAGAAGCCGCCGCAAATTTTGCCATGGCAGAGCCGAATTCTCTCTTTTTCATGAAATCATTGCGCGATCGCAGATAATCATATCCCGCGAGCAGAGCTTTCTGCTCCGTATCGTCGAGCTTTACGGCGGGGAAAAGACTGCTTTTTTGCAGCCTGTATCCGCCGTATCTGCCCGGGACTACCGTTATCATATATCCCGCATACTCCAGCTCTTTTCTGTATTCGGGTATATTTCGCGGATTTGTTTCGAGTATTTCGGCGAGCTCCGAAACCGTGACGAGATCGCGACTGTAAAGCACCTCCAGCATTTTTATGCAAAGGGCTGTTTTATTCATGATATATCTCCTTTTTGCTTACATGAAAAAGCGGAGCACATGGAATACCACAGGGGCGATACTGATGAGTATGGTAATGACGCCGACTACCGGCACGTCCCCATAATCAAACATAGTGCTGTAAATCAAATAGAATATCATCGGCAACAGCAGCAGGAATATATAAATATAGTTTGTGGCGAAAAGCAGGTATAAACATACATTCAATACTGTGGCAATCATGCCGAAAATAGGCTCTGAATCAAATTTGTCAAGAAGAAGTCCAAGCAATATATTCAAGGCAGCTGCGATGACTATCTGCCAGCCGAGTTTCAGGCTTCTTTCAAAACCGAATTTTGCCGCGCCCACTTTTATTGACGATACCGTGGCGCCTGTGGAGGAAACGTGTTCGAGCTCGTTTGTAAAGACTTTTGTTTCGTTTGGTGCGACAGGCTCCGATATTTTATAGCGCTTTGATATTATTTTGTTCTGCTCGCTGTCATAGAAGGTTACTTTATACGAAAAATTTTTCAGGGTTTTTCCGGAATTATTGTATATCGATGTGGTAAATATTGTTTTTACCGTTCCGGAGGCGGATGTGCTGCTTTCATACTCCGACGAGGCGAGGTCGGTTATGTACTGCGTATTCATCTGGTTTATGGCTATGGTGGTATCGGTACTGTTTACTATAACGGGTTTTACAAAAGGAAGATATCTGAAAAAGAAGCATAGCGCTATGGCGACAAGACTTATTATTGTGGTTACAGCAAGTCCGTCTAAACCTAATTTATAGCGCATGCCAAGGAACTTGTATTTTATCCCTTCTTTTCGCATTATCTTCTTACTCAGCTTCATTTCTTTTCTGCTGAAGCGTGATGGCATGGTATATTTATTATCATCGGCGAATTTGCAAAGCGTTGTGTACAGCGGCTTGTTGTTTCGCAGCTCTACCACAAGAACACTTTGGAGAGCGGGATTTTCTACTATATTTTCCCAGAATGCTTCGCGGAGCTTCTTTTTGCGATCATCATCGAGGTGCATTTCGTCGATTTCTTCCCAGAAATTGAGTACTTTGCCCACTCCGGCAGCGGAAAAATATTCGGCAAGGCACTCCAGCCATACATCATAATTTTCGGAACCTGCGTTTACCACATCTCTGATTTTTTCCCGAAGATCGGAATATCCTATCAGCCCGGGCACGTATTTCGAAAGCTGGGAATATATGAAGGCGTCGCCTCTGCCGAGCCTCGAATCGGGACTGTTGTAGCTTTTTGCGTGCGATCTTATCAGACTGGCGAGGTGAGGGTCCTTTTCATCGAGCGCCTTTTTGCCCCATTCGCAAAGTATGGGCAAAAGCTCCTCGTCTGTTATCTCGTAGCTTCCGTTGTCCATCCGCATGAAAAGGTCGATCAACCCTTCCTTCGTAGTGATGTTTACCATTACCGAATTGTCTTCCATTTTTTTGTTTCTCCTTATTTAAATTTATTTATTTACTACTATGTCAAAAGCGTTGAGCTGATTTTCGTGACCTATCGATGCCGAAGGCTTTGCGACGAACGAAACTTTTGCGCCGTTTTCAATAAGCGTTTCCTGCGACGGATCGCGCAGACTGCTCACATGAAAGTAAATGCTTTCTCCGCTGTCTGCTTTGATAAAGCCGAATCCGCGCTCGGCAAAGTTTTTGCTGTTGCTTATTATTCCGCTGTGCCTTGCTTCGGCGCTTTGTTTTGCTTCGGGAGCGGGAATATCAGGAGCGGTGGTTGTTTCGGGGGTGGGGAACGCATCGGCGTCTTTTGCCGCGTCTATGCTGTTTACATATTCATAGTACGCGGCGGCGCTTGCAAAATTCACTTCGGGAATTTCGATCCCGCTGTTTTTCATGTAGTTTTCCTGCTCTTTGCGACGGTTGAAAAAGCCGTTTATCTTAGCCGGACCGATTTTGTCGCCTGCGTCTGTCCTTTCCTTCAGCAGCCTGTCGGATACGGAGTACAAAAGGGGCATGCCCGTCTTTGCATCGACGCAGTCGATTTTATTTTCTTTCAGCACTTTTACCGAGGTGAGATAATCGTCGGCTTTGCCGTCTATGGCGGAAATATTGCCGTGCACGGCGGGATTGCATTTCTTATATATACCGAAAAGCGTATTTGCGAGATTTTCGGGCATTTTAAAATATCTGAAAATATCTTTTACATTCGCCTCTCTGCTTTCGGCATCGGGTTTATTGTCAAAATTGCTTTTGGGGAAGAGAAATTTATCGGTGAGATCCGCGCCGTAGGCATATCTGGCATAATTTTCGATGCAGAGGCGGATTTTTGCGGCTGCCGCCTGATACTGCGGCGGATTCATATTCAGAAAATGCGTCACCGATTTTTCGAGATCGTCGCCGACATTTCCGTAAATTTGGGCGATTTCACGGAGATAATCCATATTTTCGCGGGCGTTTTGCTGTTCTGCCGCCGTTATTTCCCTCACGCGCGCATTTTCCTCGTGCTCGCGCTCTATCATGAATTCGATTTTTGCAAATTTTTTCACAAAAGTATCGTCGATATGATTTTTCACATCGTCGATTTCTTTTTTCAGGCTTTCCGCGAAAGTATCGGAATATACGTTTTTGGGGGCAAAGAGAGCATCGGTTTCGGAAATGAATTTTTCGATGGTTTCAGAAATGAATTTTCCGTTGCTTTCGATTTCTTTGCGCCTTATTTCGTCAAACTCGCGCTCTCCTATACGCAGATTGCAATATTTGCATACGTATTTTCCGTTTTGCCTTTTATATTGAGTGGAGCCGCATACAGGACATTTGAACATGATTATCCCTCCGTTTTATTTTTTTCACGATCGGAAATATCTTTTTCGGACGCGTTGCTTTTCAGCAGCATTTCTTCGTATGCGCGGTCATATTCGTAAGCGTTTCCGAGGCTGACCGATTCCGAATCGGTTATCTTTGCGAGCTCGCTTTGCATATCCGCGATATCCTGTGCCGTGAATGCGCGCGCCTCGGCGTGCTCTTTTGCGGATTCCGTATCGACAGCGGACAGCTGGGAATCTATCTGCGCCGCAAATTTGCTTGCGGCGGCGAGATTTTCGGAGGCAGACATATTTTCCTGATGCGTGAGAATCATGGAAAAATTCTGCTCGAGAGAAGCTTTTGTATATTTCAGGCGTTTTTTCTGCGATTCGAGGGACATCCATTTGCTCTTATTTATGCCGAGATATTTTTGCTGTTCGTTTTCTATATCGGAAAGGGATTTGTCTATTTTCGATATTTCGGTTTCGATGCGGGCTATTTCGGCTTCGTTTTGCAGATCTGCGCTCGTCTGCGCCGTGTCGGTTTTTCCATTTATGATATCCTGCATCTGCGCGATTTTAGCGGAAATTATCTGCTCGTATCCGGGTTCTGCGTGGCTTTCGATATACGAGAGGCATTCGTTTATCAGCGCAGTGCGCTTTTTATTCAGCCCGTTGCCGCCTTTGTCGAGCTGCGCGCGCACGTCGTCCATGCTGCGCCCCGCGCGATACATGTGCATATCGCTCAATCTGTCGGAAAGAGATTCCGCTCTTTCCATCAAAGCGCGGCGCTCCGCTTTACCTGATGTTTTACCGAATATATTAAACATAAAAAATTTCTCCTTTTCAGCCGATATTGTGTTTATCCGATGATTCGCTTATGTATTCATGCCATTTCAGATTGTTTCTTATTTTTATATGTAAATCGCTTTCCTCCGCCTCTATAGTAAGACCCGATATATGTAAACCGGTGCCGATAAATATTTTATCATTCAGCCCGTTTTCTATTTCTGTTGAGAGCGCGCTCATATCTTTTTGCATATCCGATATTCCTTTTTCATGCAGAGCATCGCAGATTTTCGAGCTGAGTATGTCGTTTTCATTCAGTTTTTCGCGTATTGTCGCCGCGATATCCTCGGCGCGCGTTTCCGAATGAGTACGTATATATGAAAAATCGCCGCATTCCAGAAATCTTCTGGGGCTTTCCACCGCATAGCGAAAGCTTATTCTCACGGAGATGGGTTCCGATACGCCGCCCGTAGCCGGATCATCGTACATAAATCTGCCTCCCCAGAAGCCTTCTGCCGATGATTTTGATATCAGATAGAGCGTATATTCATTCGGGTCGATTTCATTTCCGGCAAACAAGCCCATTTTTTTCGGATTCAGGATTCCGTCAGAGGGAAGTGTATGATAGCTGTTTCCGGAGCGGTATACCGCAAACGCATCGGCGGGTAAAATCGCCTTTGTATTATACGGTAATGCGGACCATACCATTTTGTATATCAAGTAGGTATCAAAACTTTTGCCTGATAATCTGATAATGCAGTGCTTGCTCATTTGTGCCTCCGAATGAATTTGTTTTTTATTTATTTTTTCGGTATTCGATCATTTTTGTGAGATCGTCTGCGCTTACAGAGGATTTTACCGCATCGATGGTGGCGTATATATCGGTCGGCATTATGGGGGAAATATTGCCGCTCTGTATTGTCCTCGATATGGCGTTTTCTTTCAGACGCTCGCAGAATTCCACCACATCGGCGCAGTTGAAACCTTCGGTAACGGAAGCTATATATCCGATATCGAGAGAATCAGAGCCGGGTATTTCGGAAAGTCTGCCTTTTATAATTGCTGTTCTCGCTTCTGTGTCGGGCAGAGGAACATATATTTTATTATTGAATCTTCCGGGGCGCAGAAAAGCGGAATCTATATCCCACGGGCGGTTTGTCGCCGCCAATACGAGAAGCACGCTGTCGCTTTTTTCAAAGCCCTGCATCTGCGCGAGGAGCTCGGGAACAACGCGCTTCATTACGGTGGAATTTGTATCTCTTTTTGTGCCGATGGATTCAAATTCGTCGAAAAATATCACGGAGCAGGGATATTTTCTCGCCTCACGGAAAAGGGCACTGATATTTTTCTCGGCGGAACCGAACCATTTTGAAACTATGTCCGAACATTTTACGGCGAAAAACGGAGCATTCAATTCGTTTGCTATCGCTTTTGCGATCATGGTTTTCCCCGTGCCGGGCAGACCGTAAAGGAGTATACCGCCGCCGCTTTTCTTTTTGAATTGCTTGTATACCTCGGGAAATCTCATAGGTTCTATGACGGCGCGGTTTACCGTGCTTTTCACGTCGTCAAGTCCGGCTACGTCATCAAGACTTACTCCCGTGGAGCTTACCGGCGCGAATTTAGTTTCGCTGCCGGTTTCCTCGTCGTCGCCGCTGCTGCCTGCATCGGAGGAAGCCGCCGATTCTTTTTCTTTTATTTTCTGATCTATTTTTCTGATCACGCCGTATATATCTTCGGCACGGCGTATTCTTTCGCTTTTCAGGGCGCCGGTCGATACCTTCGCCAGCTTGAGTATGGATTCTGAAGCGGAAAGCAGATTTCTTCTCGCCGCTTCCAGCCTGTTTTCCTCCAGCGCTTTCATGCCGTTAGCGTAATATATATTGAATGCTTCGTATAGAATTCTGGAATCATTCATTCATATCACCTCACTCCGAAAGCTTTTTCTGGATGGAAGCGATTTTTTCATCGATATCGCTGTCGAGCGGAGAAACGGAATTTGCGGCTTCCGTCGCGATGAGCTTGTCGATTTCCTCATCGGTCACATTATCCGTGCTTACCGTGGGATCGAAAACTTCGGTCGATTCGGAAATGAAGGATTCCAGCGCCTCACTCTGCTCGGCGGATTTCTCGAGCGCATCCTGATATGCCGCCTGGGTTTTTGCCATTTCTGCCACGGAAACCTCGGGCTGCATCTGGGAAGCCATGAGATTGATGCCCTTTACGAAGTCGCCGATGAGCGCATTCATATTATTCATCTGAAGCGCCGTTTCGAGCGTGTCAATCATGGATTCGATGTGACGCTGTCTGGAAAGGCAGACTTTAAGACTGGTCTTGGCTGCGTTGTACATCTGGCTATTGCCTATCAGAGCGGCTTTTTTCGCCTTTTCGATATTGGCGCTCTTGTACTCGTCAAATTTGGCGAGCTGCTTTTTGAACATGGCGAGATTGCGCTTTGCATTCATTTTGTTTTCAAGCTGCTTTAGCCTTTTGCTTTCGACTTCTGCCTGTTTTTGTGCTGCGATTCTGGCGTTTTCGATTTCAAGTTTTTTCTTTTTGGATGTAAAAATACTCATGTTAAAAATCCTCCTGAGTTTCTTTGATTTGAAAAAGTTTTCGAATGTAATCAAATAAAATCAAAGAAATTACAGCGGGATTTCCGGATCCGGAATGGGAAATCGATCGACAAGATATTTTAATTATATCATGCGATACTGCTGTTTTCAAGCTTTTATTTGATTTTTTGCGGTTTTTCGCGGCGTTTTGAATTGCGAAATTTTTATCGGCGATCTGCACTAACGGCACATTATGAATGTGATATTAAATCAGGCTAAAAAAAATCAAACTTTTTTATCATTGGCTTGCCAGCGACGTGCGATATCTTTTTCGGCATAAAAGCAATCATATAAAAATCTCCTTTTTCTCCTGAGCTTGCATAACCAATTATAAAGGTTAATACCACATTATTAATGTGGTATTAATAGAATTTCAAAAAAATTCGGGATTTTTTATTGTTGATTTTTTCGGCATTGCATGATATAATTTTGATGTGAGCAAAAGGGAAATGACAAAATCATTTCAGAGGAGAAAAAATGGAATCTAAAAAGATAAAAACGGTTTCCTATAATAAAATGTCCAAAAAGGCAAAAAACGAATTAAACAGAAAAGCGCGTGCGACATGGAACGGAGTAAATCCCGTGACAAAGATTGTAACTCCGAAGAATATATATAAAAGGAAGAAAAAGCACAGCGAGGACGATGGATATTCCGATTAAATACGCGCGGGGATGCAATATTTTTTATTTTTGCTATTGACTTTTGGTTTTGTTTATAGTATAATAAATAGCGCATTTGAAGATGCGCATGTCGGGGTGTGGCTCAGTTTGGTAGAGTGCTTGGTTCGGGACCAAGAGGCCGGAGGTTCAAATCCTCTCACTCCGACCACGAAAAAAACGGTGGCGTTTGCCACCGTCTTTTTTGTGTATGGGAGATAAACCCCTCCGGTCTTGAGGGAGCGAACCACGGGACCAAGGGTAGGCAAGTAAAAACGCCATGGGCATGGCGTTTTTACGCAGCCGAAACCGCCGTGAGCTTGCGTTTTCGGAAGAACGGCTTGTCCGTGCGCGCGAAAATGCTTAGCGACGGTGGAGGGCGCGGAGCGCGGAGGTTCAAATCCTCTCACTCCGACCACGAAAAAAACGGTGGCGTTTTGTGCCGTGTGCCGATAAGACAGTAATTTGAGAAAACTACAAAATCGGCATCTGCTAAGCAGGATTGGACAACAAAACAG
>CAKRQU010000032.1 GCA_934394585.1 uncultured Eubacteriales bacterium | reverse complement strand
TGCACAGACAAAAGTCCGTGTTAAGCGTGGATTTGAACTGCACTTCCGGTTTAGTCTATGGTTGGACTGTCGGGGCAATATGTTCGCACTGGTCGCCGCGAGGCGACAGAAGGAGATGAAAAGAGGAATTGACACATACGCGCAGCGTGTGTGTCGGCGTCGCCGAGACAGGAGTTAATTCTTTCCTCTTTTTGACTTTTGGTACTTTTGGTCACGCAAAAGTACGCCCCCGTTCTCCTGCGAGGAGAAAAGAAACTTTTCCTGCGCTTTTACAAAAAGCGCTCCGCTTGTTTCTTTGCCCAAAGAAAAAAATACCCTTTGCACATGCGCAAAAGGTATTTTTCTCTTTTTCATATTTTATCAGCCGTTGGATGCTTTCACGATAAGCACCACCACGAGTACGGCGAGGAGCGCGCATATCACGGAAAAAGCGCTCACTTTGAAAATAAATTTGGATTTTTTCGTTTTGAGGAAAGGCAGTTTCGAGAGCCACTCATCTATAGTGGCATTGAAATCCGCATCGCTCTGCTTTTTGTTTTTCTGTACGGTATCGCCGTATTCATCTTCGCTTTCTTCCGTATATCCGTCATCATCCGCGTCGTCGGGAGTATTGTCCAGCGTAATGGAAACGGTGCCTACCTGCACGGGCTCGACATCACTGTCGTAATTTTCCGCATCTACGAGAGCAAATTTCTTTTCAAAAACAGAAAGACGCGCAAAATCATCGTCGGTCTGCTCCGCGTAAGCCTTCGCACATTCGAAAACAGGCGTATCGGCTTCATTTTCGGCGAGTTTTTTCGCCTCGTCGTAAAGCTCGCCCGCTATATTTATATTTTCGGCGATAGCGGCACATTTCGATTTTACCGCAGCCTTTTCTTCCGGCGTCACGAGCTCTTCACCGCTCATGGAAACAGTCTTTTCCAGCTCCGGCAGATACGCCTTGCGCTTATGATTTGCAAGAAGCACATAAGCAAAAGCATAGCCGATTTTTGCCGCCTTCTGATAAAATGTCAGCGCTTTTTTGATATCCTTTTCCGCGCCTATTCTGCCATCCTCGTAAATGGAACCGATGCAAGTGTATGCATAGCCCTTTACATTCGCATCATCGGCGGGATTTGCTATTATTTTTGTGCAGTATTCTATGGCTTTTGTTTCGTCCTTTTCAAATCCGCATTCGCCGTTTTTGTAATTGTGCGCTATTTTCTGGAGGCAACGGATAGAGCCCGCCTTTTCGCCTTCCAGCAGCAGAGTTTTCGCCTTTTCTTCGTCCTTTGCCACTCCGCCTTTTCCTTTTGCGTAATAATCCGCTATGCGTGCGATAGCTTCTGTATTTCCCGCGCTGCAAGCCTGCAAAGCATAAGTATATGCCTTTACCTCGTCGCGCTGAGGAACGCCGCCCGTCCCTTTGTGATATCTGTCGCTCAGCTCCAGCAGAGCATCGGGATTTGATTCCACCGCGGCGGCGAGCAGTTCTTCAAAATTCATATCTTTAAACATAGAAATGCCTCTTTTTCCTTTTATATTAAAATAAGTGTACCATAAGCGGTGAATTTTGTCAATATGTCGTGATATTTGTTTGAAAAAATAATTTTTCCTATTGACAAGTTACCGATTGGCAACTATAATGATAATTACCGAACGGTAACAAGATTTTTCGGAGATTTCAGAATGGAAAACAATACAAAAAGCAAAATACTCGTGGCGGCACTGGCGCTTTTTTCGCAAAAAGGATTTGACGGCACATCCATGCAGGATATCGCAGACACGCTGAAGCTTTCAAAAACGGCACTCTACCGCCATTTCAAAAGCAAGGATGATATACTGGGTTCGCTCATGGACGAAGTGGAAGCATACTACAGCTGGCATTTAAGCACGCGCTTTCCTCCCGTGCCGGACTCCGCGGAGGAGCTTCTCAATATGAGTATGCGTCAGGTAAATTTCACCGTGCATGACACAAAAATCATACAGACGAGAAAAATCCTCGTGCAGGAGCAATTTCGCAGCGAACGCATAGCGAAAACAGCCACTCTGCATTTCCTCACGGCAATGGAAGATATGTACACAAAAATATTCTCGGCAATGATGGAAAAAAATCTGATAGCAAAAAACGATCCGCAAATGCTCGCCTTTGAATATACTGCTCCCGTAACTCTCCTCATCGGTTTATGCGACCGCGAACCGGACAGGAAAAACGAGATGACGGCGCGCATACGCGAATACTTTACGCACTTTATAAATATATACTCCGTGAAAAATACGTGATTGCGAAAGGACAGAAAATGGAAAACATAATAGAAATAGAAGGTCTGCAAAAAAGCTTCAAAGAAGTGCATGCCGTGCGCGATCTCAGCTTCCGCGTGAAAAAAGGCGAGCTTTTCGCTTTTCTCGGCGTAAACGGCGCAGGCAAATCCACCACCATAAATATACTCTGCGGTCAGCTTCCCAAAGACGGCGGAACCGTGCGCATAAACGGCGCCGACTGCGATGCGGAAACGGAAAAGACAAAACGCTCGCTCGGCGTCGTTTTTCAGAATTCCGTGCTGGATAAAGATTTATCCGTGCGCGATAATCTCGAAAGCCGCGCCGCACTTTACGGCATAAAAGGCAAAGAATTTGAAAAGCGGCTTTCGGAGCTTGCACGGCTTCTGGAATTTGAAGATCTGGAAAAGCGCATACTCGGCAGGCTTTCCGGCGGACAGCGCAGGCGCATAGATATAGCGCGCGCATTGCTTCACCGCCCCGAAATACTCATTCTCGACGAACCGACGACGGGACTCGACCCGCAAACGAGAAAAATACTCTGGCAGGTAGTGGACGATCTGCGCAAAAAAGAAGGGCTCACCGTTTTCCTCACCACACATTATATGGAAGAAGCGGCGGATGCCGACTATGTCGTGATACTCGACCACGGGCAGATAGCGGCAGAGGGCACTCCGCTGGAGCTGAAAAATACATATACGGGCGATTTCATCACGATTTACGGCGCAAACGAAGCCGATATAAAAAAGCTCGGCGCGCCTTACCAAGCTATACGCGACGCGTATCGTATATCCGTGCCGGATACTGCGGCGGCGACGCAGCTTATAATAAAATATCCGCAGATATTTCGCGACTATGAAATAACAAAAGGTAAAATGGACGATGTATTCCTTTCTGTCACGGGCAAAAAACTCACGGGAGGCAATGAAGCATGAACGGACTCGGCGCTCTTGTAAAGCGAAATACAAAATTATATTTCAGGGATAAAGGAATGTTTTTCTCTTCCCTCATCACCCCGGTAATACTTCTCGTGCTCTACAGCACATTTCTGAAAAAAATTTACGAAGATTCTTTCCGCTCCGCACTGGAATCCGCGGGAGCTTTCATATCCGACAGCGTGATAAACGGATGCGTGGGCGGTCAGCTCATTTCTTCCCTGCTCGCGGTGAGCTGCGTCACGGTGGCTTTCTGCTCAAATCTGCTGATGATAAAAGATAAAACCACCGGCGCAAAGCATGATCTGACCATGGCGCCCGTAAATGCCGGAACTCTCGCCCTCGGATATTATCTTTCCACGCTTTTTTCCACTCTCATCGTGAGTCTCACTGCGACTGCCGTATGCCTCGGCTATCTCGCCATAGTCGGCTGGTATCTTTCCTTTGCCGATGCGGCTTATCTGATACTCGATGTATTTCTGCTCACCATGTTCGGCACGGCGCTTTCTTCCTGCCTGAATTTCCCGCTTTCCACGCAGGGACAGGCTTCTGCCATAGGCACGGTGGTAAGCGCGGGCTACGGCTTTATCTGCGGCGCATATATGCCTATTTCAAATTTCTCCACGGCATTGCAGAATGTGCTTTCCTGCTTCCCCGGTACTTACGGGACGAGCCTTTTGCGCAATCATGCCATGAGGGGCGTATTTGCGGAAATGGAAAAAAGCGGTTTCCCCGATGAAGTGATGCAGGGTATACGCAAAAGCGTCGATTGCACTCCCGAATTTTTCGGTCACACCGTGAGCGTCGGCGCCATGTATGCCATACTTTGCGGCTCCGTAGCGGTGCTTATCGGGATTTATGTCATCATGAATATCGTTTCAAATAAAAAATCTTCTCTTTCGAAAGGTAAAAAAGCATGAGTACATTATGCGGCGCAAATTGCGACGAATGCACGATAAAAGATAAATGCCGAGGTTGCGAAGCTACCTGCGGCAGTCCTTTCGGCGGCAGATGCATCGCGGCTCAGTACATAAAAATCGGCGGAAAGGAAGCCTACAAAAGCTTTAAATCCGCCCTGCTCGCCGAAATAAACGCTCTCCTCCTCTCTCTCGGCATTCCCGAAACGGACGCACTGCATGAGATGGCAGGCGAATTTGTAAATCTCGCCTACGCGCTCCCTTCAGGAAAAAGCGTGAAATTTCTCGACGACAAAAATATATATCTCTGCTCACAGATATCTTTTGCCGATATCGGCGTGTGCTACGGCGTGGTGGCAGACGAAAGCTTTATTCTCGTATGCAGCTACAGCGTAAACGGCAGCATGCCCGAGCTTGTCGCCTACAAAAAGAGATGAAAAAAAGAGCCGCTCCCGCGGCTCCTTTTTTATTTTATCTTTATTTCGATAGGCGCGGTTCCCGTCAGCCTCCGGCTTTCGCCGTCGGGCTGATGCCCGCATATATAAAGCGTAACCGGACCGTCCGGCTCTTTTCTTTTGCCGTCGTCGGTAACTGCTTTTATCCAATAGCGATCCGCGCAAAGACATATTTCGCTTTCCTCACCCGCGGGTATTTTTGCCGAAGCCAAAGCACACAGCTGATATTTCGGAGTACGTGCCGTGCTGTCGCCGTATGAAGCATAAAGCTGTATTTTCTCCCTGCCGTCACACTTTCCGATATTTTTTACCGTGACCGAAACGGTGATGCTCTCGTCATTTATATCGGTTATCTTTGCGTTTTCATATTGAAACGATGTATAAGAAAGCCCGTATCCGAAAGGATAAAGCGGCGTCGATTTCATATATCTGTATGTTCTGTCCGCCATGGAATAGTCCGTGATATCCGGCAAAATATCATCCCCACGATATACCGTTATCGGCAATCTGCCGCATGGGCAAGCTTTTCCCGATATTACGCGGGCTATGGCAAGACCGCCGAGCGCACCGGGATACCAGCCGCATAATATAGCTTTTGCATGGTTTCTTACTTTTTCTCCGACATCCATCGAGCCGCCGCAAAGCAATACAACTATTACATTCTCGCAGACATCGCAAACAGCTTCGGCGAGCTTTTGCTGAGGTTTCGGGAGAAAAAGCGATTTTCTGTCGCCACGCTCAAGATAATCGTTTTCGGCTCCGCTTATCTCCTCTCCCTCCGCAGTACAGTCCAGTCCCAGGCAAAGCACGGTGATATCGGCATTTTTTGCCGCGGCAACAGCGTCGCTGTACATATTTGAAAAACCGTTCCAATCACAAAGCTTTTCTGTGGTGAGTCTGCATCCGCGCTCCACTTTTATCTCGGAATCGGGAAATTCGCGTCTCATCCCGTCCGCCATCGTGATATATTCGGAAGCGTAACCGTAATAATTTCCCTCAAGCGCTGCGACGGAAATCGCATTCGGACCGATCACGGCTATCTTTTCGGCATTATTAACGAGCGGCAGAAAATCATTTTCGTTTTTCAGCAAAACAATGCTTTCTTCAGCTGTTTTCAGATTCAGCTTTCTGTGCTCTTTGCAATCGAGAAGATCATAAGGAATATCTGACCACGGGCGGATATTTTCAAATTCTCCGAGAAGAAAACGTATCGTATAAAGGCGCTCCGCCGCCCGCGTTATATCATCATCTGTTATAAGATCGCTTTCATAAGCATCAATAAGTGCAGAGTAAACATCGCCGCAATTCAGATCGCATCCGGAAAGAAGCGCCATCGCCGCCGCTTCTTCATTTGTCCCTGCCAGTTTATGCCCCGTTACGATATCGCGGAGCGCACCGCAATCCGATGTGATATATCCGCGAAAATTCCAATCACGACGCAAAATATCCGTGAGCAATGCGTGACTTGCACAGCAAGCCTCGCCATTCACTCTGTTGTATGCGCCCATCACGCCTGCCACGCCGCTTTTCACCGTTTTTTCAAATGCCGGAAGATATGTTTCGTAAAAATCATGCATATCAACCCTTGCATCAAAGCCGTGGCGCAAACCCTCCGGTCCCGAATGCGCGACAAAATGCTTTACACATGCGGCGGCTTTCAGAAATTCACCGTCGCCCTGTATTCCGCTTATATAAGCCGTGGCGAGCGCGGCAGTAAGGAAAGGATCCTCGCCGAGTGTTTCCTGCCCTCTGCCCCATCGCGGATCGCGGAATATATTTATATTCGGCGCCCAGAAAGTAAGCCCTTTATATATATCGTAATCGCGGTAATCTTCGTGCTGATTGTATTTTATCCGCGCCTCTGTGGATATCACGTCAGCCACATCATGCACAAGCTCAGGATCAAAAGTAGCCGCCATCCCTATGGAATGCGGAAAAACCGTAGCCGTCCCGCATCGCGCCACTCCATGCGAGCTTTCATTCCACCAGTTGTAAGCATGAATGCCAAGACGCTCTATAGCAGGCGAATTGTACAAAAGCTGCGACGCTTTTTCTTCCACAGTCATTTTTGCCACGAGTTTTTTTGCATTAAGTTCGGCACTTTCAAAATCCATATTCGCGATTCTCCGTAAAACTTTATTTATATTCGGATTATAGCATAAAAGCACGGACTTTTCAATACAAATGCATATTTTTACAAAAAAGAGCCGCCCCCGCGACTCTTTTTTTGCGAAAACTTTATACGTTTTCCTCTCCGTTTAAAATTTTCATAAATTCGCTTCCCGTGATGGTTTCCTTTTCATAGAGATATCCCGCCAGCTCATCAAGCTTTGCTCTGTTTTCCGCGAGAAGCGCTTTTGCCTTTTCGTGCTGCGCCTTTATCGTTTCGACAACTTTTTTGTCTATTTCCTTTTGCGTATCGGCAGAACATGAAAGCGATGTATCTCCGCCGAGATACTGATTATTCACCGTTTCCATAGCCACCATATCGAATTCATCCGACATGCCGTAACGTGTTATCATGGCGCGTGCCAGCTTTGTGGCCTGCTCTATATCGTTGGAGGCGCCTGTGGTTATCTCGCCGAAAACTATTTCCTCTGCGGCGCGTCCGCCCGTCAGCGTGGCTATTTTGTTTTCCAACTCTTTTTTCGTCATCAGCACTTTGTCATTCTGCTCTACCTGCATGGTATAGCCGAGTGCGCCGGATGTACGCGGAATTATGGTTATTTTCTGCACGGGAGCGGATGCCATCTGCAAAGCGGTGACGAGCGCGTGACCCACTTCATGATAAGCCACGACTTTTTTCTCCGCATCCGTCATGATGGCGTTTTTCTTCTGATAACCCGCTATTACCACTTCTATGCTCTCTTCGAGATCGGATTCCTCCACCACGCTGCGACCGTTGCGCACCGCGCGGAGCGCGGCTTCGTTTATGATATTTGCCAGCTCCGCACCGGATGTACCCGCCGCCATACGCGCTATCGTACGGAAATCGACATCGGGCGCGGTTTTAATTTTCTTTGCATGAACTTTCAATATGGCTTCGCGTCCCGCAAGATCCGGAAGCTCCACGGGCACGCGGCGGTCAAAACGTCCGGGACGTGTCAGCGCGGGATCGAGCGATTCGGGGCGGTTTGTTGCCGCAAGGATGATAACACCGTTATTGCCCTCGAAACCGTCCATTTCCGTGAGAAGCTGATTGAGCGTCTGCTCTCTTTCATCATTGCCGCCGAGCTGTCCGTCGCGCTTTTTGCCTATGGCATCTATTTCATCTATAAATACTATGCAGGGTGCTTTTTCCTTTGCCTGCCTGAAAAGATCGCGCACTTTGGAAGCGCCCATACCGACAAACATTTCCACAAATTCCGAGCCGGACATGGAGAAGAAAGGCACTTCCGCCTCGCCTGCCACGGCTTTTGCCAGCATGGTTTTACCTGTTCCGGGAGGGCCTACGAGAAGCACGCCTTTCGGCATGGATGCGCCGACATCGGAATATTTTCTCGGATTATGCAGATAATCCACTATTTCCGTCAGGCTTTCCTTCGCCTCATCCTCGCCCGCCACATCGGCAAATTTTATGCCGTCGGTAGAGGGCACATATATTTTCGCATTGCTTTTGCCGAAAGACAAAGCATTCGGACCGCCCGCCTGCGACATCATTTTCTTTGCCAGATACTGCCCGAGCAGAGCGAATACTGCCACGGGCAAAATAAACGTGATGAAAAAGCTGAGCAGCGGCGACATGGTTTTTTCTATATTCTGGGCAAATGTCGCGCCGGAATTGTAAAGTCTTTCCGTCAGATTGGGGTCGTTCATCACGCCCGTCGTATATATCTGTGTGCCTTCTTTATCGGTAAAAACTATTTCCGAGCTGCCTACCTGCACTTTGCCGATATTTTTTTCTTCTATCATTTTCATGAATGTGCCGTAGTCCACTTCTTTTACTTTGGCATTCATGAGCAGCGGCGATACCACCATATTGAAAATCAATATAACGAGCAAAACTATGGCATAGTAAAAAATAAGAGGTTTTTTCGGTGATTTTACTTCTTTCATATTGTTTTCTCCTTGTTTTTCTTCCTTGTGCGACTTATTTTTTGTTTTTTTATATTATATCATTATAAAAAAGCAAATGCAATCGCAAATTTATGTTTCATAAATAAATTTTCATTTTCGAAAAATTCCGTACACATTCCCGCTTTCCTCTGTATATTTTCAAAACATATTGAAAATACGGCAAAAGCGCGGTAAAATATACATGATAAAAAATATTTTTTTGTCCGCCCAACCTTTTCCCGCATTTTGCGCACTTATAGGCGAACCCCCACAAAAAACGAAAGGACGCTTTATGAATAATCATTTTGACAAAACAGACGAAGCTCTCGTAGAGCTCACGCTCCTCGGAGATGAAAGCGCATACGAAGCGCTTGTTACCCGTCATCAGCGCGCGGTGATGGGGACGGCTTATAAAGTGACTAAAAACAGATTTTCCGCGGAGGACGCTTCTCAGGACGCGTTTGTTTCCGCATGGATGAATCTCTGTGAGCTTCGCGACGCTTCAAAATTCGGCGCATGGGTCTGTTCGTTTGCGAAAAACTGCGCAAGAACGCTTGAAAGGCATTATCGCGCGGCAATTCCGGACATCAGTCTTGACACGCTTGACGGCTTTGAACCTGCCGAAGAGGATGAACCTTTTGCCGAAGATGACCTTGAAAATGTCCGTCGTTCGGTCGATTTGCTCAGTGAAAAGATAAGAGAAACCGTCCGTCTGCATTATTTCGAAGGAAAATCCGTCGCGGAAATAGCGGAGATATTGTCCATTCCCGTCGGGACTGTCAAGTGGCGCCTTTCGGAGGGGAGAAAACAACTGAGAAAGGGTTACGGAATTATGGAGAAAACATACGACGAAAACGAAAGCCTCGTTTCCCGCGTCATGCGTCAGGTCGAGGCGCTCAAGCTGTGGCAGCTCAAAAACGACAAGACCGGCTTTGAAGAAGAATATCGCGCCGTTCTTGCAAATGTCGAGGCGCTTGAAGATTCAAAAGAAAAAAGTTCTATGCTCGCTGATACTCTTCTTCGCGGATATTGGTGGCTTCCCGGAGAAAAGAATAAAGAGGTTTTTGAGAGAATAAAAAAATCCGCCGAGGACGGTCATAACGATGACGTTATGACAACGGTCGCATACGTGGAACGTGAAAAATATTCCGGCGAGGAAAAAATCAGATTTATGCGTGAAACGCAGATACCTTATTACCGCGAGGGCGGCTATCCGAAAACGCTGGCTTACGTATGGTTCTGGCTCGGATATGAATACCGCGAGAAAAAGGAATACGAGGAAGCTATACGTTGCTATGAGCAGGTGATGGATATCCTCACGCCCTCGGACGTATATTATGCAAATGCAAAATCTGCCATCGAGGGAGAAAAGCGCTCTATCGCCGCCGAAAAAAATCCTGATGTCATCCGTTACAATCCCGATGTTTCGGGCGAGGTTTATAAAAAAATCGATGGCAAGTTATATTTATGGCAGCTGCCCGGATACGGCTATTGCGCATACTCTGCCGAGGGCGCTCTTTTCTGGAATATGTCCCGCTGCGACGGTTTGATACTTGACGAGAGCATGAAAACAGGCGACACGGTCACATCGTCGGACGAAAAATTACGCTCACATATCTGAAAAACGACGGCGCGTGCGATACTCCGGCAGGGCATTTTGAAAACTGCTCCGTATATATTATCGATGGCGAGCGCTATGGACTTACTCATTGCGAAACTTGGCTCTGCGACGGCATCGGCATCGTCCGCCAGATCGTAACAAGGCATGATGACTCATACGAATGGGTGCTTTCGTCATATAAGACAAGCGGCAAAGGCGGGCTTCTCCCATTTGAAGCGGGCAATCGCTGGGAATATGCACTTGCCGAGCGCGAAGCTACAGGAATAACGGAAAGAGAAAACATTTTTGAAGTTACCGCATGCGATGCCGGCTCCACTACGCTTTCGAACATGATGTTCATGGCTGTGACAGGCTATTACGACACATGGGAGGGCAAAACGGCAGAGGCAAGGTACGGTTACTGCAAGAATATAACCCCCGACAACGAAATTCTCTGCGATGTGAGCGGTGCGATGAAGCGTGCCGAAGAGCTTGCCGTAACAAAGCGGCAGAAGCTGCACACTGCCATAGCAAACAAGGTTATGCGCCGCATTTTTGAAACCGATCCTGCGGAAAATCCGGATTATACGGAAAAGGGCAGATGGAATTTCTTTGAATACGATGCGATTAAAAAAGAGAAAGGCAAAATCAGCTGTGACGACCTCCGCAAATACAGCTTTGAATGGAAAGATATGTCGGATTGCGGCAGAAGCTGCGTCGGCTACAAGGTGCTTTACAGCTTCTTCTTTACAATTTTGCAGGATGCGGCAGGCTGTCTGTGGGCGGATGAATGGCAGGACGGCTATCATTTCGACGAAAGAAAATCGGGCAAATATGTCACAAAGAATTTCAATGTCAAGGGCGGCGAAACGGTCGTGACGCCTGCGGGCACATTTGAAAACTGCCTGCGAGTCAGCTTTGATTTTCAGGCGTGGGGATATTTCTCCGGCAGAAGCGAATATCTCTTTGCGGACGGCGTCGGCATCGTGCGCTTTGAACATCCTTACGGTAATGAAGGCAAATGCGCCGTATGGCAACTTACGGAATACAAAGGTACGGGCAAGGGATTTTTCCCCACCGACGACGGACTTTTCCGCAGATATGAAGCAGACGCTCTTTCCGACGGCTGGCACGGCTCTGTCGAATACACATTCGATGAAGACGAAACCGGCACTGTCATGTTCAAAAACGCCCTCGGCAATCAGGACAGAGCGGATTACGAGAAAATGAAGAAGAAATAAAAAAGACGGTGGCAAGGTTCCCTGCTGGTAAGACAGTAAAATCAAATTTCTTGGAACAGGCATGATCTCGGTCATGCCTGTTCCGCTTTTAGCAGCTCATCCACGGGAATATAGCCCACAAGGTCGTACTCGATATGTACCTTC
>CAKRQU010000031.1 GCA_934394585.1 uncultured Eubacteriales bacterium | reverse complement strand
TGGTTCGGAATAGTGTAGTGCTGGCGGTCTATCTCTTGTTTTCGGTTGCTTGCTTCCTTACCGTACATGAGCATTGTGCAAGGGAATTAAGCAATGTGCGAAGCACGTTGCTTGGCTTCGCCGAGAAAGGGTTAGAGCTGTCGCCGCAGGCGACTGAGGGATTGTTCTCCTCCCGCAGGAGGGCGGGCGACTGCGGTCGCCCGTGGACAGGGGTGTACTTTTGCGTGACCAAGAGGAGGGTTCAGGGTGGCGGAGCCACCTCTGAACGGCGTCGCCGAGACGGAGTATACCAAAAGTCAAAAAGAGGAAAGAAACTCCTGTCTCGGCGACGCCGACACACACGCTGCGCGTATGTGTCAATTCCTCTTTTCATCTCCTTCTGTCGCCTCGCGGCGACCGGTGCGAACATACTGCCCCGACAGTCCGACCACAGACTAAACCGGAAGTATGGTTCAGACCCCCGCTTAACACGGACTTTTGTCCGTGCAGATTTAAACCTTAATCGCCCCAATTCGATGTCCATCAGACCCTGCTCGCTCCGTCGGAGTTTAGATTATAGTGGGAAGCGTAGCTAAGCTTTCGGCATGGTACCACCCACCCCGTCGAATCTGCTCGCTTTTTGCGGCGTACTGTGTTCGCACGCGCGGTATGGCTGATGATGTGCGGAAGAGATAGGCAAAAACATTTTTGCTTTGCTGTATATAGCACATACTTGCCGCGCATTACTTTCCGCGGCTAACTCGACGGGGTGCGAGGTAGTTCGCAAAGGAGGGCGAGGAGCCTTCCTTTGATGACTTTTGGTACTTTTCTTCATAGAAAAGTACACCCCCGTTTCTCTGTGGAGAAACTAACATTTCCGCGCTTTTCATAAAAGCGCCCCACATAAAGAATAAAAACATGCGGCGAAGAAAGCTTTCTTCGCCGCGTGCTTTTTATTATTCCGCTTTTCTGTACTTTTCAAAATAGTATGCTCTTCTCTTCTTTATCGCTATTTTTGTTATAAGCAAAGCAAGAAGCGAAAGCACTATCAGAGCGCATATCACATATACGGCGGCGCCGATTTCGCTCTCTATTTTCAGCTCTTCCCAGAGGCTGTTCATCAGATCGCGCGTGCCGTCTGGCAGATCATGGAAAAATTCCATGGTATCCATATCGAAATCATACAGGATGGAAAGCGCATCGGGATGGATTTCCTCCGTCATATATTCGATATATTCTTCATTTTCGTATACGAGAGAATTCGGGCTGGCATAGCATATATATTCGGCATTTGCTATGGCGATTTCTTCGGAAAGCATGAAATTTATATATTCCACAGCCAGATCGTAATTTTTCGTGCTTGCGGGAATACACATCGCATCCACAAATACGTTTGTGCCTTCCTTCGGATGATAGAAAGCAAGATCTTCATTATCGCCGTACATCGTGAAATAGTCGCCCGCATAATACGGGGCTATAGCCGCGCTTCCGCCCTTCATTTTGTTGAAAACCTCATCCATTACATAGCCCTGAACCACGCTTTTCTGCTTTTTCAGCAGCTCCAGCGCCGCGCGCCATGTTTCGGGGTCATCGGAATTAACACTGGTCTGACGGTAATACTGCGCCGTGCCGAAGGCATCGCGCGGATTATTGAACTGCAGGATATTTCCCGCATATTCCTCGTCCCAGAGGAGCGACCAGCTGCCTATATGCTCGTCATCCTCGCGGACTATACCCGTATTGTATATCACGCCAACCGTGCCGTAGGTGTACGGCACAGACCATTTTTCATCGGGATCGTAATACAGCCCCTTGAATTTTTCATCGATATATTTGTAATTTTCGACTTTATCCTTCGGATCAAGCTCTTTCAGCAGACCTTCCGCCGCCAGACGCGCTATCATATAATCCGAAGGGATTATCACATCATAGCTGACCGCACCGCTGGCGAGCTTGGCATACAAATCCTCATTGCTGGAATAAAGCGAATAATTTACCGTCACGTTTTTGCCGAGAACCTCGCGGCAATATTTCTCAAATTCCTTATTTGAATCAATCGAGCCTTCGGAGCCGTCGGATATATATTCGCCCCAGTTGTAAACATAAAGCGTGGTGCTTCCCTTTGCGGGAGCATCGGTTTTCCCGTCGTCCGTTTTGCCGCAGGAAGCAAAGGAAAAAAGCATCGCCGCCACGACCGCAAGGCAAAGCAGGAGAGAAAAAACTCTTTTCATGCGACAGCACCTCCCTTTACCTTTGCGCGCTTTGATTTATCTCCGCGCGAGCCTGCGAAATTTACCGCGAGCAAAAGACCGAGTATCACAAATACCATCAGAGCGCAGAGCGCGTACATGCTGTATTTCACTTCGTGCGCCGTCTGGTTGTAAACATAGAGCGGCAGAGTCTGGAAATCCGGCGAGCTTACAAAATGGCTTATTACAAAATCGTCGAGCGAAAGCGTAAAGCCCAGCATAAGACCCGATATTACTCCGGGCATTATCAGCGGCAATTCCACTTTGAAAAACGTTTTTGAGGGAGTACAACCGAGGTCGAGCGCCGCCTCCGTGAGATGCTTATCCATCTGACGGAATCTCGGAAGCACGGAAAGTATCACATAAGGCAGGTTAAATGTGGTATGCGCGATAAGCATCGTTCCCGCGCCGAATTTTATCGGCAGAAAAGACATGCCCGCCGCAGCCACAAAAAGCAGCATCATGGAAACGCCCGTGACTATATCGGGATTCATCATCGGTATATTTGTAACGGATGAAATCGCCGTTTTTACAAATTTGCTTTTCATTCTGTCTATGCCGAGCGCGGCAAATGTGCCGATTATCGTGGCAAGCACAGAGGAACCCACGGCAAGATAAAGCGAATTTTTCAGTGCGCGCAGAGCCTGTGCATCGCGGAAAAGCTCTTTGTACCAGTAGAGCGAAAATCCCGAAAAATGATTGAGCGAGCCTGCCCTGTTGAATGAAAATATCACCAGCACTATAATCGGCGCGTAAAGCAGGGCAAATATCAGCCACATATAGATTTTGGAAAGTGTTTTCATACGATAATACCTCCTTCATCGCCGTCGGTAAAGCGGTTCATCACGGCTACGGAAATGAGTATGAGTATCATCATCACGAGAGATATCGCCGCGCCTATATTGTAGGTATTCACATTCTGAAATTGTCTTTCTATAGTATCGCCGATGAGGTCAAAAGAACCGCCGCCCAGCTTCTGGGAAATATAGAATGTGCTGATAGACGGCACAAATACCATGGTTATTCCCGAAATGACGCCGGGGAGCGAAAGAGGAAGCGCCACTCGGAAAAGCGCCTTTACATTGCCGCAACCGAGATCGCGCGCGGCTTCCATATAGCGCGGATCCAGTTTTGATATGCTCGTATATATCGGGAGCACCATATACGGCAGGAAATCGTATACCATGCCGAGGATAACGGCGCCCGATGTGCCGACTATTTTAGCCTTGGGCAATCCGAGCAGTGAGAAAAGCGAATTGAGCAGTCCGCCGTTGTCGAGCAGAGCCATGAGCGAATAAGTGCGTATCAGCAGGCTTATCCACATGGGGAGCATGAGCAGCACCACCATTATTTTCTGCGTTTTCGGCGAAAGCTGCGATATGAAAAACGCCAGCGGATATGCTATCACGAGGCATATTGTCGTAGCTATCAGCGCAAAGCATACCGAAAGCAGAAATATATGCGCATAGTCGGAAAGCATGGTTATATTATTGAAGGTAAAATTGCCGTAGCTGTCCGTAAAAGCATAGTAAACCACAAAAATGAGCGGAGCCGCCACAAAAAGCAGCACCCACACTATATGAGGAACAGCGGCAAAGCCCTCGAGAAAAGAACGCTTTTTCATTCCTCTCCCGCCTCCTCTTCCTCTTCCCCGTCATCGACTACGGAAAGCTCGTCAAATTCCTCGCTGAAGGAGGAATAATCTCCGAACATATCGGAATATCCGGATTTTTTCATTACATGTATGGCATCGGGTTCTATATAAAGCCCTATCACGGAATCGGGCGCGCAGTAATCCGTGGTCTGTATCATCCATTTGAAGCCGCCGATATCCACGATTATTTCATAATGTACGCCTTTGAATGTGACGGATGTCACCGTGCCGCGGAGCATTCCTTTTTCCGCAGCCACTATATCGACATCCTCGGGACGCACGACTATATCCACGCTCTCGTTCTTTTCAAAACCGGCGTCGAGACATTTGAATTCGTGTCCCGCAAATTTCGCCACGTAATCGGCGGGCATTGTGCCGTCCAGTATATTGGATTCGCCGATAAAATCCGCCACGAAAGCGTTCACCGGTTCATTGTAAATATCCGTGGGCGTGCCTATCTGCTGAATTTCTCCGTCCGCCATTACCACTATCGTGTCGGACATGGAAAGCGCCTCTTCCTGATCGTGGGTAACGTAAATAAATGTGATGCCTGTTTTTTTCTGAATGTTTTTCAGTTCGTTCTGCATATCCTTACGCAGTTTCAGGTCGAGCGCGGCGAGCGGCTCATCCAGCAGAAGCACGCGGGGATTGTTTATCAGAGCGCGGGCTATGGCAACTCTCTGCTGCTGACCGCCCGAAAGCGTGGAAACTTTTCTCTTTTCAAAGCCGCGCAGATTTACCAGCGCGAGCATATCCTCCACGCGCTCCACTATTTCTTTTTCCTTCACCTTTCCGACGCGCAGACCGAATGCGATATTTTCAAATACATCGAGATGCGGAAAAAGCGCATATTTCTGAAAAACCGTATTTACCGACCTTTTGTACGGCGGTACATCGTTCACCTTTTTATCCAGGAAAATGACATCGCCCTCGTCGGGGGATTCAAAACCTCCGATTATACGCAGCGTCGTAGTCTTTCCGCAGCCGGAGGGACCGAGCAATGTCACAAATTCCTTGTCATGGATATCAAGGTCAATACTTTTCAGTACCTGTTCGTCGTCGAAGCTTTTTGAAATGTTTTTCAAGCTGATAATAACTTTTGTTTCGTCCATTTCTTCTTTCACTTTCACCTTTTTAATAAATTTTTGCGCGCCCACCGACAAAAAGCCCGCCTACGCGCAGGACGGGAAAATACGCGGTGCAAACCGACAATTTTCGCCGTCAAGCTTCAAAAAAAGCACGAAAAAAAGAATTTTCCGTGCAAAAAAAGCGCCGTGAACAATATCAAAAAATATTTTGAACGCGAGTCGGAGCAAACGTGGTTTTGCCGGCATCGGTGCCTGAGTGGAAGGCGCATCCGAGCGCGGCAAAAACCGCCGTTTTGTCCCTGCTCATAATTCACGAGTGCATTATAACAGATATGAAATCAAAATGCAATAGGTTTTATTAAAAAAGTTGAAAAAAATCGGAAATAGCCGTAATTATCCGCGATTAATCGCAAAAAAGTCGTCTTTAGCTTCAGAAAAGCTTGCTTTTCTTCCGTAAATCTCTGAAAATCTCCCGAAATCTCCGTTTTCATGCGACCGTGCGTTCGTGCATTTCCTGCATTTTTTCCTTCACGCGGGAAGCGGTTTTTATTCGGATTATTTCCACTGTCATATCGTCGCTTCTCGCTTCCCTGCGCTTTGCCGCCGCCGCTATTTCTTCCGCCAGCAGATTTATATCGCTCTTGTCGGCATTTTCGAGAAATTCCGCCAGCCACATGCCGCCGTCGCCGTCGGCAGTGTCATTTGCCGCTATGCCGTCGGAAGCCAGCACTATTATATCACCATCGTGCAGCTCAAATTCCGTCATTTCCGAAATAAGCTCCGGCATTATGCCCACTGGCGCGCTCGTACCCGATATTTTGAAAAGGCTTTCGCCGCGTATCACATAAGACGGCGCCGCGCCGCTTTTTATAAACGAAGCCGTGCCGAGCATGGTATCTATTTCCAGCAGGTCCACCGTGGCAAAGCATTCCACGCCTTTCCCCGCCACTATCATATTCAGCATCTCGAGCGCAGTGGATTTTTTGTTCCCGCTTCCGAGCATTTTTTCGAGAAATACACGGCAGAGGCGTGCCGTCAGCGCCGCCTCGCGCCCGCTTCCCATACCGTCGCATACAAAGCTGTAGGCATATCCCTCGTTATTTGAAAAAAACGACGCGCTGTCGCCGCAATATTCTTCGCCGTCCTTGGCGCTCTGCTTCACGGCAAATTCCGCTTCATAAGCGGGCAGAGCGGAAAGCGTCATCGCCGTGCCGCCGTTTTCTATAATAAATTCCGGCGCCGAAAAACGGCAGGAGCAAACCTTTTCGCATAGCGCACGGATATCGTCCGCGCCTATCGGCGTGCGAGCCAGTTCACCTCCGCAGGCGACTATATATTTCTTTCTCGTGCCGCATACGGCGAGATTTTCCACCGCCAGCCCCGCCGAAAGAAATGCGCGGCGCAGTTTTTCCGTGAGTATCCTGTCCGGCACGCAAACCTTTTGCGAATACGCCGCCGTATCCGCGAGTATCCGCGCCGCCATACCGTAATCAAAGGCAAAAGCATCCGTTTTGTTTCCCGACGCAGCCATATTCATCATTTTTGCGGCGCATACGTTTATGTCGTGCAGGATGTCATCCAGATGCGGGCAGTCGCTTTTTGTCATGCCTTCCAGCCTGTCCGCCGTTATATGCCCGCTTTTCATCAGCCTCAGCGCAAATTTTTCTATGAAGCTCCCGTCGCCGGAGCAAAGCTCCAGAGGAGAACATCCGCCGTCGCACATCGAGCAGTGACCTTTCCACACATCGCGGCACATTTTTTCCACGCAGGCGCGGTCGGGCATTTTCAGCTTGTCGGAAAGATCGCGCAGAACCGACGAAAGCGAGCCCATCGTTTCCGAAATGCCCTCTATGCGTCTTGTATTTTCCGATTCGCGCTTTTTTGCTATTATGTCGCGGCAGGTAAGCGAGCCCGCGTCACTCCCGTAAAGGCATATATCCGGAAGCGCACCGAGCGCCGCAGGAACAGCCACCGCGGCGGCACCGATGAGCGCCTCGGGCAGATACGAGAAAATATCCGTATTTCCCGATATCAGCGCGCCGAGTATAAATACTCCCGCCGAAATTCCCGCGCCGGCAACAGCTCCGCAGGAGAAAAATATTCCCGATGCCAGCCCCGCCACGGCAAAAAGCGGTATGTATATCCCGCCGCAGGCTATCCCGCCGCAGGCTATCCCGCAGAGCAGTCCCACGAGGCAGGCGCGCGCGGCACCGCCGTAATATCCGATATAGAGCGTAGCCGCCATAGCCGCGATAAGCGCTACGGAAAGCCCGAATACGCGCACATCGGCAAAGGAAAGCACCGCGGAGAAAATCACCGCCGCCGTACCCGTATCGTAAAACGGCGTGAATTTATAATTTTTTTCAAAAGCAAAACTGAAAAGCAGAGTAAATGCGGCAGCGCACGCAGCCGAAAAGAAAAGCGAAAGAAAATCATATCCGGAAAATCCGCTTTTTTCCTTTATAAGCACGGCTGTCCCCGCGGCGAGCGCCACCGTCACCGACAGAATAAGTCTTGCGCTGAGCGGGTCGCAGAGCGTGCGCGATTTCGGTTTGCCGCGTTTCAGCTCATCCGGGCTGTGAACGGCAAAGCTGAAAGCATAGCGCACGGCGCACGCCACCACGCAGCCCACGGCAAAAATAATCATCTGTCTGTCGTCCGCATAAAAATATTCGGTCACCGAGCGCACGCATACGCCTAAAGTGACGCCGAGCGCGCCGCGCGAAACTCCGCATACGAATGCGACGCCGAGTATACGCGCGCCGAACGGAAGCTCTGCCGCGGGGAAGAAAAAGCCCGCCGCCATATACATTATTACATGCAGAATGCTCCGCAGGCGCATTGCCGTCCGCATCCTGTCCGTACCGCGCACGGTTTCACCCGTACCTGCTGCGAATTTTTCTTTTGTCATTTTAATCATCCTTTCTGAAGATAAATCCGAATGTAATTTTTTACGAAATTACCGCCGATATTACTTTACCATAAAAAAGCCGCGGTACGGGTCGATAACGGTATGGCGCATTCTGTAAGCTTTTTGCGCTTTTTACCGTATCGGCACGCACCGACGGGAGAAATTTTGACTTTTGAAATTTTATGCCGCTTCCTGCGATGAAATTATGCCGCTTATGCCGCCATACCTGCCGTATTGTCCGGCGCCGAGAGCATATTTTCTATAAATATGCCGTAGCCGCTTTTCGGATCGCCTATCAATACGTGCGTCACGGCACCGATGAGTTTGCCGTCCTGTATTATGGGACTGCCGCTCATGCCCTGCACTATTCCGCCCGTAGCGGAAAGGAGAGCTTTGTCAGTCACCGTCACGGTGAAATTCCTGCTGTCGGATTCGCGCGATATTTTGGATATTTCTATCTCGTAGGCTTTTCTTCCGCCGCCGTCCACCGTGCAGAGCACTGTGGCTTTGCCCTCGTGAATATCAGCCGAAGCGCCTACGGGATAGAGCGAATTTTCCAGCTCTTTCGGAAGCGTCCCGAAAACGCCGTAAACACCGCTCATCGTATTTTTGATTATTCTGCCGGTTTTTTCGCCTGTGAAATAGCCCTTCAGCTCGCCGGGGATGCCCGCTTTGCCGATATTTATTCCGGAAAGCTCCACATCCTCCACGCTGCCGTATGCTATCGGCAAAAGCTCGCCCGATGTGCTCTCGCATATACCATGACCGAGCCCGCCGAATATCAGCGTATGCGGATCTATGAAAGTCACCGTGCCTATGCCCGCCGCGCTGTCCTTTATCCACATGCCTATTTTATATTCACCCTCGGCATTTTTCTCGGGTATCACGGAAAATGTTTTGCTTTTTCCCGCGCGCATCACCGTTATTTTCAGAGCTTCGCCGCCGCTTTCCGAGCATATCCTGCAAAACTGCGCTCCGGATTGCAGCTTTTCGCCGTTTACCGATATCATTATATCGCCTTTTTTGATACCGGCATCCATCGCCGGTCTTCTGCCCTGCGTGCCGCTTTTTACGTCGCATACATTTACCACCAGTACGCCGTCCGTATGAAGCCGCACGCCAAAAGGTATTCCTCCCGCGATGAGCATATCGCCCGTATTCGCCGTCGGTATTTCCGATACGGCATGCAGGCTTCCTTGATTTTCATTTATAAATGTTCCTGTCATAAGAAAAAATATTATTGTCAGCGCAAGCGCAAAAAACGAATTTGCTTTTCTGCCTTTTGTTTTTGCCATATTTCGCTTTTTCCTTAAATTCCGCCTTGAATTTTTCGCACATTTCTGTGCTGTATTTAATTTGCTTCCGTATCTCTTTTTTATGTGTAACAATTTTTTTGCAAGTATCCATTTATTTTTATAAAATCATTGAAAAGCGTTTTTTTATCTGATATAATAATATATATAAAATTATAAAAAAAGGGGGCTTTCGTATGCGTATAGCCGTGGTCGGCTCGCGGAGCATAGAATACGACAAAATACACGATATGGCAATGGCTTTTCTGGAAAGATACATTCCGGTAAACTGTACCGAGCTGATAAGCGGCGGTGCCATAGGCGCGGATAAACTGGCGGAAGATTATGCCGAGCGGTATCATCTGAAAATGACCATTCTCGAGCCGGATTACGCAAAAAACGGCAAGCGCGCTCCGCTCATGCGCGATGAAGAAATCGTGCGCGGTTCCCAGTATGTGATAGCTTTTTGGGACTGTCGCTCGCGCGGCACGGCTTATACCGTTTCGTATGCGGTAAAAGAAGGCATCCCCGTGAGAATAATACGCCTGTGAAAAGAAAATTCCGCACGGATATACGCGAGGCAAAAAATCCGCCGCCACCCGAAAAAATCGGGGATTATGTGAGCGGTATACGCGGGCATATCGCCGCGGGCGTCGCCTCGCCTTATCCTTATGATAAAGAAAAGCTACTGCTCTGCGCCATACGTTCGGGCGACGGCGCCGAGGCAAGGCGCCTGCTCAATGAAATCCTCGGCTGCATATTTTTCGCCTGCGCATACGATGAAAATTCCATAAAGCTGCGCTCCTTTGAACTGATAGTGCTCATGTCGCGTGCCGCGCTCGACGGCGGCGCGGGGGAATCCGATATATGCCGCATGGATCCCGACGGCATCTCGTCTTTTTTTGCGCAGGATTCGCTCGATGATATATGCGTCACTCTCACCCGCATGCTGAACGGGTTTATCGACGCGACTTTCGGCGCGGCAAAGACAAAGCACGCCGCCGTGATATCGAAAACAGTCTCTTTTGTCCGCGAAAATTACATGCACAAAATATCGCTTTCCGATGCCGCCGCGCTCGTCTGCCTTTCGCCGTCGCATCTCGGCAGGATATTCCGCGAGGAAATGAACTGCGGTTTCTGCGATTTTTTAAACAGAGTGCGCGTGGACAAAAGCAAAATGCTCCTGCTTTCGGGCGATATGAGCATAGCGGAAATATCGCGGCTCGTCGGCTTTACCGACCAGAGCTATTTCAATAAAGTTTTCCGCAAAAGCGAGGGCATGACCCCGCATAAATTCCGTGAAAAAGGTGGGGAAAATGACGGATAAATCACTGCTGAAAAAAGAAATATCCGATAGTATCCGAAAAGGAAAAAGCGAGGCTGTTTCCTCGCTCGTTCTGAGCGCGCAGGCAGGCGGCATACCCGCATCGGAAATACTCGCCGCACTCACCGACGGTATGGAAGCAGTGGGCAAAAGTTTCGGCAAAAACGAAATTTTCGTGCCCGAGGTGCTCCTCTGCTCACGCGCGATGAAAGCCGGCATGACGGCGCTTTCGCCGTATCTTTCCGATTTCGAAAAAAAGGGCGCGGGAACCGTCGTGCTCGGCACGGCAAAAGGAGATTTTCATGATATCGGCAAAAATCTCGTAAAAATCATGCTCGAAGGAAAAGGACTTTCCGTGATAGATCTCGGCACAGATGTATGCGCCGCCGATTTCGTCCTCGCGGCAAAGCAAAAAGGCGCGCAGGTGATATGCTGCTCCGCAGTGCTCTCCCCCGCCGTTTCCGAAACAAAGGAAATAGTTTCGCTTTGCAAAAAAGAAGGCATGCGCGACAAAATATATATTATGACGGGCGGAGCATATATACCCGAGGCACTTTTTGCCGAAACGGGAGCCGACGCATATACAGCCGACGCCGCCGAATGCGCGACAAAGGCTCTCGCCTTTTGTATGGATAAAACCAAATAAAAAAATCACCGTGCGCCGATGAAATCATCCGTTTTTTGCGCACGGTTTTTATGATTTTTCAAAAAAATGCGCGGCTCGCGTTAATTTCGCCGCGATTTTCGTGTGTATATAGGTGAAGGATATCCCGACAAAAACGAAAACGGAGGTGTGATATGGAAGACAAAGCCATAGTGGAGCTTTACTTTGCTCGTTCGCAATGTGCACTCGAAGAAACGCAGAAAAAATACGGCGGATACTGCAATACCATAGCATATAATATCCTGTCGTCCGCGGAGGATGCCGCCGAATGCGTAAACGACGCATATATGAAAGCGTGGAGCAGCATTCCGCCGCAAAATCCCGAAAATCTCGCCGCATACGTAGGCAAGCTGACGCGGAATGCGGCGCTGAACCGCCTGCGCGAAGGCAAAACAAAAAAGCGCGGCGAAAGCAATATGCCCGCATCACTCGATGAGCTTTGCGAATGCATACCGGACGGAAACGGCGATATGGCGGACGAAATCGCCATGCGAAACGCCGTGAACGGATTTTTGCGTTCGCTTCCCGAAAAAACGCGCGTGATTTTCATGCAGAGATACTGGTATTTTCTTTCCGTAAAAGAAATAGCCCGCGGCGCGGGTATAACCGCGGCGGGAGTTTCGCTTACACTTTCGCGAACAAGAAAAAAGCTGAAAGAATATCTGGAGAGAGAGGGGATAATAATATGAAAAAAGAATTCAGACTTGCAGAGGCGATAGGCGAAGCGGACGACGATATGATAGCACAAGCCGCGCCGAAAAAAAATCGCAACCGCCGCGGCTTCATAATCAAAGTTTCCGCCGTCGCCGCATGCCTCGCGCTGATTATATGCGCTCTGCCGTTTATTAAAAATACACAGCAGCCAAAACCCGAGCCCGATGCGAAAATCACGCTCACGGGGATAAAATACATGCTGGGCATAAAAGGTGAAACGGCGCTCGCGAGCGCATGGTATTACGATATTCAGGATTCGCCGTATTCCTCCTATATGTGCGGCAGAACGATAGAAGAGGATATCGTGGGAAACAAAATCGGCGAAGTGACCGTGAAACAATATCTGCACGATTATATCAAAAATAAAAATGAAAAAGTCGCATATAAAAAAGCCGAAATTTACGAAATAAAAGGCGTTTCGTCCGAAGTCGCCGTATGTCTGCGATATCTCGAAAAAAGCGATGTGAGCAAAGAAAACTGCTACTACAGATATCTTAATCCAAGCATCGATGCGGCTTTCGTAACGGAATATTTCGAAAAATCCGCCGCAAAAGATTACGGCAGTATAACGGGGTTTTTCACATACGATCTGAAGGACGGAAATTCCACACATTATGAAATGAATGCGGAGCGTGCATCTGTGCTTTTTGATATGCTAGTATCTTTTGAGGGCAGAAGATCGCTTTCGGATTACGATTTCATATCACGAGCATTATCCGGCGCACGCCGATACGCGATGATAACTATGGAAAGCGAAGCCGCGGCATGGAGCCGCACCGCTGTTTTTGACAACGGATATGTGCTCATTTACAGCGCCACGGGACATCGCACGGATGGGAGCGAAGGCACGATAATGTTTTTCCAAGCCGAAAATACGAGCGAAATAATAGACTACATCCGCAAAAGCTTTACCGTGTCGCAAAATGACGGCACGGTCAGCTGGGTCGGCACGACGGGCGCGGAGGAATAATTTTTCTTACCCAAGAAGAGGGACGCGCTTTTCCATAAAAGCGCTGGAAAAGAAGCGGGCGGCATGCGCCGCCCGTGCTCGTTTTTCTTTGGGCAAATAAACAAAAGTTACTTTCCTCCAAAGGAAACGAGGTGTACTTTTGCGTGACCAAAAGTACCAAAAAGTTGCTTTATCCCTTATAGGGAAACGATCGCGCTTTTGAATGACAAAGAGGAGGGTTCAGGGTGGCGGAGCCACCTCTGAACGGCGTCGCCGAGACGGAGTCAGCGGCAAAAGCCTTTCCGGAACCACCCGCTTAGCGGGTGGTTTTCTTGATACAAAAAAGCCCGTATCAGCCATTGAACGATACGGGCTTCTCTGTTTTCTGTTTCACGTAATGGAATCGTCGTAGTATTCGCTGTCGATTGCCGCCGGCATGGTTCTCTGTCAGACAAGTTTCAGAAGCAGACCGCAAACGGATTCCACACCGATTACTTTCTTCCTACCAGCAATGTTGAACCGCGAAGCATCAGGCGTCCGGCTTCCTTCGGTGTCATAAAGGTGCCGTCGGTCGTGTCAATCAGTTCCACACGCTCATAGCCCATGTCCATGAGCCTTTGGATAAACGCCTGCATATCGCCGTATCTGCGGGGTGACATCAGGTCGTGAATGGCAAATGTTCCGCCCTTTTTCAGCACGCGCAGTGTTTCCAGCAGAAGCGCCTGCTTGTCTGCCCCTGTGATATTATGATAGACATAGTTGCTGGTCACCGCGTCGAAGCTCTCGTCGGGGAAATCCAGCTTCACTGCATTCCCGCGTCGGAACGAAGCGTTTTTCACGCCTTCCGCCGCGGCGTTTTTTTCGCACAGCGGCAGGCTGAAGGAGGCATATTCCTTACCCCAACGGTCGATACCGACCATTTTCCCCTGCGGATTGCGCTTTGCACAGGCGATAGTCAGCGCACCGCTGCCGCAGCCGATGTCCAGTCCCACGCCGCCCTCCGGCAGGGTGATATAACTTGCCGTTCCTTCAATGATCTGCTTTGAAAGCTTGCGCTCGCCGTCATAGGAAAAGCTCCGATAGGCATACACGCACCACTGGGTGTACTTTGCACAGACGGCAAAGGCGACTCCGAATACCACGCCCAGCGCAATGCGCAGCTTTCCGCTCACTCCGATACCGAATACGCCGAAAACGAGCAGCAGCGCAAGGGACAGCACCGTTCCCGCGATGAGCGAAAACAGCATTCCCTTGGGGATCCAGTTTTTGTAATCAGGTTTCATGTTCAAGACTCCTTTTTAATAAAGTGTGCTTTCTCTCATAAACGGCAGCCATCAATATCCCGCCGATCGCGCCGAGAATGCAGCATAGGATAAACTTTCCTTGTTCTTCTTTCTTCATTTTCTTTATTCCTATGCCTCTATTTAATGATCTTCATGCAAAAGTCGCAGCGGTCGTCGCCGCGCCCCAGCGTTTTCGTCCGATGCCAGACGAGCTTCGGGTGAAGTCCATCATAGGTGATATCGTCGCTGTCACAGAAGCAGTGGCAAAGCTCGGGGCAGTCGTAGCGCACACATTCGTCGTGATACGGGCATCTTGTCATATCGATACGCCACACACCGCCGGTCGTCCGGATTTCATTTGCCTCAAAGCCCGCCGAAATTCCGAAGAACTTTGGCGTCTTCGTGGCGAAGATGCCCGGTACCTTTTTATACAGTCCCGGGATGCGCATCAGTCGCAGAAAGGTTTTTTTCAGCCGATATGCCCTCTCTTCCACATAGCTGTGAATAATATCAAGAGCTTCATTTTTCGGCATGACGGTCTGAAGGGTCTCATAGATTGCAATGCCCGGCATGATCTGGCTTTCGAGGTGTCGCAGTCTTTCCTTGCTCGCTCCGGCGTGCTCCGAACGCAGCTCGCCCAACCTCTTTTCAAAAGCGGAATTCAGCATGGCTTCCTGTTTCGGAAATCTTTCACGCACCGTTTTTCGGAACGCTTTTGTAAGGTAGCTTTCTTTCATCGTTTTACCTCCCGCTTAAAGTTTCTTCTTGTATCCGCAGTCGCAGTACGGTCCGCCGGAGGTGAGAGTGTACTGCCGCACAAAGTCGGTCACTCCGCCGGCTTCGCTCATGGTATAGTCCAGACGGCACAGCGCGGGAGTGAGGTCATATAGCCCCAGCTTTTTCATCAGCACACAGATGCCGCACTTGGTGAATCGCCCCTCGTAGCCGCTGCCGTCCGGATATTCGTAAAACTCCATGTTCCACGAATAAGGGTTCCGGTCGGCGGCTCTCAGCGCGGCGGTGGATTTCATGCCGGCAATGTCCTTTTCGGTGAATTTGTTCTTTCCGCTCCTGCGGCAGAACCATTTCATCGGCTTTGTCATCATGGCTTTTGCGTAATATTCCGTCAGTCGCTCC
>CAKRQU010000030.1 GCA_934394585.1 uncultured Eubacteriales bacterium | reverse complement strand
AGACAGACAGACAGACAGACAGACAGACAGACAGACAGACAGACCTATTTATATCGCTTTGTAAGCGATTCTTTTGTTGCACAAAAATTAAATATATGTAATTAAATAAGCAGGCAGAGCCGCACGAATTTTTTCGTGCAGCTCTGCCTGCTTAAATTTTTGCGGGATTTTCGCCTTGCGCGGCACGGACCGCGAAGCGGTGGAAGGGTTGTCCACGCGGTGCGACCACCGCGAAGTAACTATGGTATTTACCCCGATAACGGGGAAATATAAAAATATTATTTAAATAAGGAGAAAGACTCTTATGAAAAGAAACAATCAAAAACGCGGTTTCACGATTGTAGAGCTGGTAATTGTCATCGCAGTCATCGCAATACTTGCTGCTGTGCTGATCCCGACTTATGCAAACCTCGTGAAAAAAGCGAACGAAGCAAAAGCGCAGGCAGATGCTAAAAATCTGATAACAGCGATGCTCGCAGACATACTCACCAGAGAAGAGGGCGAAAACAATGCCGATCTGCTTGTTTTCTCTCATAGCGGAAGCGATGTTTATCTCCACGGATACAGCGCGAGCGCAGGTCGCGTAATGAAATACGACGGAGAATTTCCGGCATTCAGCGGAGCAGATTTCGGCAAATATGTAGACGAAACCCTCATTCCCCAGCTCAAAACTGAAGGCAGAATAGTCTTGGTAAACGGACTCGCAGCAGATGACTGGCGCCAGCCTGCAAAGACAGCTGAAATAGTAGCGGCACTCAACGAAAGCGGCGAAATGGTTGTCCGCGCAGACTATACAATCAATGTAGCTACTTTTGTCGAGGCTCCTGCCATGACAGTCAACGGCAAGGCTTACGACACTCTTGCAGATGCAATAAAAGATGCTAAAGCAGGCGACACTATCACTCTTTGCAAAGACGGCAAGGTAGATTTCACGACTACCGAACCAACTACACTGAAGAATGTTACATTCAAGGCGGCTGAAGGTGTTACAGTAGATAGTCTGAAGGTTTATAGTGAAACATCTGCAAGCAAAATTACACTTGACGGCATAGTTTTTGAAGGCATCACATTCACTGATCAGGTAGTAATTGGTCAGTCGACATCAAGTTACGGCTATTCTCAGTGCTCGAATATTACATTCAGAAATTGCAAATTTGATCTGAGCAAATCTACAGAGGAGGACAAGGACGCAATTAAGCGCTTTGGTGTAGCTGTAAGTGGCAATATTTCTGAAAAGGAAACCGTTGCTTATATGGACGGTCTGGTAATTGAAAACTGCGAATTTACGAATTGTCGCTATGCTGTATTTGGCGGAAGAGCGCGCAATATTACAATAACAAATTGCAAGTTCACTAATTTAAGTGAACACGCCATAAGATTTGACGATGTAGCTGGTAACGTAGAAATCAGCGGTAATACCGCGGATAACACAGGCGGTATGCTCAGAATAAGTACTGTCGGCAACAATTATTCCACCACAGACATTCGAACCAATGTGACAATTAAAAATAACACTGCTACTAACATGACTTGCAGCAATGGCAGAGTATTCTATGCTACATTCGATAATGCAAGATCTTCCGGAAAATCTACATATACAATCACGGGAAATACTTGCACATACACACAACAGTTTGACAAACCTTTGAACGGTTTTAAAATTGTATCTAACTACAGTCCCAGTAAAGCCGAATTTATCGAAAATAAATAATCCCCGCACCCCCCACATATACAAAACAGACTGCCGACGGCAGTCTGTTTTTGCATTCACATTATTTTGTTTTTTCGGGGGCTTCACTATAGCCGCAGCCATCCGCCGCGCAGTATTTATATTCCTTGCCTTTCTTTACAAAAAGCATGCCGCCGCATTTCGGGCATTTTTCATTTGTGGGCATATCCCATGATGAAAAATCGCATTTCGGATAGTTTTCACAGCTGTAGAAAACACTGTGATTTTTGCCGAAACCTTTTACTATTTCGCCGCCGCATTTCGGGCATTTCACGCCGATATGCTCGCGTATCGGTTTTGTATTTTTGCATTTCGGGAAATTGCTGCATGCATAAAATTTGCCGAAACGTCCCGCGCGGATTACCATATCACTGCCGCAAAGCTCGCATTTCATATCGGTTTTTTCAGGCTCTGCCTTTTCGCGCTTTATCGGCTGATTATTTGCATCCACAGCCACGGTATATTTGCATTCGGGATAATTCACGCAGGCGGCAAATCTGCCGAAACGTCCTTTGCGGATGACCATTTTCCCGCCGCATTTTTCACATATTATATCACATTCCTCGAGAGGAACTTCCACTTTGTTTTCACTGATATGTTTTTGTGCTTTTTCGAGAGTTTTTTCGAAATCGCCGTAAAATTTGGTCAGAACTTCTTCGTAAGTTTCTTCGCCGCCGGCTATTTCATCCAGATCATCTTCCATATTTGCCGTGAATTTGTAATCGACAATATGCGGGAAATTCTTTTTCATCAGCTCTACCATAGCTTCGCCGAGAGGAGTGCTTTTCAGCAGTTTTTTATCGCGCTCCACATAACCGCGATCTATTATCGTGGTGATGGTGGAAGCATAAGTGCTGGGGCGCGCGATGCCTTTTTCTTTGAATACCTTGATGAGCGAACCTTCCGTATAATGAGAAGGCGGATCGGTGAAATTCTGCTTGGGCAGCAGATTTTTCAGCGTGAGCTTTTCGCCTTTGCTTATGTCGTAAAGCTCGCCGAGCTCTGTTTCGCCGTCGTCATAAGCGGTGAGATAACCTTTGAATTTTATCGTGGTTTCACCGGAGCGGAATATATAATCGCCGCAACCTATTTCCACATTCAGCGTATTGAATTCCGCATTTTTCATCTGGCTCGCCACAAATCTGTCCCATACGAGCTTATAAAGCTTATATTGGTCGCTCGTGAGCGATTTCTTTATGGCGTCCGGCTCAAAACTCATATCCGCGGGACGGATGGCTTCGTGCGCGTCCTGCGCTTCTGCGCCTGTTTTGAATATTCTGCGCTTGGGCGGGTAATATTCCTTGCCGTATTTATCCACGATATATTTTTTTGCCGCTTCCGCCGCTTCATCGGATATACGGAGCGAGTCTGTTCTCATATAGGTGATGATACCGTGACTGCCGCCGAATTTTTCGCCGAGATTTATGCCCTCGTAAAGCTCCTGCGCCACGCGCATAATACGTTTCGATTGGAAACCGAGGCGTTTTGACGCTTCCTGCAAAAGCGACGATGTCGTAAAGGGGGGCATGGGCGATTTGCTTTTCTGTGCGCGCTTTACGGAAACGGCGGTAAATTCGCCGCCGCGGCATGCGTCGAGCACTGCGTTTGCATCGGCTTCGCAGGAAAGTTCCTTTTTGCCGTCCGCCGTGCCGTAAAATTTCGCCTTTATCGCGTGCGAATGCGCTGTTTCCAGCTCGGCATCTATTGTCCAGTATTCACTGGGGACAAAAGCTTTTATTTCCGCTTCGCGTTCGGCGATGAGCCTCGTGGCTACCGACTGAACTCTGCCGGCGGAAAGTCCGCTTTTTATCGTTTTCCACAGGTACGGACTGAGTTTATAGCCGACTATTCTGTCCAGAGCGCGGCGCGCCTGCTGGGAATTCACGAGATTCATATCTATGTCGCGCGGATTTTCTATCTGGCTGAGGATGACGTTTTTCGTTATCTCATTGAAAGCCACGCGGCGGATTTTGCTTTCCTCCACGCCGAGCACAGAGGCAAGATGCCATGAAATGGCTTCTCCCTCGCGATCAGGGTCGGTCGCGAGATAAATCATATCAGCCGCTTTCGCGTCTTTTTTCAGCTGATTTATCAGCTCGCTTTTTCCTTTTATATTTATATATTTCAGTTTGAAACCGTTTTCTATGTCTACGCCGAGAGAGCTTTTCGGCAGATCACGGACGTGACCGACCGACGCCACTACTTTATAATCCTTACCGAGATAGGAATTTATTGTCGTCGCTTTTGAAGGCGATTCCACAATAACAAGATTTCGCATCAGAAATTTTATCTCCTTGTCGTTTTCAAAAATGTATGTGAGAAAATATCTTATATTTTTACATTGTGCAGAGGCTATTATACACGATTTTATCCCGTATGTCAAGATAAATTTTGTATCGTGAATGTGTAATTTTTATGTACGGCGATATTTTCCGCCGGCGCCTGCCTCCAGAAAACCGTCAATTTCCAGCATTGTAAGCGCGGAAAGCAAATCCGCCTCGCCTATTCCTTCGGGAAAACGCTTTTTGTATTCCGCTGAGATTTCATCCGCCGTCATCGGCAGCGTCAGGCAGAGCAGAATATTTTTTTGCTCGCGCTCCATGTCTTCCGGAATTTCTTTTACTTCGTTTTCCTCCGCCGTTTTCTTTGCGGCTTTCTTTTTGGTGGCGGGCTTTTCGGGCTTTGACTCTTCTTTTGGCGGCTCTTCTTGTATATAAGCTATTTTGGTGCCGCTTTTCTTTACGAAATGAATGGTTTTTATTTTCTCGGTGAATATTTTCTGCGGATAAAGCAATTCATATTCACAAAGCACGTCTTTTGCGCAGGTGACAAGCTTCGCACCGCGCATGATGAGATCGTTTGTGCCGTCGCTCCCGCTCGAACCGACATCGCCCGGCACGGCAAAAAGCGGTTTGCCCTGCTCCGTGGCTTTTTCCGCGGTAATCATCGCGCCGCTGGATTTGCCTGCTTCTATTACCACGGTGCCGTTTGATATGCCGCTCATTATCCTGTTTCTTATGGGAAAATTTTTGGCATAAGGTTCTGTGCCGGGCGCAAATTCCGTTATTATCAGACCGTTTTCGGCGATGGCGTCATACAGAGCTTTGTTTTCCGGCGGATAGATAACATCTATACCGCAACCGAGCACCGCCACGGTATAACCCGAAACGGAAAGCGCGCCGCGCTGGCTCATGCTGTCTATGCCGAGAGCCATTCCGCTCACGACAAAAGCGCCGCCCATAGCAAGCTCCGCGCCCATTTTATAAGCCATGCTTTTGCCGTAATCGGTGCATTTTCTCGTGCCGACGCATGTGATAAGCACATTTTTGTCGAAATCGCGAAGCTTTCCGCGACAATAAAGCACTATAGGTTTTGCATATATATTTTTCAGTTTAGAAGGATAATATTCGCTGTCGCATGTGAGTATGCCGATGCCGTTTTCCATGCAGTAGGAAAGAATTTTCTTCGGCATGCGCATATCTTTGTCGCAAAGAGCGTCTGCCGTGGCTTCCGATTCGCATACGCTTGCGATTTCTTCTCTTTTCGCATTATAAACATCGCGCGGCGAACCGAATGTCGATATCATAAAGGCACCCGCCTCGCTTCCCGCGCCGCAACGCAGGGAAAGCCAGATATAATAAAGTAAATCTTCTTTTTTCACAAAACCGCTTCCTTTCCGTAAATGTTTTTTATTTTCTGCCGCAGGCTTCCCATACGATGATGCCCGCCGCCACAGCCGCATTCAGCGATTGCACGCCGCCCTCGCGCATGGGGATATATACGGCGCCGTCGCATGCTTCGCGCACTGCCGCGGAAACGCCGTGTCCTTCGTTTCCTATCACAAATCCCGCGCCGGGTATTTTTGCCGCCTCGCAGAGCGTCATGGCGCTTTCATCGAGCATTGCGGCATAAATTTTTCTGCCGAAAGCGCGCATTTCTGCAATTTTTTCTGTCAGATTGCATTCCGTTTCGGTATTCACGCGGAAAGCCGCGCCCATGCAGGCGCGTATTGTTTTCGGGCTGAAAAGATCGGCGCTTCCTTTTGAAATATAAATCTTGCCCACGCCGAAGGCGTCCGCACTGCGGAGAATAGCGCCGAGATTGCCCGGGTCCCCGATATTGTCGAGAAAAATCACCGTTTCGTTTGCCGCGGGTTCTTTTGCGAAAGAAATATACGGCGCTATGCAGAAAATCCCCTGCGGAGAGTTTTCAAAAGACAGCTTTTCGTATACGGCATCGGAAACCACGGTTATTTTTTCTTCGATTCGGCATGCATCTATTTCGCGCTCAAATTTCGCGGCGGCATTTTCCGTGATAAATACTGTTTCGGGATAAAATCCGCTGCCGCACGCGTCGCAAAGCAGTTTTATGCCTTCAAAAGCAAATTTTTGCGATGCGTCGCGGTGCTTTTTGTCGCAGAGCTTTGCCGCTTCGATGATTTTTGCATTTGTCCGCGAGGATATGTATGGAAAATCCGAAATTTTTCTCATGAAATTCTCCTTGTGTTGTGGGTTCTTTATAAAAGAAACAAATGTGGTGCGCTTTTCACAAAAGCGCAGGAAATGTTTCGTTTCCTTTACGAAGGAAACGCGGGTGTACTTTTCTATGAAGAAAAGTACCAAAAGTCAAAAAGAGGAAGGTATTAACTCCTGTCTCGGCGACGCCGACACACACGCTGCGCGTATGTGTCAATTCCTCTTTTAAACACCTTCTGTCGCCTCGCGGCGACTCGTGCGAACATACTGCCCCGATAGTCCGACCATAGACTAAACCGGAAGCGCGGCTCAAATCCCCGCTTAACACAGACTTTAGCCTGTGCAGACTTTGGCTTTAGCCGCCCCAACTCGATGTCCATCAAGTCATGCTCGCTCCGTCGGAGTTTAGTCTACAGTGGGAAGTGTATCAAAAGCCGTGGCGGGAGCCAACCCACCCCGTCGAATCTGCTCGCTTTTTGCGGCGTACTTTGTTCGCACGCGCGGTATGGCTGATGATGTGATGAGAGATAGACAAAAACATTTTTGCTTTGCTATCTGTAGCACATACTTGCCGCGCATTACTTTCTGCGGCTAACTCGACGGGGTGCGAGGTAGTTTGCAAAGGAGGGCGAGGAGCCTTCCTTTGATGACTTTTGCCGCGCTTTTGGTCACGGGGCAGCGCGACCCCGTTCTCTTTGGGCAAAGAGAAACTTCCTTTTGGTACTTTTCTTCATAGAAAAGTACACCTTCGTCCCCTCGCGGGGGACAGAGTATCTTTTCCCACGCTTTTACAAAAAGCGCGACCTGCTACGGGCGACCGCAGTCGCCCGCTTCCCCTTCTTTTTCCGCACGAAAGTACCAAAAAGCGACAGAAGCGAAGAAGCCTCTGCCGCCAACTTTTGTTTGCGTACAATAATTCGGATTAAAGAGCGGCTTTGGCTGTAGCAACGAGCGAAGCGAAAGCTTCTTTATCGTTTACAGCAAGCTCAGCGAGCATTTTTCTGTTGAGATCGATGCCTGCTCTCTTGAGTCCGCACATAAATGTGGAATAGTTCATTCCGTTTACTTTAGCCTGCGCATTTATTCTTGCAATCCAAAGTCTGCGGAAATCTCTCTTTCTCTGTTTTCTGCCGGCGAAAGCATAATTGCCGCTCTTCATTACGGCCTGTTTAGCCATTTTGAAATGCTTGCTCTTTGCGCCCCAGTAACCTTTAGCGAGCTTTAAAACTTTATTTCTTCTTTTGCGAGTCATCATCGCGCCTTTTACTCTTGCCATCTTATGTTTCCTCCTGTATTACTCGAAATTATTTGTTGGGAATGAGCGTCTTGATAGTGTTTTCGAAAGAAGCGCTCAGGTAAGCATTGCGTCTGAGCTGTCTTTTTCTCTTCGGAGTTTTCAGACCGAGTTTGTGGCGGCGGAATGAAGAATTCATTTTAACCTTGCCGTTTTTTGTGATAGAAAATCTTTTGGCTGTAGCCTTGTGAGTTTTAATCTTTGCCATGACTGTTTTTCGTCCTTTCGGTATATTGTGTTTTATTTTATTTTTTTACGGGAGATAAGAACAATGTGAGATTTCTGCCCTCGAGAACAGCTTTTTTATCAGCCGCGCCCACGCCTTCGCAACCTGCCTGAAATTTTTCAAGCACAGCCTGACCCAATTCGGGATGGCGAAGCTCTCTCCAGTTGAAACGGAGAACCACCTTCACTTTGTTTCCGGCATTGAGAAATCTGTGTGCATGATTGAGCTTGGTCTGCAAATCGTGATCGCCTATCTTGCAGGAAAGCTGAATTTCCTTTACTTCGATCACCTGCTGCTTTTTCTTTGCCTCTTTTTCGCGTTTGTCGCGTTCGAAACGGAATTTTCCGTAGTCCATTATGCGGCACACGGGCGGAGTCGCCTGCGGCGCTATCATTACGAGATCCAATTCCTTTTCTATGGAAAGCTCCTGTGCTTTTGCTGTCGGTACGACACCGATCTGCTCTCCGTCCGCTCCTATCAGGCGAACCTCGGGTACATTGATTTCCTCATTGATGAGATGTTCCTGCTTGCTTATCGTAAGCACCTCCAAAAAATAAATTAAAAAAATGCGGAAAGCAAAGAGCTCTCCGCATAAAAATAGCGATAATATCGGCAAAAGTGCCGTGAAAATCGGTATTATACCGCGCGCGAACGAAATCGGTGCGGTGAGAACAGAGAGTTCTGCTTTGTTTTTGCTATAACAGTTTAGCACAATAGTGCCGTCCTGTCAATACATTTTGTAAAATTTTTATTTAAAAAGTTTATTTTGTGCCGAAAAGTCTGTCGCCCGCATCGCCCAGACCCGGAACAATGTAAGCATGCTCATTGAGCTTTTCATCGAGAGCGGCGGTATATATATCCACATCGGGATGAGCTGCCTGAACAGCCGCAACACCTTCGGGAGCGGCAACAAGGCACATCAGACGGATGTTTGTACAGCCGCGTTTTTTGAGCATTGTGATAGCGTCGGAAGCACTGCCGCCCGTCGCCAGCATGGGGTCAACCACGATTACTATTCTTTCGCCGATATCTGTGGGCAGTTTGCAGTAATATTCCACGGGTTTGTGTGTTTCGGGATCGCGGTAAAGACCGATATGTCCCACTTTTGCTACGGGGACGAGCTCCAGCATACCGTTTACCATGCCCAGACCTGCGCGGAGTATCGGTATGATGGCGAGCTTTTTGCCGGAAATAACTTTGCCTGTCATTTTTGTGATAGGCGTTTCTATTTCGTAGTCGCAAAGCGGAAGATCTCTTGTGACTTCATAGCCCATGAGCATGGAAATTTCATCGAGAAGAATGCGGAAATCCTTTGAACCGGTTTCCTTTTTTCTCATGTAAGTAAGTTTGTGCTGAATAAGGGGATGATCGATAACGTGAAGCTGACCCATTTTTTACTCCGTTCCCGCCGCAGTGCGACGCTTGTGTTTTTTTCAATTTTTTATTATAGCATAAATTCAAGAGTTTTACAAGAGGAAATTTCCGATTTTTCGCAAATTTTTTTGTGGATATTTTTTGATACCGTTTCGGTTTTGATTTTATACGCAAAAATGGGGAAGCGGGAAATATTTTGCGCTTAATGCGAACAAATGTTTGACTTTTTAGGGATTTTGTGTTATAATATATGCAGTAAGACTTGCTGATGCAAGTCTTGCGGCAGGCGCCGCCCCACGCTTACGCGTGGCTGCATAATTGACGGCTGCGCAAAAATGCCCTTGCAAGCAAGCATTTTTGCTTATTGTAGAATATATGCAGTAAGACTGCGGGGCAAAATCTTTGGCAGTAGCGCCTGCGGTTATGCCGCCCCACGCTTTCGCGTGGCTGCATAATTGACGGCTGCGCAAAAATGCCCTTGCGAGCAAGCATTTTTGCTTATGGTAGAATATATGCAGCAAGACTGCGGGGCAAAAGTCTTGCCTTGGCAAGCATTGCGGCAGAATTCCAAAGAAAGGAGACGATACCAATAGTAAATGAACGGCTGATAGCCGAAATAGGAGCGCGGGCAAAAAGCAATTCTCACAGGATAGAAAGACTGGAAGAAATCGCTTGCGAAATACACAAGCAAAATGAAAACATAGCCAAAATGGTCGCGCAAATGGAATTTATGAATAAAGAGCTGACCGTCCATGACGCGCGGCTTTCGGAAATAGAAAGTCGCCCGCAGAAACGGCTGGGCAGTATCATAACATCGATAATAACGGCGGTATGCGGTGCGCTTTTCGGCGGACTGGTCACCGCACTGATAAAATTTATATGAAAAGGAGTTGATATTTTACGGAATTTTTCACTGAAAATATTTTTCTTGTATGTGCGTTTGTCGGCTCTCTTGTTTTTGCCGGCATTCTTTTTCTTTGCGGATATAAAAATCATGCGCGACGTATAATTTATATGCTGGTATGTGAAGCCGAAAAGAATTTCGGTTCCGGAGAAGGGAAGGCAAAATTTGCGGAGGTTTTTGCGGCATTTTCGGCGAAGCTTCCGGCATTTCTGCGCGGAATTTTCACGGAAAAATACATATCGGAAATGATAGAAAGCGCTGTTTTGAAAATGAAAAACGCGCTGAAGCAATGAAAAGGTGTGTTTTTTACCGAAAAAGCACAGGGGAAAGCGGGCGACTGCGGTCGCCCGTGCTCTTTTCTTTGGGCAAAGAAACAAAACGGCTCCTTTGTGCAAGGGAATTAAGCAATGTGCGAAGCACGTTGCTTGGCTTCGCCGAGAAAGGGTCTGAGCTGGCATGGCGCAGCCATGACTGAGGGATTGTTTTTTCTCCGCAAGGAGAAACGTGGGTCGCGCTTTTTATAAAAGCGCAGAAAAAGTTTCTCTTTGCCAAGAGGGGGCGGGCGACTGCGGTCGCCCGTGGACGGGGGTCGCGCTTTTCACTGACGAAAAGCGCGGGAAAATGTTTCTTTCCTTTACGAAGGAAACGGGGTGTACTTTTCACTGACGAAAAGTACCAAAAGTCAAAAAGAGGAAAGAATTCCTCTTTTAAACACCTTCTGTCGCCTCGCGGCGACTGGTGCGAACATACTGCCCCGATAGTCCGACCGTAGACTAAACCGAAAGTATGGTTCAGACCCACACTTAACACAGACTTTTGTCTGTTCAGACTTTAGCTTTGCCGCCCCGACTCGATGTCCATCAAGCCATGCTCGCATGGGTGGAGTTTTAGCTAAGACGGGAGCGTAGCTTCGGCTTCGGCGTGGCACCGCCCACCCCGTCGAATCTGCTCGCTTTTTGCGGTGTACTTTGTTCGCACGCGCGGTATGGCTGATGATACGCGGAGAGATAGACTAAAGCTTTTTGATTTGCCATCTATAGCACATACTTGCCGCGCATTACTTTCCGCGGCTAACTCGACGGGGTGCGGGGTAGTTTGCAAAGGAGGGCGAGGAGCCTTCCTTTGATGACTTTTCCCGCGCTTTTCGTCAGTGAAAAGCGCGACCTTCGTTTCTCCTGTGGGAGGAGAACAATCCCTCAGTCATGGCTACGCCATGCCAGCTCCCCTTGCACAGAGGAGCCGAAGCAACGCGCTCCGCGCATTGCTAATTTTCTTTGCACAAAGAAAATCAAGCCTTTTGGTACTTTTCATTAAAAGCACACTTTCGTTTCCTTTGTAAAGGAAAGCACCCCCGCAAAACAAAAAGGCGGAAATCCATGCGGATTTCTGCCTTTTTAAAACCGAAAATTTTATTTTGCGTATTCCACTGCGCGGCTTTCGCGTATCACGTTTACCTTTATCTGACCGGGGTATTCGAGTTCCTCCTCGATCTTCTTCACGATTTCGCGTGCCACTATTATCATGCGGTCATCATTTACCTGCTCGGGTTTAACCATTATGCGGATTTCTCTGCCTGCCTGAACAGCATAAGATTTCTCTACGCCGGGGAAGCTGTTGGAAATCTCTTCAAGACGCTGCAGGCGTTTGATATAGCTTTCCAGATCTTCGCGACGCGCTCCGGGACGGGCTGCCGAAATGGCATCTGCCGCCTGTACTATCACCGCGATCACGGTCTGCGGTTCCACATCGCCGTGATGCGCTTCTATCGCATGAATAACAGCCTTGCTTTCCTTATATTTCTTGGCTATTTCCACGCCGAGCTGAATATGCGAACCTTCCACTTCCTGCGTGAGCGCCTTGCCTATATCGTGCAGAAGCCCCGCACGCTTTGCAAGAACACTGTCCACGCCGAGTTCATTTGCTATTATACCGCACAGATGAGCCACCTCTATGGAATGTGCGAGCACATTCTGCCCGTAGCTCGTGCGGAATTTAAGTCTGCCGAGAAAACGGACGAGATCGGGATGGAGTCCGTTTACGCCGACTTCAAATGTAGCGCGTTCACCTGCCTGCTTGATAATCGCTTCCACCTCGTGGCGCGATTTTTCGACGGTTTCTTCGATTCTGGAAGGATGAATTCTTCCGTCGGAAATAAGTTTTTCGAGCGTAAGTCTGGCGACTTCGCGACGGATCGGGTCAAAGCATGAAAGCGTGATTGCTTCGGGCGTATCGTCGATAATGAGATCGACGCCCGTAAGCGTTTCGATTTTGTGAATGTTTCTGCCCTCTCTGCCGATGATTCTTCCCTTCATTTCATCACTGGGAAGAGGCACCACGGAAACAGTGGTTTCCGAAACAGTATCCGATGAAAGACGCTGAATAGCGAGAGAAATAATGTTTTTTGCCTTTGTATCGGCTTCATCCTTGAGCCGATTTTCAATTTGCGTTATACGAACAGCCGCCTCGCGGTTTGCATCCGATTCTATTCTGGAAACAAGCTCTTCTTTTGCCGCCTCGGCAGAATATCCCGCGATTTCCTCCAGCTTTGCAAGCTGAGCCGCCTTGAGATTTTCCGCTTCCTGCGCCGCTTTTTCCGCATCTTTCAGACGTTTGTCGAGATTTTCGCTTCTGCGCTCGTAATTTTCCAGCTTTCTGTCCAGCGCTTCTTCTTTTGAAAGAGCACGGTTTTCCAGTCTTACAAGCTCCTGCCTGCGTTCTTTATTTTCGCGTTCGGCTTCGGTTTTGGCTTTAAGTATATCTTCTTTTGCCTCCACGATCATTTCTTTTTTCTTGGCTTCGCCTTCTTTTGCGGCGTCTTCAATAATCCTTTCGGCTTCCGCTTCCGCGCTTTTTATTTTTGATTCGGCTATGCTTTTACGCATTATTATGCCGATAAAAATACCCGCGACGAGAGCGGCTATACCTACTACTATATACCATACGTATTGCAAATTGCACACCTCCTTTTTCCTTGGAATTAAAAATTCGATTTCTTTTCTTTATTTCGTATCTTTAAGCAATGATTGCCCATTGTCATTATAATACAAATACTATTATAATAGAAATAATTCAATCTGTCAAGCAAAAAGAAATTTTATTTTAAAAAAGATTGACAAGCGGAAAAAATATGATAGAATAATTTATACCGTAATAATTATCGAAAAAAACAGATTTTTCGGGAGAAGTCATGGAAACCAACGATACAGAATATTATCGCCGTCTTGCCGATCTGGCGATAGATATAGGCGAATTGATGCTGCGCAGCGGCGCGGAAACGCATCGCGTGGAGGATACTATGATGCGTATTCTTGCCACGGCGGGTTTTTCCGTTTATTCCGCATTTGTATTGCCTACGGGCGTAATGCTTACGCTTTCCGAGCCGCGTGTATGCTCTATTTCCATAACAAAGCGCACGCCGGACGGCGGCAAAAATATGAGCCGCGTATGTGAAGCAAACGAAATATCGCGCGATTTCTGCTCCGGCAAAATCACGCTGGATGAAGCCGAGGCACATATAGCGCATATCGCAAGGGAAGTACTTTATTCAAAAAAGCTGAAAATTGTAGGCACAATGCTTGCCTGCGCGGGAATGTCCGTCGCTTTCGGCGGCGGTATGCCGGATTTTTTTGCGGGACTGATATGCGGATTGCTTCTCGGGCTCGTAAATTATTTTCTACGCGCGCTCATTGACAAAGATGTCATAGCGGATACGCTCTGCGCGCTCACCGTCACCGTTACGGCTGTTGCCATAGCGTTTATTTTCGGGCGTTATTTGCCGCAGATAGGCGGTATACTTACTTCCGCCGTGATATCCGGCTGTATAATGCCGCTTGTCCCGGGAGTAGCCATAACAAATGCCGTGCGCGATATGCTTTGCGGAGATTATCTTTCCGCCGCTTCGCGCGCCATAGAAGCCAGCCTTTCGGCTGTATCCATCGCGATAGGCGTCGGCGCGGGCATATTGCTCGGTTCCGCGCTCGGATGGACGAGCGATGTGAATTTCGACGTGGGAAATCTGAATTTCATTCAGTGTATTTTTGTTTTTATTTCCATGGCTGGCTTTTCCATACTTTTTGAAATCCCGAAAAAGCATATTGTCCCATGCTCGCTCAATGCCATGATCTGCTGGGCTATATATGTGGCTCTCGTAAATTATACCGATGCGGGGACTTTCTGGGCAAATTTCATTCCGATACTGATAGTGGATCTGATAGCGCAGATATTTGCCCGCGTGCTGAAAGCGCCGGTGACATCGTTTCTGCTCGGCGGCATATTGCCTCTCGTGCCCGGTTTCAGCATTTACAGAACAGCGCATCTGCTCATTCTGCGCGATCCGCGTGCGAGCGCTTCGCTTACGCAGACCCTGCTGATAGCCGGATCGATAGCTCTGGCGATATTTCTGATGGATACGCTGGTGGGAATGTTTTTCCGAGCCGTCGCCGCGATGAAAAAAAAGAAAAGGAAACAGTAAAAAATGAATAAATTATATCCGTCGATGATGTGCGTTTCGCCAGACGATACGAAAAATTACTGCCGTATATTTGAAGAAAAGGGAATAGCTGGACTTCATATAGATATAATGGACGGTTCGTTTGTGCCGAATTTCACGCTCGGCACGGATTATTGCCGCTATCTTCATGAAATAACGGATTTGCCGCTGGATATACATCTGATGATAGATAAACCCGAGGATAAAATAAAATGGTTTCCTCTGCGCGAGGGAGATATTGTTTCCGTTCATGCGGAAAGCACAAAACATCTCTGCCGCGCGATAGACCGTATACGCGACGCAGGCGCGCTTCCTCTGGCGGCAATAAATCCCGCCACGCCGCTTTGCGCACTGGAAGAAGTGCTTCCGTTTGTATACGGGATATTGATAATGACGATAAATCCCGGCTTTGCCGGTCAGAAAATAATAGAGCCTGCTATCGAAAAGGCGGCGCGTGCGAGAAAAATGCTGATAAATGCGGGTTATCCCGATATGCCGATAGAAACGGACGGCAATATCAGCGAGGAAAACCTCGTGAAGCTGAAAGCGGCGGGCGTCGATATGTTTGTGATAGGCAGTTCGGGCTTTCTTTCCGCCTCGCGCAAAGCAAATCTGCCGGATGCGATAGAAAAATTCAAATGGTTGTAAGAAAAAAACGCAGGGCGCGGCGCCCTGCGTTTTTTTGTGCGAAAATTTGATCTTTGCCAAGAGGGGGGCGGGCGGCAGGTGCCGCCCGATGTACGATCGCGCTTTTCACAAAAGCGCAGAAAAGCTACTTTTCTCCTCGCAGGAGAACGTGGGCGTACTTTTGCGTGACCAAAAGTACCAAAAGTCATCAAAGGAAGGCTCCTCGCCCTCCTTTGCAAACTACCTCGCACCCCGTCGAGTCAGCCGC
>CAKRQU010000029.1 GCA_934394585.1 uncultured Eubacteriales bacterium | reverse complement strand
GGCTAACTCGACGGGGTGCGAGGTAGTTTGCAAAGGAGGGCGAGGAGCCTTCCTTTGATGACTTTTCCCGCGATTTTGGTCACGGGGCAGCGCGATCGTTTCCTCATAGGGAACAAACTAACTTTTTGGTACTTTTTCTCACGCAAAAGTACGCCCCGTCATGGGCGACCGCAGTCGCCCATCATCTTCTTTTTCCGAAAAGAAACAATTGCGCGACTGCCGCCCGATTTTTTCCCGCTTTTTTCCCGCTTTTCTCGGAAAAGCGCTTCACATCTTCATAAAATAAAAAGCGGCACGGGAAATCCGTGCCACTTTTATTTTATTTCTTTGCTCTTATTTTATCAGTGAGAGCATGAATACGGCTTATCGGGTTCAGCAGTTCCGAAATAGAGCGGTCCCTGTTGAGCGCATCTATGATATAAGAAACATATTTGCACATATTTACTTCCGTATACCACGGACGATTGATTATTTCATCGGGACGGTAATTCAGATTTGTCGTAAATATCCTGTCTATTTTGCCCGCTTCATAAGCCGCATCGAATTTGTCGCAGCCATTGCAGAAAAGACCGAATGTAGAGAAAACAAATACTCTGCGCGCGCCTTTTTCTTTGAGCTGCTCGGCTATATCGAGAACGGATTCGCCGCTGGATATCATATCATCCACTATTATGACATCTTTGCCCTCGGCGGAATTTCCGAGAAATTCATGCGCTTCTATCGGGTTCATGCCGTTTATGATAACTTTGTAATTTCTGCGCTTGTAAAACATGCCGAGTTCCACATTCAGCACGCTGGAAAAATACATCGCGCGACCCATTGCGCCCTCATCGGGAGCAACTATCATAGTGGTCTGCGGGTCAAATGTGATATCGGGATATTCTCTGGAAATCGATTTCAGCATCTGATAGGATGAACGCACATCGTCAAATCCGCAACGCGGTATCGCATTCTGCACTCTCGGATCATGCGCATCAAAAGTGATGATATTTGTGGCGCCCATATAGGCTATTTCCTGAAGCGCGACTGCACAGTCGAGCGATTCTCTCGCTGTTCTCTTATGCTGTCTGCCTTCATAAAGCATAGGCATGATTACGGAAATTCGTCTTGCCTTGCCGCCGATGGCACATATTATTCTTTTCAGATCCTGATAATGATCATCCGGACTCATCGGAACCTGCATTCCGTACATATTGTATTTTACACTGTAATTGAAGGGATCGACGAAAATATAAGTGTCGTGACCTCTGAGCGTTTCATGAATGATGCCTTTTGCTTCGCCTGTGCCGAAACGCGGGCAATCCGCATCGACAAGAAAAGTATCTCTTTCCTCATCTTTTCTCCATTGTTTCAAATACCAATCGACATTGGAAAGAAATTTTTCCGTTCCTTTCATTCCGATGATACTCAACTCGCCGAAATATTCACTGTTCATAATTTTTCCACCGTACCCTTCCTTGAAATATAAATTTTGTTTTCCGTGCTTTGCAAAAACGAAATTAAAGATTGAAAGCTACTTCTATTTCCTTTACTTCATCATCGCTTATTTTTACTACTTCTCCGCCGATAGCGGCTGTTTCAACGAGCGATTTTGCGCTGTACTCCATAACTTCGAGTCTGTCAAACGCATTGAGAAGCGAAGTGCCTGCGGCTATAATGCAGTCATTTTCGATTATAACCACGGGATTTTTGATTGAAATTTCAGCGGCAAGCATATCGGGCTGTAAGAATGAAGAACCGAAAGGATACTTGCGCACATGTTTGAGAGCGATATAGCTTTCCGGAATGAGTCTTGCATCAAATTCCGCATCCGTAACGGCGAAAGCCATGATGTGCGGCGGATGAGCAATGATAACGGTTTTTATATCGGGATCCTTTTCATAAAGCTTTGCATGGAGCAGAGCGGAACGTGAAGGCATTTTGCCTGCTTCACGCATACCGTTCTTTACATGAACGAGATCTTCCGGCTCGAGATATTTTCTGTCCTTTGCATAAGGTGTGATTATAAAAGAGCCGTCGGAAAGCTTGCATGAGAATGTACCCTGATCGCTGGTGAAAAGCTGATTGCCGTAAGCGCGGTGAATAAGATCGCACATTTCACGGCGAACCTGTCTTTCCTCGCTGGAATATTCCGTCTGGATAAATTCATCCATTTTCGGCATGGTTTTCTGCTTGTAAATTTCCATGTGCTTTGCGGAAATGCCGTGAGGATTAAGACCGAGTGTTCTCGCATTTATCTGTATGCGTGCGCAGTAGTCAAGAGTTTCAAAACTCATGAAAGCGGCGAAAAGACTTTTTGCACCTACGACAACGCCGTGATTTTCGAGCATTACCGTATTTATGCCGCGTTCAAATTCTGCGGATATATTGTCGCCCAGAGTTTTGCTTCCGGGGAGAGCGTATTTTGCCATGGATATTTCACCGCAAAGCATTTCGGCATTGGGCACGAGAGATGTATCGGGAATCTGACGTACTATGCTGAAAGCCACGAGTGCCGGCGGATGCGCATGAAGCACGGCGCGCAGATCGGGGCGCTTTTTATATATGGCACAGTGGAAAGGATATTCTACAGAGGGGCGGTGAATGCCTACTATAGTGCCGTCCGGCTTTATCTGCATGATATCCTCGCGGCGGAGATTGCCTTTATCTATGCCGCTCGGGCTGATCCAGACCGTACCGTCTGAATCACAGATGGAAAGATTTCCTCCCGTGGTAGTCGTCATGCCGTAGTAATAAAGGCGGTTCATGATCATAACTATCTGATCGGCAGGATGCATCATATCGAAATTCATTTTCCTGTCCTTTTCTCGGCGGCATGTAAATTTTCCTCAGCGCCGCCGCCGCAGCGTTTTATTTTATCTCTTTCGAGTGAGAATCAAACTGTTACAGTAACTTTTTTCAGTGTTTTGGATTCGTCGGGGTCGATGCCTCTGTTTTCGGCGAGTTTGCAGGCAAAAAGCTGGAATACAGTCGCTGCCGTGAATACATTCAGCGCGTCTCCCGGGATACCGCTCGCGGATATCTGCGGAATTTTCAGAGTGGTTATCGTATCGTCATCGCAATATTTATCGCTGTCGGAAACCACGATTATATCCGTGCCGATATTTTTCAGTCTTGCTATCATCGCGTCGGTATCGTCAGCGACGGGACCGTCGAGCGAGATTACAAATACGGGATCGCCGCTGTGAAGCTGGGCTATCGGTCCGTGATGGAAATCGGATATGGCATAGCCGCGTACTTTTATGCAGTTAGTTTCGAGGATTTTCAGCGCGCCCTCCAGTGCTATCGGATAAGCAAAGCCTCTGCCGAGCGTGGTGGCGCCTTTCATATCTTTATATTTTGCCGTGAGAACGGAAAGCGTTTCGGGCATATAGGAGAGAAGCTCGCTCATTGCTTCCGGCACTTCGGAAAGGGCTTTTTTCAGTTCATTGTTTCCGGAAATTTCAGCTGCGAGAAGCGCGAGTATCATCATCTGCGCCGTGAAAGTTTTCGTGGCGGCGATGCTTGTTTCCGCGCCTGCATGGCAGTCAAAAAGGAAATCCACGCTTTTTGCCAGATGCGAATCGGTGATATTTGTTATTCCGGCTGTGATGGCGCCGCTCTTTTTCGCATCGGATATCACGGCGATGACATCTTCAGCCGCACCGGATTGCGAAATTCCTATCACGAGTGAATCGGAATAATCCACCGCAGCACCGTATTTTGATATGACGGAGGGCGTAGCGAGTCCGCAGGGAATACCGCATACAAGCGCGAAAAGATACTGCGCATAAGTGGCGGCATGATCGCTCGTGCCTCTGGCTGCAAAATAGATTTTATGTATGTTTTTGACTTTCATTTCGGAAGCCAGCTCCGAGAGCGCTTTTTTATTCACTTCGGCAATCGAAGCGAGAACATGGGGCTGTTCACGTATTTCTTTTTCAAGATTTATCATTATTATATATCTCCTTTCGGAATATCGCGACAAAATCTCATCATTTCATTTACAGTATAATATTTATTATTCTCAATGTCAATGGGAAATCTGCACAAAATTTAAAAATCCGACGGTTTTTTTGTGTATTATGCGCTATTTTTGTTTAAATGATTGTGCTGAATGCTCAAAAAAAGTATATCAATGCAAAAATACAATCGAAAATGTACGAAAAATATATAAAAACAGTATGGGATTTTTTTTCGGAGAAAAGCGCGGAAAAGAAGCGGGCGGCAGTCGCGCACTTGGCTCTTTGCGTAGAAAGAAGAAGGCGGGCGACTGCAATCGCCCGTGAAAGTTTCTTTCTCCACCGAGAAACGTGGGCGTACTTTTCTGTGAAGAAAAGTACCAAAAGGCTCATTTTTCTTTGTGCAAAGAAAATTAAGCAATGCGCGAAGCACGTTGCTTGGCTTCGCCGAGAAAGGGTCTGAGCTGTCATGGCGCAGCCATGACTGAGAGATTGTTCTTCTTTTCCAAAGATGAGGGCGGGCGACTGCGGTCGCCCGAGGTACGATCGCGCTTTTCACTGACGAAAATCGCGGTAAAAGTCATCAAAGGAAGGCTCCTCGCCCTCCTTTGCAAACTACCTCGCACCCCGTCGAGTCAGCCGCGGGAAGTAATGCGCGGAAAGTATGTACTATAGATAGCAAAAGCAAAAAACCTTTGCTCATCTCTCCGCGCATCATCAGCCATACCGCGCGTGCGAACATAGTATGCCGCAAAAAGCGAGCAGATTCGACGGGGTGGGTAGTGCCACGCCGAAAGTTTCGCTATGCTTCCCACTATAGGCTAAACTCCACCAAATCGAGCATGGCTTGATGGACATCGAGCTGGGGAAATTTTAGCTGAAATCCGTACAGACTAAAGTCCGAGTTAAGCGGGGGTCTGAACCGCGCTTCCGGTTTAGTCTACGGTCGGACTGTCTGGGCAGTATGTTCGCACGAGTCGCCGCGAGGCGACAGAAGGTGTTTAAAAGAGGAAAGCATTCCTCTTTTTGACTTTTGGTACTTTTGGTCACGCAAAAGTACGCCCACGTTCTCCTGCGAGGAGAAAAGTAGCTTTTCTGCGCTTTTATAAAAAGCGCGATCCATCCCCTCGTCGGGACAAAGTAACTTTCAGCACAAAAAAGCAGGAAATCCGAGGATTTCCTGCCTTAAATTTTTGCCTTATAAAACTTCAGCGCACCAACCACTAAAGTTTCTTTTGCCTACTTTTCTTTTCAAAGAAAAGTACGGTTATTTCTTGAAGCTTTCTTCTACTGCAACTGCAACGGCAACCGTAGCGCCAACCATCGGGTTGTTGCCCATACCGATAAGTCCCATCATTTCGACATGCGCGGGAACGGAGGAAGAACCTGCAAACTGTGCGTCGCTGTGCATTCTGCCCATAGTATCCGTCATACCGTAGCTGGAAGGACCTGCTGCCATATTGTCGGGGTGAAGTGTTCTGCCCGTGCCGCCGCCGGATGCAACGGAGAAATATTTCTTGCCGTTTTCAACACACCATTTCTTGTATGTGCCGGCTACGGGATGCTGGAAACGAGTCGGGTTTGTGGAGTTGCCTGTGATGGAAACGCCGACATTCTCGAGCTTCATTATAGCCACACCCTCGGGAACATTGTCTGCGCCATAGCATTTTACAGCCGCGCGGGGACCTTTGGAATATGCTGTTTCGGAAACAACTTTCACTGTTTCCGTGTAGGGATCGAATTCTGTCTTTACATAAGTGAAGCCGTTTATTCTCGAAATGATGAAAGCAGCGTCTTTGCCGAGACCGTTGAGTATAACGCGGAGCGGTTTTACACGCACCTTGTTTGCATTGAGAGCTATTTTGATAGCGCCCTCTGCTGCGGCAAAAGATTCGTGACCTGCGAGGAAGCAGAAGCATTCCGTTTCCTCGGAAAGAAGCATTTTGCCGAGATTACCGTGACCCAGACCGACTTTGCGGTTTTCGGCAACGGAACCGGGGATACAGAAAGCCTGAAGTCCTATACCGATAGCGGCGGAAGCATCCGCTGCTTTTGTGCAGCCTGTTTTCAGAGCGATAGCCGCACCTACTGTGTAAGCCCATACAGCGTTTTCAAAGCAGATAGGCTGAGTTTCTCTTACTATTTTATCGCAATCTATGCCTGCGGCAAGTGTGATTTCCTTGCATTCCTCGATAGATTTGATACCGTAATTTGCGAGAACACCGTTGATTTTATCAACTCTTCTCTCATATCCTTCAAATAATGCCATCTTGCTCCGCCTCCTTACTCTTTTCTCGGGTCGATATACTTGGCAGCCTCGGCAAATCTGCCGTAAGTGCCTTTGGATTTTTCATAAGCTTCGTTCGGTTCCATGCCTTTTTTGATGAAATCGGTCATTTTGCCGAGGGAAACAAATTCATATCCTATTACCTGACCGTCCTCGTCGAGAGCCATTCTCGTGCAGTAGCCTTCTGTCATTTCGAGGTAACGGACACCTTTTGCTCTCGTGCCGTACATGGTACCTACCATGGAACGTGCACCTTTGCCGAGGTCTTCCATACCTGCGCCTACGACAAGACCGCCCTCAGAAAAAGCGGACTGTGTACGTCCGTATACTATCTGGAGGAAAAGTTCTCTCATAGCCGTATTGATAGCGTCGCATACGAGGTCGGTATTGAGCGCTTCGAGTATGGTTTTTCCGGGGAGGATTTCAGCTGCCATAGCGGCGGAATGTGTCATACCGGAGCAACCTACCGTTTCTACGAGCGCTTCTTCGATAACGCCGTTTTTAACATTGAGCGAGAGCTTGCAGGCGCCCTGCTGAGGAGCACACCAGCCCACACCGTGAGTATAGCCGGAAATATCCGTGATCTGCTTTGCCTGAACCCATTTGCCCTCTTCGGGAATGGGAGCGGGTCCGTGATCGGGACCTTTGGCTACACAGCACATGGAATCTACTTCCGTTGAATATACAATATTCTTGTCTTCCATTTGTTTATTCTCCTTGTTTTTATTTCCTTATTTTACTATTTTACCGTAGCATGTACCGAAAGCACAGGCGGCATTTGATTCATCGGTATCGATGTGCATTGCGGGAGCGAATTTATCGCTGACGCGGATTACCACATCGCCGAAAACCAGACTGCGTTCCGTATCGAGAGCGACGCTCACGATTTCCTTGTCGGCGACGCCGAGATCTGCGGCTGCTTCGGGAGTGAGGTGAATGTGACGCTTTGCGGCGATCACGCCCTCTGTAAGCTCGATTTCTCCTGCGGGGCCGACGAGTTTGCAGCCTGCGGAGCCTGCGATATCGCCGGATTCACGGACGGGAGCGGAAACTCCGAGAGTTCTTGCATCGGTGAGCGAAACCTCCACCTGGCAGGCTTTTCTTTCCGGACCGAGAATGATAACATTCGCTATCTCCTTTTTGGGACCCACAACAGTAACTCTCTCCTCACAAGCATACTGACCGGGCTGACTGAGCGGCTTTTTCACGGTGAGCTTATAGCCTTTTCCGAAAAGAGCCTCCACTGCTTCAGCCGTAAGATGTACATGTCTTGCCGAGGTTTCTACCAGAATTTTATTTTCCATAATAATTTTCCTTTCCGCGCCCCTTTGTGACGCTGAATTTCAGATTGACCCGCGAAGTCGGGCAATATACCTATATATTATAAATCAAAACAGGTGAAATGTAAATGATAAATTCGAATTTTTTTATAAATTTTCAAATTATTCCCGCGCGGGCGGAAAATTTTTACAAGACTTGGGAATAATCGCAATAAAGAAAGAAAAAGCAAAGGAGAAAATTTCATGAATGATGAAGAAAAGAAAGGCGCGGCGGCGGGTGAAGACGGCTCGGTCGTGACAAAAAACGGGGCATATACGATACATTCCGTCACGATAATCGGGCAGATAGAGGGGCATTATGAGTTGACGGGCGGAGGAAAAGCGACGAAATACGAGCATATATTGCCCCTGCTGGTCGCCGTGGAGGAAAGCGAAGCCGTGGACGGGCTGCTGGTGCTGATAAATACCGTGGGCGGCGATGTGGAGGCGGGACTCGCCATAGCGGAGCTTCTTTCGGGAATGAGCAAACCTACGGTTTCTCTGGTGCTGGGCGGCGGGCATTCCATAGGCGTGCCGATTGCCGTTTCGTGCCGACGCTCGTTCATCGTGCCGAGCGCCACGATGACGCTCCATCCCGTGCGCATAAACGGGACCGTGCTCGGCGTGCCGCAGGCTTTTGAAAATCTTTCCCGCATGCAGGAAAGAGTGACGAATTTCATTGTTTCGCATTCGCATATACAGCGCGATATACTGACGGGACTGCTGATGAATACGAGCGAGCTTTCCACAGATATGGGCACCGTGATAGACGGGGCGCGCGCGGCGGAGCTGGGACTGGTGGACAGAGTGGGCGGACTGAGCGAAGCGATATCGGCTCTGAAGAAAATGATAGAGGAAAAGAGGAGAGCGCAAAATGAAGAAAAATAATTTCATATATGCCGATTTTTCGGGAAAGCCGCGCGCCGGCTGCAGATATGTGATGACGCTTCTTTTCGGCGGTTTCGGCTACGGGCTGATAGAAATATTATGGCGCGGCAGGACGCACCCGAGCATGGTGCTGTGCGGCGGGCTGTGCCTTCTTTTCATGCATACGGTAAACAGCACCATGAGAAAGCACAGCGTTTTTCTGCGCGCACTTGTATGCATGGCGGGCATAACGGCACTGGAATTTGCCGTGGGATGCGTCGTGAATATCGCCCTCGGCATGGCTGTATGGGATTATTCCGATATGCATTTTCAGCTGATGGGGCAGATATGCCTTTTGTATTCGTTTTTCTGGTATCTGATATCGCTCGCCGTTTCGCTCGGGAGCAATATCGCTTTCCGCCTCGCCCATGGCGGGAGATAAATATTTTTCTTGCTTTTTCTCCGGCTTTGTGGTATCATATAAATCGGATTTGTATGCTATCATGATTCCGGAGAAATATTATGAATTTCAGTAATAAAGTTGCCATATCGTCCGTCACGGAATATGACGCGGAAAAAATAAAAGACGTGCTCTGCGCACATTTCGCCGCACTCGGCATAGATGCGGCGCGTTTTTGCGGAAAAAACGTGATGATAAAGCCCAATCTGGTGATGAAAAAATCGCCCGAAGGCGCTGCCACCACGCATCCCGCGGTGATTCGTGCCCTCGTGGAAATACTGAACGATATGGGGATTACTCCCGTGATAGCGGAAAGCCCCGGCGGAGTTTACTCCGCGCAGAGAATGGACGGATTTTACCGCGTGTGCGGCATATACGACGCCGTGCGCGGGCTGGATGCCGTGACAAATACGGATATTTCCGCGGAATATGTGAATTTCCCCGAGGGAAAGGCGGTAAAAAGCTTTCATATCATTTCTCCCGCGGCTCATGCCGACGTGATTTTTGACGTATGCAAACTGAAAACACATTCGCTCACCGCCATGAGCGGCGCCGTGAAAAACCTTTTCGGCACCGTCCCGGGAATAGAAAAATTCGAGATGCACGCGGCGCATCCCGATTACGACGATTTCGAAGAAATGATATGTGATCTCTGCGCCATGCATTGCGGCACGCGCGATGTGATAGCGATAACAGATGCCGTGGTCGGCATGGAAGGCGACGGACCCACGGGCGGAAATCCGAAAAAGATAGGCTGTATCGTGACGGGCGAAAATCCTTTTGCCACAGATCTCGCCTGTGAAAAAATACTCGGCTTTTCCGGCGTGGGCACGGTGGAAAAATCGCGCCTTCGCGGATACATACCGGAAAGCGCCGGGCTGCTGGAATATCCTTTCCTTCGTCCGGATGAGGTGAAAATTTCCGATATCGTGCCTGCCGCGAGCAAAGGCACGGTTTCCGTTTCCGCGCTGAAGATATTTTCGGGCGGAGCCTTCGGAAAAATTCTTTCGCCGCGCCCCGAAATAGAAAAGGCAAAATGCCGCGGCTGCGGAGAATGTATGAGATCCTGCCCGCAGCATACCATAGAAATGGTAAAAAGCAAAGGCAAAACCGTGGCGCATATAAAGCGCGAGAAATGCATACGTTGCTACTGCTGCCAGGAGCTTTGTCCTTTTGTCGCGATAAAAACAAAAAGAAATATTATTCTCAGGCTTGTTTCCAAGCTGAAATGAGCCTTTATTCGGAGTTTTACTTATGCAGAAAACCATAAAAATACCCGCGAAGATAAATCTTTATCTCGATGTGGTGAGCCGCATGGAAAACGGCTATCATGAGCTGGAAAGCGTGATGCAATCGGTGGATATTTTCGATATAGTCACGCTGACGGCTTCCCGCGGAAAAGGAAATACGGAGGTTATCGCGCGCGAGGGCAAAAGCGAAAAAACGCTCGGTCTGCCCCAGCCGAAAAATACGGCATACCGCGCGGCAAAGCTTTTTGCCGAAACTTTCCCGCATGAAAAAAATGCCGAGGGACTTTGCGCCGCAGAATGCGATTTTAAAATAGAACTGATAAAAAATATCCCTTCCGAAGCGGGACTCGGCGGAGCCAGCGCGGATGCGGCGGCTGTGCTGATGATCCTTAGCGATATGTTTCCCACCGGGATAAGCACGGATGAACTCGCCATGCTCGGCGCGAAAATCGGCGCGGATGTGCCTTTCTGCATAAAGCGCGGCACCATGCTCGCGCGCGGCATAGGCGAAAAACTCGAGCGGATGACGCGCCTGCCCACAATGCATCTGCTGATAGCAAAGCCTTTTTCCGAAAATATATCTACGCCCGCGGCGTTTGCCGAAATAGACGCACGCGGACTTTGCAGAAAAAGCGGCGATATTTCCGCCTTTTGCGCTGCGCTGGAAAGCGGCGATATAAAAGCCGCGGCGGCGCTTTCGCTAAATAAATTCGAAAAAATACTTCCCGCGGACAGCGCCGTTTTTGCAATAAAAGAAACAATGCTCGCCTGCGGAGCGCATATCGCGCAGATGAGCGGCAGCGGCTCGGCGGTTTTCGGCATATTCGAAAACGCCCCGGATTTTCGCCGCGCCGAAAAAGCGCTGAAAAAAACGGCATGGCTTTACCCTTGCCATACCGTATCGGACGAAGCGGAGCTTTACTTCGAGGATATAGATTTACAGTAGCATTGTCACGGCGAAAAGCAGAGAAATCACAAGTCCCGATGTGAGCGCACCGAGCAAAAAGCATAAAGCTCCTCCCAGAGGGGCTTTTTTCTTTTCCCTTATGTCAAAACCGCCTATCAGTCGATTGGCTTCCTTCACTATATCGTTCTCGCCCGCCTCGCCGCGGGCTTCTTTTTTCAGTATCAGATATGCCTCGTCTATCAGAGGATTTTCTATATTTTTTACTACGATCAGGTCTTTTGTATATCCTTTTAATATCATGATTTTTTCTCCCGCGCGTTTTTATTATTGTTTGCCCGATGAGATGCCGTTTATTCGATGGCAAAATAATATTTTTTTGCCGCGCTTTATGAATAAAGAAAGTGTGCGCGGAGGAAAAATATACTATCATAAGAAAAAAGGAGGACTGATTTTTTGTGGACGGTATAAAGGCGGTGATACTCGCGGGAGGCGCGGGAACCAGACTTTTTCCCATCACGGAAAAAATGCCGAAGCCGCTCGTGCCGATAATGGGAAAAGCGGCGATATCACGTATACTTTCACTGCTGCGCAGAAACGGCATAACAAGCGCCGCCATCACGCTCGGCTGCATGGCGGATGAAATGATGAAATATTTCGCTCTGCACGGGGGAGAAGGCGTAAATCTTCGGTTTTATCCCGAAAAAAAGCCGCTGGGTACGGCAGGAGCATTGCCCGAAATGGCAGATGTGCTTTCCGATACATTTGTCGTCATCAGCGGCGATGCGGTATGTGATTTCAATCTGCGCGAGGTGATGGATTTTCATATACGAAAAGGGGCGTGCGCCACACTTATCGCGGCAAAAAGCAAATTTCCCACGGAATTCGGCTGTATCAGCTATGATAAAAACGGCTTGATAACGGATTTCGCGGAGAAGCCCGCATGGCGCTATGTCACCGACAATAAAATAAATACGGGGATATACGTGCTTGACAAAAGCATAATTTCCATGATAAAACCGGGCGTGGAAACGGATTTTTCGCGCGATCTTTTTCCGAAACTGAAAGGGAAAATATACGCTTGCGAAGCCGCGGGCTATTGGTGCGATATAGGTTCGCCCGACAGATTTTATGCCTGCAACCGCGACGCACTGCACGGCAGGATAGGCGGCATAGACGGCTCGGCTTATTTCATAGGCAAAAACACATTCACGGCGGAAAATGCCGTGATATCGGACGGCACCGTGATAGGCGCGGATTGCCGCCTCGGCACGGGTTGCCGCATAGATGAAGCCGTGATAATGGACAATGTGAGCGTGGGCGCGGGCGCGAGAATAGAGCGTGCCATCATATGTCCGGATGTAAAAATCGGCGCCGGCGCCACGGTATGCCGCGGTTCCATTGTCGGCGCGGGAATAAAAACAGCGGACGGGGCTTATATCCCGCCGAAAACAAAGCTTTCATCGGGAGCAGCAAAAGAAAAGGAGAAAATGATAATGGAAGAAAAAATATTTTCCGATGGCAATGAAAATATATTTTTTGAATACGGAGCGCAGGGAAATATGGGTACGGAGCTGACGCCGCAATTCTGCACCGCGCTCGGTTCGGCTCTTTGCAGAGTATTCGGAAGCAGAGGAGTATTTATGTGCGACGAGAGCGCGGAGGGGCGGCTGGTCACGCGCTTTATCATGGGTGGCGCACAGGCGCAGGGCGCCTGCGTCACCGATTGCGGAGAGGGATTTTTACAGCTGCTGAATTTTTCCGCGTCATCGGGCGGATTTGATTTCGGAATTTATGCAAAGCACAAAAAGAACGGTTTTTGCCGCATTTACGTATGCGATAAATTCGGCACGCCGATAGGAATGAAGAAATCGCGTATGCTGATGCGTGAAACGGAAAAAGGCGGAAATTCCTTTGGTATAGGCACGCACCTTCACGATGATTACAGCGAAAAATACGCCGCTTTTCTTTCCGCTTCCGCTGCACCTCTCGAAAATATGAAAATAACCGTGCCGGAAACGGCGGCAATGCGGCTCTTTGCCACGACGGCGAAAAGCCTCGGCGCCGATGTTTCTTTCGGCGTGAAAAACGAAATAATGCGCGGCGGCGTTTTTGTTTTCGTGGATGACGACGAAAGCTTTGAGATATCCTGCTGCCGTGACGGAAATTATGAGCTGATCGACCGCTGGCATGCCACCGCCGCCGTGATGCTCCGCGATATAGAGCGCGGGGCAAAGGAAATATTCGTATCGCGCGAGGCTCCGACGGCGCTCTGCCGCATAGTGGAAAGGCTGAATGCCGTGCCGCGCACTTATGCGGATTTTCTCTACGGAGAAAAGGATGACGAAAACGACAGGATGCGCGCGGCGGGGCAGATATGGCAGGACGAAATGCTCCTCGCGCTGACATATTTATCTCTTGCGGACAAAAAAATGAATTTCCCCGAGGGCGCTTTGTTTGCGGCAGAGGAGGAAAGCTATGATCTGGGCGAAGAAAGCGCATCGGAAATGCTTTCGCTGCTCTGCACGCACGGCGCAAAAAGAGAGGCGGGCACGGTGACGCTTTCTTACGACAGCGGAACGGCTTATGTATGTGCCGCGTGCGAAAACGAGCTGATCATACGCACGGAGGCGGATACGCCGGCGCTGGCGGCGCTCACCATGGAATATACCAAAAACGCCGTAAAGGAGATGACGGAGGAAGCGAAAATAAAATAAAAAAATTTTTTGTAAGTTGTTGATATATTCATAAATATATGATAAAATATAAGCGAAGATACGGAACAAATCCGTCATCTTATCTTTGTAAGTAATTTGATTTTATATATATTTTGCGAATTTCCGCGTGTCGGGGCGGAGATTTGCATGGTGAAAACTATATTCACCGCGAAATATTTATTGCGCTTTTTCCTTGTTTCGCGTATCGGGGCTTGGCACGGAAAATCCGCGGGAGGGGGATCCATGCCCCTCTACATATCGTAATCAGATTATTTTTTGCGTCGCCTTTTTCAGGCACGGCTTTTTTCGTGCGTCGGCGGCGGAAAAGGAAAAATCCCATTCGCGCCCTGCTTTTTTTGCGGCGGACAAATGGGCTTTTTCCGCATACGTTTATTTTTGATTTTTGAAAAAAGAAAGGAAAAATGATGGCTTATAATAAAAATCGCGGCAAATCAGCCGCAGGCAATGATGCCATAGACAGAATAATAAATTCCGTCACGGCGCAGCATAAAAAATCCCCCATTTCCGTGGATGCGCTCACGCCGGATATAAAGCTTCCTCCGCGCACTGAAGAAACCGAAGCGAAGCGCACGCGCGAAACGAAAGCATCGGAAGAAACCGCGCTTTTCGCTCCCGCACCTGCGCAGAAAAAGCAAAAAAAGCAGAAGAAACAGAAAAATCAGGAAAAGCCCGCTCCCGAAAAAAAGAGCGAGGCAGCGCAGGAAACGCCGGCTAAAAAGCAGCCGAAATCTCCCGCAAAAAAGAAGGCGGCAAAAGGTTCGCCCGAGCTTATCACGGCGGCTATGGCTCCCGCAGTATCCGTGCCGGTAAATCTCGGCGCGAGAAATACGGAGCGCAGAAGCACTCCCAAAGGCAAACTGAAAAAGCTCCGCGTGATACCGCTTGGCGGTCTTGGCGAAATAGGCAAAAACCTCACCGTGCTCGAATACAGCGATAATATACTTATAGTGGACTGCGGCATCGGTTTTCCCGATGATGATATGCTCGGCGTGGATCTCGTCGTGCCGGATTTCACTTATCTTGTGAATAATAAAGAAAAAATAAAAGGCGTGGTGATCACGCACGGGCACGAGGACCATGTCGGCGCCGTGCCGTATCTTCTCCAGAAAATAAATGTTCCCGTATATGCCACGCGCCTCACGCTCGGTATACTGGAACGCAAATTGCAGGAGCATTCGCTGGATTTTGTGCCTCAGCTCAATTGTGTGAATGCGGGCGAAAAAATAAATCTCGGCGTTTTTGAAGTGGAATTCATCAGAGTAAATCACTCCATAGCCGATGCGGTATGTCTGGCTATCAGAACTCCCATAGGCATAGTGGTGCATTCGGGAGATTTTAAAATAGATACCACGCCGATAGACGGCGAAATGACGGATCTCACCCGCCTCGGAGAAATAGGGAGGGAAGGCGTTACGCTCCTGATGTGCGAATCGACAAATGTGGAACGCCCGGGATTTACTCCGTCGGAAAAAAAGGTAGGGCATTCGCTCGTTCGCTTTTTCGAGGAATATAAAGATAAAAGAATAGTTATTTCCACATTTTCTTCAAATGTGCATCGCGTCCAGCAGATAATAGATATTGCGGCGCGTCACGGCAGAAAAGTGGCGATAACAGGCAGAAGCATGCTTTATGTGATAGGCGCGGCGATAAAGCTCGGCTATATGAATGTGCCTGCCGGTGTGCTCGTCGATATTTCCACGATAAAAAATTATCCGCCGGAGAAAATGACTGTGGTTTCCACAGGCAGCCAGGGCGAACCGATGTCGGCTCTTTACCGCATGGCTTACAGCATGCATGACAAAGTGGAACTGGGTCCGCATGATCTTGTCATCATCAGCGCCACGGCTATACCGGGAAACGAAAAGCTCGTGGGAAATATCATAAACGAGCTTTATCGGAAAGGCGTGCGCGTACTTTCGGATTCCGTGGCAGAGGTTCATGTTTCGGGTCACGCCTGTCAGGAAGAAATAAAAATAATGCACGCGCTGACAAAGCCGAAATATTTCATGCCGATACATGGCGAGGCTCGCCATCTTTACAAGCATAAGGAACTTGCCGAATATATGGGCATGTCCGCGGAAAATATTTTTGTTTCCGATATAGGCAAGGTGCTGGAAATAGGTACGGACGGCGCGAAATTCAATGGCAGCGTGCCTTCCGGCATTACTATGATAGACGGTTCCGGCGTGGGCGATGTGGGAAATATCGTTCTTCGCGACAGGAGATTGCTTTCACAGGACGGCATAATAGTCGTATGCATTCCGATAGATATGGAAAGCGGCGATCTCACTGCACGTCCCGAGGTTGTTTCCCGCGGATTTGTTTATGTAAAGGAATCGGAGGAATTGCTTGAAAATCTTCGTACCGTGGCGGAAGAAGCAGTGCGCGATTGCCTTGACAAAAATCATCGCGATTACAATTCCATCAAAAACAGAGTGAAAGATGATTTCGGCAGATATATTTATTCTCAGACGAAGCGCAAACCCATGGTGCTCCCGATAATAGTATAAAAAAGAAGTCCCCGCCGCTTTTACCCAAAACGGCGGGGTGCTTTTCTTTATAGAAAAGTATCAAAAGAAAGTTACTTTCTCCGCCGAGAAACGAAGGTCGCGCTTTTGAATGACCAAAAGAAAAGTTTCTTTTACCAAAGAAAAGGGTGTACTTTTCACTGACGAAAAGTACCAAAAAAGATGTTTCTCTTTGCCAAGAGGGGGGCGGGCGACTGCGGTCGCCCGAGGTACGATCGCGCTTTTGAGTGACCAAAAGCGCGGCAAAAGTCATCAAAGGAAG
>CAKRQU010000028.1 GCA_934394585.1 uncultured Eubacteriales bacterium | reverse complement strand
AGGGTTCAGGGTGGCGGAGCCACCTCTGAACGGCGTCGCCGAGACGGAGTATACCAAAAGTCAAAAAGAGGAAGGCATTAACTCCTGTCTCGGCGACGCCGACACACACGCTGCGCGTATGTGTCAATTCCTCTTTTAAACTCTTTCTTTGTCGCCTCGCGGCGACTCGTGCGAACATACTGCCCAGACAGTCCGACCGTAGACTAAACCGGAAGTATGGTTCAGACCACCGCTTAACACAGACTTTTGTCTGTTCTGACTTAATCTTTAGCCGCCCCAACTCGATACGCATCAAGCCATGCTCGCTCCGTCGGAGTTTAGCCTATAGTGGGAGGCGTAGCTAAACTTTTGGCGTGGCACCATCCACCCCGTCGAATCTGCTCGCTTTTTGCGGCATACTGTGTTCGCACGCGCGGTATGGCTGATGATGTGATGAGAGATAGATATGGGATTTTTGCTTTGCTATATATAGCACATACTTGCCGCGCATTACTTCTTGCGGCTAACTCGACGGGGTGCGAGGTGGTTTGCAAAGGAGGGCGAGGAGCCTTCCTTTGATGACTTTTGGTACTTTTGGTCACGCAAAAGTACGCCTTCGTTTCCTTCGTAAGGAAAAGAAACATTTTCCTGCGCTTTTATAAAAAGCGCGACCCCCCGTCACGGGCGACCGCAGTCGCCCGCCCCCCCTCTTGGCAAAGAGAAACTTCTTTTCCCGTGCTTTTCTTCAAAAGAAAAGCACGCCTTTATTTCTTTTGGCGAAAGAAAATTACAGCCCTGCGGGACTTGCTCCCGCAGGGCTGTAAACTTTACCTTATGAAGGCGATTTATTCATCCTTTTCGCCGTTTTCCGTTTCGGGGCTGTCTTCCGCCGCATCGGGTAGAGCCGCTTCACCGATTTGCGTCGGTGCCGCTTCGGAAGCCGCTGCTTCGATCGCGGCTTGTTCACCGCTGTTTATGAAATTGCCGAGAAATTTTACTTTGGCAAATACTTTGCTTCTTACCTTTTTCACCTTTGTTATTACGATAAAGAAAGCAAAGAGCAATATTCCGATGCCCGTGGCGATGAAACCGATGACATAGCATTTCGGCATGTAGCGCAGCTCGAGAGTATGATATCCTTCCGAAACTTCAAAGGAGAGAAGCGCACTCAGCGTGCGTATTGTTTCCACCTTTTTGCCGTCCACATATACATTCCATCCGGCATCGTAAGGAATAGTGGTAAATACGAGAGTCTGTCCCTCTGCTGCGGTGATTTCGCCTTTGAGATAGGAATTGCCGTGCTTTTCCACATACATTCCGCTGTCTTCCAGATAGGAGATTGCTTCCGTCATGGCGCTGTAATCCACATAGTAGAAATAATAATCGGATTCTCTGGAGAAATAAACCGCGTCTTTTTTCAGTCGGAGCTCAGCCACTACTTTTGTGCCTTTTTCGAAACTTCCTATATTGACTATTCCGGAAGTACTGCCGAAATATTCGCAGATATATTTACCGTTTACATAAAGGTCGCATATTTTCTGGAAATTGTCGGCGGGGAAATGAACATATATATCGCCGTCCTGCGGGGCATTGAAAGTAAATGTTACTTTTGCGCCGTCCGTCGCCTTATCGAATGTGTAATAAGGTGTGTCGTGCGTCTGCTGCTCGCCGTTTGCATCGATATATTTCGTCGGGTGGGTATAACTTATGCCCATGTTGCAGTTTTTATAATCTATGGTGGCATTTATGCCCTTGAATATATTTTTTCTGAAGCCCGTTTCCGAAAGCATTTCGAGAATCATATTGTTCTGGAAATCCAGACCTGTTATTGTTCCGCTGATATCTCCGAGATCGGCTGTCAGCAGATTTTTGCTTACACCGTAAGCTATCGGCAGAGCTTTTGTATTCTGCATTGCATATATCGTATCGTCGCTCTTGATATATTTATAATATTCCGGACCGCTGTATGCCACAGTATATATTTTCGGGTCGAGCGTATCGTTTTCCGTTATCACATATTTTATGCCGAGGAGCGCGTCGGAAAGCGGCGTGCCGCCGACATAATAAGTCCAGTGCGACTGGGAAGCATATCCGAGCGAAGCCATGAATTTTATCACGGCGGTATTGAGCGTGGATGTGGAATGCGAAACACCGTTGTAGCCGAAAGCCATAGGTTCGTTTACGCCGCCGAGCCTGCGGTAAACCTTGCTTTCCATGCGGTAAAACGATTTATCGCCGTCCAGCACCATATTTACCACATCGCGGCTGCGCAGTATCGCTCCGCGATATGAGGAATAATTTTCTTTTGTGCCGTTGCTTTCGGTATAGTTGTCGTATTTTACCGAGCCTACGTCCATCTGCTCATCGGAAACGGTTATCAGCGTATTTGCAAACATTTCCACGCATACGACTATGGCGAGAATAAACGAAGCGGAGGCTTCATACGATTTGTTGGAAAGAATATTCAGTACTATCACATAAGCGATTATCAGCACCAGTGTGAGAAGTATGCAGGAACCGTCATCGAGAGGATTCTGTTTTGTATCCTGATCGAAAACATAATCCAGCTTCTGAATAATCATTACAATCACGGCGAGTATCGCGCATACGGCGCCGACCTGACCGAATTTTATCTTTTCCACGTGGGCTACGGCATCGTAAGCCATCAGTATGATAAAGAACGAGAAAACAAATGAATATCTGTAATTGAGCCAGTTCGGAGCGGAAAAACCGTGCCATACCAGATCTATCACATTTATGCTGAAACTGAATATGAGCACCGCGAGCATCATGGATGCGTGCAGCTTCTGCTTTTTCGTTATCGCGGGGGACATATAGTAAAGCGGTATTCCTATGAGCGCGAGCAGACCGCTGTATATCATGGGAAGTCCCGTCGGGCGGACGGAATCGTAAGAGCCGGGGAGCAGCTTTACTATGAGATCGAGAAAATCAAATCGCAGAGAGAAAGTATACTGCGGATTTGAAAAGTCGGTTTTACCGAAAGTAAGCGAATAGTATGCGGAAATGAGCATAAATGCCGCCGCGAGAAGAGATACGAGCGTAAAGAAAGCAAAACGCATGAACGTGCGGAAGCCGTACGTTTTGAAAAGCGATATTTTGCCTTCTGTTTTATACATCAGCTCGTCGCGGTTCAGACTGTAATAATACAGGAAATAGAAAAACGTGAATATACCGCACATATAGCCGATATAGTAATTCGTGATGAATATCATCGCAAGCGAAGCGGTATACAGAATGAATTTTCTTTCCTTTATCAGCGCTTCCAGTCCGAGAATGAGAAGAGGCAGGAATATCATGGCATCCAGCCACATCGGGTTTACGAGCTGAACCACGGAGTATGCGCAAAGCGAATACATCAGCGCAAAAGCTATCGTATGCATCTGCGAAACAAAGCGTGTTTTGTGAATGTAGTATCCGAAGGTAAGTCCCATGAAGCCGACTTTGCAAAGCTGAATAAACATCATGGCATCGGCTATTCTGTCCTTCGGGAAAAGGGCGAATATCAGATTGAGCGGGCTGGCACCGTAGTAAGCCACTATGCCCATGAATTCGCCGCCGAGCGTGCGTTTCCATGAATAAAGCCAACTGCCGCCCTGCGTTATCAGGCGGCGTATTTCTTCATAGTAATAAATATACTGCGCCTGCAGGTCGAGCGTGAGCACACTGTTGTTGCCGAAAGGGTGAATGCCCATGCAGGCATATACACCGAGCAGAATAGTAAACGGGAGGAAAAACGCGGCGATAAGATAAGAATACGGATTTGTCTTTATCTTATACCAGAATCTTGCGAATTTTCCTTCCGGCGGCATAAGCACGGCTTCGCCGTTTTGAATTTTCCCATTCATAAAAAAATCCTCTTTTCCGGTATCGTTTTTTATTTTCGCAATGTCCGATATGCCGGAGCATATTTTCTATAATAATCTGAGTATACCATAATTTTCCCGAATAATCAAGATTATGTTACAAATAAATGCGGATTTTCAAAAAAAGTATGGACTTTTACGCAAAATTATGAGATAATAAAAGAAAAAAGAAACAGGGGAAAGAGTATGTCGCTTTTCAGTCGCAAGCCTAAAGAGGGAACACCGGCTTTCCGCCGCGCCATGGCGGAAAAAATAGCGCGCAAAAGACTTCGCTATGCCGTGGAACGTATAGATTACACGGATATTATCATCGGCAGGGAAGGCGGCTTCAATATACGCGACGGGATGTTTATCGTTTCCGCGGACAACCGCGTCATTTTCCGCTGTAATATAGACGAGATGAATGCTTCCGAGCTGCTCAGCCTCGGCGGCGCGATAATAACGGCGCCGGATCTCGAATCGGGCGGCAGGGTGCGCACCATCCTTGTGCACTACATAATAAATTATTGATTTGGAAAGAAATAAAAAAGCAGGGCGATGCCGCCCTGTATTTTTTGCTTTTTTGAGGGGAGGAGAGCTTTTCTGCGAAGAAAAGCAGAAAAAGTTACTTTTCTCCTCGCAGGAGAAACGAAGGTGTACTTTTCACTGACGAAAAGTACCAAAAGTCAAAAAGAGGAAAGAATTAACTCCTGTCTCGGCGACGCCGACACACACGCTGCGCGTATGTGTCAATTCCTCTTTTAAACACCTTCTGTCGCCTCGCGGCGACTCGTGCGAACATACTGCCCTGACAGTCCGACCGCAGACTAAACCGGAAGTATGGTTCAAATCCACACTTAACACGGGATTTAGTCTGTGCAGACTTTAGCTTTAGCCGCCACGTTTCGATGTCCATCAAGCCATGCTCGCGCAGTCGGAGTTTAGCCTACAGTGGGAAGCATAGCTGAACTTTCGGCGTGGCACCCCGCCACGTCGAATCTGCTCGCTTTTTGCGGCGTATTTTGTTCGCACGCGCGATATGGCTGATGATGTGATGAGAGATATACTTGAGACTTTTCGATTTGCCATTTGCAGCGCATACTTGCCGCGCATTCCTCCGGCTTCATTTTGCCTGCGTCCACGGCTTTTTCCATATCGGCATTGTATGCCCCGCCCGAAAGAATGTTCATATTGACCTCGGTTATACTCGGTTATAAAAATATTTAAAATTCAAATTCCGCGCCGTCAAAAGAAAGCAGAAAACCGTTTTCGTCGGCTATCGGTTTCATATCGTCGTAGCAGGCGTTTATCGCATTGTGCGAAAAATGGTTCAGGCAGAAAAGCGTATTTTCATCCGCCGCGCCTGTTTCCGTAAGCCTGCGCCGCGCTTCGATATTGCGCGCGAGATACATGTGCCCGTGGTAACGGATTTCCCGCGTGCCCTCCGTACAGTCGAGCGAAACATAAGAAAGCTTCACGCCGCTTTTTTCGAGATATTCCCATGTTTCATCGGGGAAAATATCCGTGTCGTGCGCATAGAGCAGGGCTTTGCCGTCCTTTTCGATAAGGTAGATATACGGGTGCTCCGTGCCGTGATATGCGCGCAGCGCCGTCACGGTATATCCTTCGATTTCAGTCGGATTATACGGCTGTATAAAACTGAAATTTACCGCATGGCAGCTGTCTTTCGGGACTTTCAGAAAATGCGCGCCTGCGTGCTCGGCATATTCTTTGTATACATCCTCCGAGCCGTATATGGTGAGCGGCGGCGCACCGTCTATGTGGGCAAAGCCCGCGCGGCGGTTTGTCATTTCCGAGAGATAGCAGTGATCCTCGTGGACATGGGTTATGAGCAGAGCGGGAATATCGGAAAAATCCATCCCGCAGCAAAGCTCATGCATATACGAATCCGCGGGAAAATCTATGAGTATTTTTCCGTCGATGAGCGCCTGCGAGCGCGTACGTCGGTTTTTCCCGCCGAGTGCCCGCGCTTTTTGGCAATTGTCGCATTTGCAGAATACGGCGGGTATGCCCTCTGCGGCGGCGGTGCCGAGATATCTGATTTTCATATCGCTCCTCCGTTTTGTTTTTTTTCTTATGATATCACAGCAAATCCGATTTTGTCAATGCTTTTTCGTTGACAAAGGCGGCTCTTTATGATATCATTTTCATGAAAAAGAAAAACCCGTATTTTTAAAGTTTATTTTAGCTTCGTGCACTAAAATATCGGTAAAAACGGAGGTGGATAAAAATGAGATTGCTTCTGGCGGAGGACGAAAAGGCGCTTTCGGGCGCGCTCGTCGCCATTCTCAGGCACAATAATTATTCCGTGGATGCGGTATACAACGGAGAGGACGCTATAGATTATCTGGAAACGGGTATTTACGACGGCGCCATACTTGATATAATGATGCCGAAAGCAGACGGCATAACCGTATTGAAAACCATACGCAAAAAAGGAAATAAGATACCCGTCATTCTGCTCACGGCAAAATCGGAAACGGATGACAAGGTTCTCGGGCTGGACGCGGGCGCCGACGATTATCTGACAAAACCTTTCAATACTAAGGAATTGCTGGCGCGCATACGCGCGATGACGCGCAGGCAGTCGGAGCTTTCGGACAATGAGCTTTCTTTCGGCGATCTGCGGTTGGACAGAGTTTCTTTCGAGCTGATTTCCGCGGGGAAAAAGCTCCCGCTCACGGCAAAGGAATTTCAGATAACGGAAATGCTGATGAAAAATCCGAACAGGCTTATTTCACAGGAACAGATAATGGAAAAGGTTTGGGGATACGAAAGCGAAACGGAAATAAACGTGGTATGGACGTATATTTCGTATCTGCGCAAAAAGCTGAAACTGCTCGGTTCTTCCGTTTCGATAAAAGCGGCGAGAAATATCGGATATACTCTGGAGGCGGGCAATGATTAAAAAACTGCGCATAAAATTCATAGCGGCTGCGGCGCTTTCCGTAGCGATAGTGCTTTTTTCCATAATAGCGGCGATAAATATCCGCAGCTATGCCGATATATGTGCGAAAGCGGATGAAAAGCTCGCGCTTCTCTCGGAAAACGGCGGAAAATTTCCGCGCCGCGACGATAAGCCCGGCGGCATGAATGCGGGAAACCCCATGGGCGGCGGCATGTCGCCGGAAACGCCTTTTGAAACGCGCTTTTTCTCGGTGAAGATAAATTCTTCCGGCGAAGCCGTGTACGCCGACACGGAGCGCATAGCCGCCGTGGATGAGGCGGAGGCAAAGGAAATGGCACTCGTGCTTTACAATGCGGGGAAAACGGGCGGCTTTGACGGAAATTTTAAATACGGTTCATATACCACGGGCGGGGAAACGCTTTATATTTTCCTCGACTGCGGCAGAGATCTTGATGTTTTCCGCGATTTTCTTCGGTCGAGCATATTCGTGAGCGCGGGCGGTTTTGCCGTAGCACTCGGTCTGATAGTGCTTTTTTCCGGGCTGGTTATACGTCCCGTGGAGCGCACATACAAAAAGCAGAAAAGATTTATCACCGATGCGAGCCACGAGCTGAAAACGCCGCTCACCGTAATAGACGCGAGCTGCGAGGCGCTGGAAATAAGCGACGGCGAAAACGAATGGACGGCAGTGATAAAAGAGCAGGTGGCTCATCTTGCCGAAATGACAAACAAGCTCGTTTTCCTCGCAAAGGCAGAAGAGGAAAATTCCGCCGTGATGACGGATTTCTGTATTTCCGAGGCGGCATCTGAGGCGCTGAAGCCGTATTTTGCGCTGGCAAAGGCACAGGGTAAATCGCTTTCGTGCAACATAGCCGAAAATATAACTCTGCACGGCGATATCTCCATGATAAAGGAGCTTATCTGCCTGCTTATGGATAACGCGCTGAAATATTCCTCTCCCGAAAGCACGGTGGAATTTTCGCTTTCCGCTTCGGGCAGGGCGAGAAAAATCTCCGTTTCGAATATTACCGAAAAATTGCCCGAGGGCGATCCCGAGCAGCTTTTCGAAAGATTTTACCGTCCCGACGGCTCGCGCAACAGCGAAACGGGCGGCCATGGAATAGGACTTTCCGTGGCGCGGGCGATAGCGGAGCTTCACAAAGGGAAAATATCAGCTTCTTTTGATGGAAAGAATAGGATTACATTTACGGTAACGCTTTGAAAAAGCGAAATTATACAGAAGTATAAAAGTACGGGCGCAGAAGGAAAAACCTTGCTGCGCCCGTACTTTTTCAAAAAATAAAAACTTTAAGGAGAAACTTGCTTTATAATATTATTTTCGGCTCTTCGCCCACCGGAACAGGGCAGGTGTAGCCTTTGGCTGTGGCTTTTTCAAATTCGGCTCTGGCTTTTTCGAGCGTTTGCGGCGAGGTGAAAAGGTCTATCGCTGTGCCTGCCATGACCTTTCCCGCGCAGAGCACGGCTTTGTGTCCGATTACCGTTTTGCCGCAGGAAACTATCTGCCATGAGTGACCCGGCACGGCATTCGGGTAAGCCGCCGCATGTATCTGCACCGTGGGCGTCTGCCAGCTTACATCGCCGACATCCGTCGAGCCGGGCGAAAATGCTTTTTTGCCGTAATACGGGCATAGGAACGAATTCATGCCGTGTCCCGCCTTTTTCTGCATTTCCGAAACGGCTTCTTTTATATCGGCGTCGTATTCCGCGCCGATGCCGCAGACCTTTTCGGGAAGTCCTTTTGCCAGTTTGTCCGCATAGTCAAGCTCGTCTTTCGTATATTCGGGAACGCCGATTTCGGCGAAATTTTTGTATGCCAGCTCTTCGAGAGCGTGGTTTGAAACCGTATCCGCAGTGCCGTCGATGAAAACCTTTTCAAAAGAGGTTTCCGTCATCAGCGCCGCACCCTCGGCTATTTTGTCCACTCTTTTTTCGAGAGCCACGGCTTCGTCCACGTGGGGTGAACGGATCATATAGAGTACCGCGGCGTGCGGCTGGACAACATTCGGAGAAAGCCCGCCGCCGTCCGTTATCGCGTAGTGAATGCGCGCGTCATCCTTTACGTGCTCGCGCAGGAACTGAATTCCGACATTCATCAGCTCGACCGCGTCGAGTGCGCTTCTGCCGTCCTCGGGATTTCCCGCGGCGTGTGCCGCTTTGCCTTTGAATTTATACAGCACCTGAATGCACGCATTGCAACCTCCGGTGGCTACTTCGTTGCAGTCGCTCGGATGCCATGTGATCGCCGCATCGAGCGGGCGCCATATATTTTCACGAGCCATGAATGCCTTTGATGCGCCGCCCTCTTCCCCGGGACAGCCGAAAAATATCACCGTGCCGCTCTTTTTTGTTTCTTCGAGCCAGCATTTTACGGCATAAGCCGCGGCGAGTGAGCCTGCGCCGAGCATATTGTGCCCGCAGCCGTGACCGCAACCGTCTGTCACCAGTTCTTTTTGCTCGCAGAGTCCGCCTACCTGCGAAAGCCCCGACAATGCGTCAAATTCCGCGAGTATGCCTATCACGGGCTTGCCGCTTCCGTATTTTCCCGTGAATGCGGTTTTTATGCCGCATACGTTTTCTTCCGTTTCAAATCCGAGCTTTTTCAGCGTTTCCACGTAAAGCGCGGCGGATTTGTATTCCTTCAGCGAAAGCTCGGCGTATTCCCATATTTTATCGCTCACATCGGTGAAAAGGGAAGCGTTTTCGTCTATTTTCGAGAGAGCGTATTTTTTGCTTTTTTCCATTTTTACAGTACCTTACTGAGAAATTCCTTTGTTCTGGGATTTTGGGGATTGCCGAAAATCTCGGCGGGAGAACCTTGCTCGGCTATCACGCCGTCATCCATAAAGAGCACTCTGTCGGATATTTCGCGGGCAAATCCCATTTCATGCGTCACGATAACGCTTGTCATACCGCTTTTCACGAGGTCTTTTATAACATCGAGAACTTCGCCTACCATTTCGGGGTCAAGGGCGGAGGTCGGCTCATCGAAAAGCATTACATCCGGCTCCATCGCGAGCGCGCGGACTATGGCGATACGCTGTTTCTGTCCGCCCGAAAGGGTGGAGGGGTAAACATCCGCTTTATCCTGAAGTCCTATTCTCGCGAGCAGCTCCATCGCTTTTTTCTCCGCTTTGGCACGAACCTCGGCGGGCGCATCGGGAAGAGCCACGGGAGCTTTTTTGTTTTTCACGAATATATTGGAAAGCGCGATTATTCTGTTTTTGCGCTTTGCCTTTTTATAGTTTGCTATGCCGATTTTCACGGGAGCAAACATGATATTTTCCTTTACTGATTTATTGCCGAAAAGATTGAATTGCTGGAAAACCATGCCCATTTTTCTGCGGGCGAGATTTATATCTATGCTGTTTTCCGCAAAGGTTTTCTTCATCAGGCGGCGATATGCTTTGCCCTCTGCATTGTGCTTCTCGTGCAGGAGATCTTCTTTTTTTATCTTTATTATGGCGTCCTCGTCGCTCATGCCTTCGGCTGTGAGCTTCGCGTACGTTTTGGAGGCGCGGATGATATCGAAATGCAGATACGGATCTACGGGAGTGAGCAATTTGCCCTCCATCCATACTTCGCCGAATGTGGGATGCTCGAGCAGATTCATGCAACGCAGCAGAGTGCTTTTTCCCGATCCGGAGGGACCTATGATGGATATCGCTTCGCCCTGATTTATCTCGGTGGAAATGCCTTTGAGCACATGAAGCGAATCGAAATCTTTAAAAACATTTTTTATCTCAAGCATGGGATTTCATCCTCCTTTCGAGGAGCTTCAGTATTTTTGAAAGAATGAAATTGAGCACAAAGTAAATCACGCCGACTATCATCAGAGTGGGCAGGGAATTGTGCGTCACGCCGACGATATTTTTGTATACTGTCATCAGCTCGCCCACAAAGAATGTGGAGGCGAGGGAGGTTTCCTTTATTACCGTGATAAATTCATTGCCGAGCGCGGGGAGGATATTCTTTATCGCCTGCGGGAGAACGATGCATTTCATCGTCACGCCCGGGGTGAGTCCCAGACTGCGCGAAGCTTCCGTCTGACCTTTATCGACGGATTCTATACCGGAACGGATTATTTCGGAAACATAGGCGGCGCTGTTTATGACGAGGGCGACAGCCACGCAGGTAAAAGCCATCAGCTGCGCATCCATCTGATTGAGCGAGGGGAAAAACATCGGCACTATGAAATATCCCACATAGAGCTGGAGCAGAGTAGGCGTGCCGCGCACTATTTCCACAAAAGCAGTGATGATGCCGCGCAGCACTTTGAAACGCGACATTTTTCCTATGGAGAGGAGCGCACCTATCACCGTACCGCCCGCCACTGTTATTATCGAAAGAATCAGCGTATATCCGATACCTTTCACGAGAAAGACATACCAGTATTTCGAGAATATGATTCCCATATCCTTTATAATATCGAGAAAGCTCAAAGGTTTTTCCTCCTTAAAATTACCCTTAAAGCCGCCCCGACCGATGGCAGGGGCGGCTTATGTTTTATTTATTCGCGGTTTATTCGGTTATCTTGTTTCCGGCGTCGTCGTAACCGAGCTCGTCCTTTGTTTTGATGCCCGAGTAAATCTGGCAGGCTTCGTACCAGCTGTCATATAAGCCGGCATTCATCGCTTTCGCGAGAGCGGCATTTACTTTTTCGCAGAGTTCGCTGTTGTTCTTGTTTACGAGAATTACGTTGTTTTTGTATTTTTCTTCTATTACAAATTCAAATCCGGAAAAATCTATCGAATCTTTGTTGTCGGCGATGAAGGCGTCACCGTTGCCCTTTGCAACTGCGAGAGCGTCGATATTGCCTGTCTTGAGTGCCGTGACGAGGTCATTGAGGTTGTCCATCTTGACTATCTGAGCGCCTGCGGGAACGAGCTGTTCCGTCACGAGAAGCTCCTGGAGGGAACCGCCCTGAGCGCCTACTTTGAGTCCGCTGAAATCCGATGCCTTTGTGAGCTTGCCTGCGTTAGCTTTTTTTGTGATTACAAGCTGCTCTGTTTCGTTTTCACCTGCTTTGTACCAATCGGTGATGAGAAATGTTTCGGCACGCTCTGCTGTCCATGAGAAGCCCGAGATGGCGAGGTCAGCACTGCCTGTCTTTACTGCTGCCATGCATGCGTCAAAGCTCATCGGCTTGATAACGAGCTTCATGCCGAGTTCTTTTGCGATGTAGTTTGCAAGAAGAATATCGAAGCCTACATACTGGTCCTGACCGCTCTTTGCGATGTCCACAAACTCCATGGGAGCGAAGTCGGGAGATGTTGCAACTGTGAGTGTGGGAAGTCCGTCCGTGTTCGTCTGCTTATACTGATTGAGATACTTGTTGTATGCGGCGTCGAGCGACTCTGTTTTTCCGCAAGCCGTCATGGCTACGCAACCGAATACGATTGCTGCCGCAAAAAGAATGGATAAAAGTTTTTTCATTTTCTGTTCCTCCGTAAAGTGGGTTGGTTTTGTTTACGGGCTTATCATACACCTTAGAAAACGATTTGTCAACCACTTTTTGAATAAATATTTAAAAAATCTGCAAAAATACGCATATTTTCGCAGATTTTGAATATTTTATCGCATAAAATTAGCAATTATACAAAAAAGTCGGCTATTTTGCATACAGTGCCTGCGCCGAGTATCAGAATAATATCGTTTTTCCCGGCGAGAGAGCGGAGCATATCGGCGCATTTTGCATAATTTTCCGCATAATATCCGTTCTTTATGCATTTTGCCATTTCGCGCACATCTATGCCGAGGGTATCTGTTTCACGCGCGGCGTATACGTCGAGCATCACGGTGGCGTCGGCTCCCGACAGAGCCGAGATGAAATCATCGTAAAGCGCGCGGGTGCGCGAATATGTATGCGGTTCGAAAGCGCATATCACTCTGCCGTCGCATATCGCGCGGGCGCAGGCGATGGTGGCGGCTATTTCCGCGGGATGATGGGCATAGTCGATATATACATCCGCGCCGCCCGCGTTTCCTTTATATTCAAACCGACGGGAAATTCCCGAAAAGGAAGAAACGCCCGCCGAAATTTCATCGTGAGTAAGCCCGTGCATATCGCCCGCGGCGGAGGCGGCGAGCGCATTATAAATATTATGTGCGCCCGGGACGGATAGGGAAATATCGGCGATTTCCCTGTTACCGCGCATTACGGAAAAAGAAGCTCTTCCTTTATTATACGAAATATTCACCGCGCGGTAATCGAGATTTGCCCCCGTTATGCCGAAGGTGATGCGGTTTGCGCAGCCCTCAGTCGCCGAGAGGGAATTTTCGTCGTCGCCGTTTACGAGAGCCGCGCCGCCGTTTTGCACGGCGATATCGGCATATCTGCCAAACGAATTTTTTATCTGCTCCATGCCCGAGAAATAATCGGTATGATCCAGCCCGACATTCAGTATCACAGAGAGCGTCGGCGAAAAATGCAGGAATGAATCCATATATTCGCACGCCTCAAAAATGAAATATTCATCTCCGCCGAGAATATACGCGCCGCCCGCCTCACTCATTTCCGCGCCGGAAAGCACGGTGGGATTTTTGCCCGCGGAAAGGAAAAGATGCGCCGTCATCCCCGTGGCGCTCGATTTCCCGTGCATACCGGAAAATCCTATTCTGCGGCTGTAATTTTTCATCAGACTGCCGAGGAGCGTCGCGCGGTATATGACGGGCAGACCGGTTCTTTTCGCGCGGGCAAGCTCGGGATTGTCCGCATGGATGGCGCCCGTATATACCACGGCATCAGACCCGTCGATATTTTTCTCATCGTGACCGATGAAAACGGGTATGCCGCCGTCGGCAAGCTTTTGCGTAATGGCGCTTTCGCTCCTGTCGGAGCCTGCCACATCATAGCCCGCCTTTTTGCATACAAAGGCGAGCGAGGACATGCTTATGCCCCCGATACCTATGAAAAATATCTTTTTTATATTATGCAGACATTCTATTTCGGAAAACATCCGCGCGCTCCCTCCCGCAATACGCCATGTTGCGATATTTTTTTCGTAATTGTTAAAATATTTATTACTTCCAATTTGTATAATGTTCACATTTGCGCCGTATAATAGAGCCATAGACAAAAAGTTCCAACCCGGAGGTTTTAAAAATGATCATCACAGATGTAAAAATCAGAAAAACTTTTGAAGAAGGCCCCATGAAGGCTATCGTATCCGTTACATTCGACAACGAGCTTGCGCTTCATGATATAAAAATCATAAATGCGCGTGAAAAGCTTTTCGTTGTTATGCCCAGCAGAAAAAATCCCGACGGTACATTCAGAGATATAGTTCATCCGATAAATGCCGCGGCAAGACAGAATCTCGAATCTGCGGTAATCGCCGCATACAACGAATATCTTGCAACAGAGGCACTCGAAAATTCCGAAACGGAAACCAAAACCGAGGATGCTCTCACATACTGATACAGGATTTTTACACCGGAGGCGCGTGCCTCCGGTTTTTTTGTTTCAATATCCGAATTTGCCGCTCAGGCTGTCGTCGTTTTCTATCCAGTCCTCCACGCGGTATACCGTATATTCCGTGGGCGTATTGCGCACGACAACGGTTTCTATGCCCGCGTTTATCACCTGTCTTTTGCACATCATGCAGGAGCATGTATCGGGAACAAGCTCGCCTGTTTTCGCATCCTCGCAAGCCATGTAAAGCGTGGCTCCGAGCATCTGATCGCGTGCGGCGGATATTATGGCATTTGCCTCGGCATGCACACTGCGGCACATCTCGTATCGCTCGCCGCGGGGAATATTCATCGCGTCGCGCATACAGTAATTGAGATCGTCGCAGTTTTTTCTGCCGCGCGGCGCGCCGTTATAGCCAGTAGAGATAATCACGTCGTTTTTCACTATTATCGCTCCGAAGCGCTTGCGCAGGCATGTGCTTCTTTTCGATACAGTCTGGGCTATATCGAGATAATAATTTTCTTTGCTTGTTCTTTTCATTTTTTCATCTCCTTTTTATTTATGACATCGAATATATTCCATGGGAAAATATCGGGCGGATATTTCGCAAATGCAAGCTCCGCGCCGCCTGCCGCGGTTTTTATTCTGTGCGACCAGAGCGCGAGAGGGCATTTTGTTTTGCTGCCGTATTTTCCGTCGCCGAGAACGGGATATCCCGCATGGGAAAGCTGGGCGCGTATCTGATGTGTTCTGCCTGTGATGAGCCGCACGAGAAGCAGGGAATATTCCTCGCCGTCGCGGCATACCGTTTCCGTGACAGTATATTCGAGCACGGCTTTTTTCGCGCCTTTTACGGGCGTTTCGTAAATGAGGCTTTTCCCCGCGGCATTGTCGAAAAGCAGATAATTTTCTTCTTTTCCGGCGCTTTTTTCGGGCTTTCCCGAAATTACGGCAAAATATTCCTTTGAATAAAGCCCGTTTTCGCCCGTAGCGGAATATTCCGCCGCGGCTTTTTTGTTTTTGGCGTATATCATGACGCCGCCTGTCACTTTATCCAGCCTGTGAACGGGATAAATGTCGCATTTCAGCTGATTTTTGAGGAGCGCCGTCATATCCTCGCCGCCCGTCATATCCGGTTGGGAGGAAATTCCCGCGGGCTTTACCGCCGCGACGATATTTTTGTTTTCATATAAAATTTCTATCATGGCGCGATATCAGAGCGAGAGCAGGAAATCCGCTATGACGCGCGCAAGGAAAGCATGCCCCGCATCGTTGAAATGAAGCCCGTCGGGGATATAATCCGCTCTCGTTTCCGCGTCGGTCGGGTCGATATGTATCTTTTCCGCGAGGTCGCATACGGGTATGCCGTGAGCCGAGGCGGCTTTTTTTATTATCGCGGAATATTCGCAAAGCGGCATGGCGTCGGGCTTTTTTATCGCGCGCGCCGAAGGAATATTATCGGCATGTCCGTCGTAAAAGCAATGCGCCGGCGTAAAAAATACGATTTTTGCCGCGGGATATGTGACGGAAAGGAAATTCATGAGAAAATTCACCGCGCCGCAGAATGTGGCGGGCGTTTTGTCCTCGGGCGTACCTATCGGCGCGTCGCCGTGCAGATAGTCGTTTACGCCGCCATAGACGACTATGATATCCGAATCGGGCATCAGGTCATAAGCTCTGCCGCAGAAGCAGAGATCATGACGCGGCTTTTCCGAGGGAACGCTCTGATGTGCGAGGCGGCTTCCGCCCACGCCGTAATTATATACCTGCGCCGAGAATTCGCGAGCTATTCTGTTGTCGAAACGGCAATTTGCGATATCCGCAACGCCGCAACCCTCCGTGATACTGTCACCGAGAAAGCTGATTTTTTTGTTTTTCAAATCCATTGTAATACTGCCTTCCGCAATTACCTTAAATATATATTTCATTATAGCAGACGCTTTGCGTGAAGTCAACAAAAAGACGCTTTTTTTCAAAAAAAACGCCGAAAAATCGCGCACGCTTCTTTGTGCAAAATTTATGAAAAATGGCGTATTTTTTTGGCGCATGCAGCAGAAAACCGCATTTTCGGGACGAAAATTTGCGGTTTTTATGCAAATTTATGCAAAATTTATAAACTTTGCTCGACGCATGGATTTTATGTTGATTTCGGCAAATATATATGATAAAATAAAATCGTATTCTGTCGGTTTTCGATGTGCCGGCAGGCAAATCTGTAAAAAAGGATTTCCACATGTCAATAACGGATTTTATAAACAGTGCGCTGAATAATCCGATGCTTCTCGTGTCGGCTCTGCTCACGCTCGGCGTAATACTTGTAAACGGCTGGACCGACGCGCCGAATGCCATAGCCACCTGCGTTTCCACAAAGGCGATAAGCGTGCGCAAAGCCATAGTGATGGCGGCGATTTTCAATTTTTTCGGCGTTTTCGTGATGACGTCGATAAACCATTCCGTCGCCATGACGATATATAATATGGTGGATTTCGGCGGGGATGCGCATCTTTCGCTGATAGCTCTCTGCGCGGCAATGGCGGCGATAGTTATATGGGCTACTGCGGCATGGTATTTCGGTATACCCACGAGTGAAAGCCATGCGCTGATAGCGGGTCTTTCGGGAGCCGCCGTCGCCATACAAAACAGTTTTTCGGGTATAAACGGCTCGGAATGGATAAAAGTAATCTACGGCATAGTGCTTTCCACTCTGCTCGGTTTTGCGCTCGGCTTTGTCTGCTCAAAGCTGACGGTTATCATTTTCCGCAATAAAAACAGGCTGAAATCAGAAAGATTTTTTTCGGGCGCACAGGTTGCGGGAGGCGCGGCGATGGCTTTCATGCACGGTGCGCAGGACGGGCAGAAATTTATGGCGATATTTCTGCTGGGAGCGGCATTTTCAAACGGGCAGACAGAGGCTTCTTCCTTTACGGTGCCGATATGGCTGATGGTTGTCTGTTCCCTCGTGATGGGACTGGGAACATCCATAGGCGGCTACAGAATAATAAAATCCGTGGGTATGGATATGGTAAAACTGAAGCCGTATCAAGGTTTTGCGGCAGATTTTTCCGCCACGCTGTGCCTGCTTTTCTCTTCGCTTACGGGCATCCCCGTGAGCACCACACATACAAAAACCACGGCTATAATGGGTGTGGGTGCGGCACGCAGAATGAGCAATGTAAACTGGGGCATAGTAAAGGATCTGGTACTCACATGGGTATGTACTTTCCCGGGATGCGGCATACTCGGATTTCTCATGGCGAAACTTTTCTTATTGCTTTTTGCATAAATAACGGTTTATAAGGAGAATAAAAATGGCAAAGAACAGAAATGATTATTTCGAACTGGCAAAAACTCAGACAGGCTACTGCGTGAAAGCGGCGGAGCTGCTTTGCGATATACTCGGAAATTACGCTTCGTGCGATCTCGCAAGCAGCCGCGAACGGATGCACAAAATAGAGCATGAGGCGGACGATATACATCACGATATACTTTCCTCTCTGTCGGCGGAATTCATCACGCCGATAGACCAGGAGGATATATTGCGTCTTGTTCAGATAATAGACGATGTTACGGATGCGCTCGATGAAGTGGTACTGGAATGTTATATGTTTCACATAAGTGAGCTTCCGGCGGAAATGCCTGTGATATCGGGCATAGTATGCCGCTGTGTAAAGGCACTTTACGAAGCTGTGACAGAGCTGAAAAGCTTCAAAAAACCGGAAAAACTCCGCGCGCTGCTCGTGGAGGTCAATACAATAGAGGGCGAGGCGGATACCGCTTATGTGGAAGCGATACATTCGCTTTTCGGAAGCGAAACCGACCAGCGCAGGCTGATAGGTTGCAAAGCCGTTTACGAATGCCTTGAAAATTGCTGCGATCTCTGCGAACATGCGGCGGATGTGATAGATCAGATAATTATAAAAAATACCTGAGAAGGGAAAAGCAGAAAAGCGGACCGCAAAAAGGTCCGCTTTTTTGTAAAAGCGCAGGAATGTTACTTTCCTTTGCGAAGGAAACGGGGTGTACTTTTGCGTGACCAAAAGTACCAAAAGTCAAAAAGAGGAAAGAATTCCTCTTTTAAACACCTTCTGTCGCCTCGCGGCGACCGGTGCGAACATACTGCCCAGACAGTCCGACCATAGAGGAAACCGGAAGTATGGTTCAGACCCCCGCTTAACACGGACTTTTGCCTGTGCAGATTTAAGCTATAGCCGCCCCAACTCGATGTCCATCAAGCCATGCTCGCTTTGGTGGAGCTTAGTCGATAGTGGGAAGTGTATCAAAAGCTATGGCGGGAGCCAACCCACCCCGTCGAATCTGCTCGCTTTTTGCGGCGTACTTTGTTCGCACGCGCGGTATGGCGGTAGTTTCGCGGAGAGATAGACAAAAGTTTTTCGATTTGCTATATATAGCATATACTTGCCGCGCATTGCTTTTTGCGGCTGACTCGACGGGGTGCGAGGTAGTTTGCAAAGGAGGGCGAGGAGCCTTC
>CAKRQU010000027.1 GCA_934394585.1 uncultured Eubacteriales bacterium | reverse complement strand
CCCGCGGCTGACTCGACGGGGTGCGAGGTAGTTTGCAAAGGAGGGCGAGGAGCCTTCCTTTGGTGACTTTTCCCGCGCTTTTTGTCAGTAAAAAGCGCGACCGTTTCCACATAGGGGGCAAACTAACTTTTTGTTTCTTTTGGAAAAAGAAAAACGACCACGGGCGCGCCGCCCGCTTCTTTTCCTCATTTTCTTTAAAGAAAAACCGCCAATCACAGGAAAAAAATCCCAAAATACGAACAAAAGTTCTGAAAAAGCGTTGACAAACGAACAAATGTGTGGTATAATGTAGCCACGGTAGCAAAACCGAGGTAAAAAAAGGAGAGTGATGGATACGAGCAGGTATTTGGATTATGATGAAGCGGAGAGAGAGCCGCGCGCGAGGATAATCGCGTATTGCGATCACTGCGGATATGCGATCTACTCTGCGGACGATGCACTTATTATTCTCGAAAACGAGGATATCATCCACAAGGATTGCTGGTGCGAATATGCCGAGGAGCATACGTACGATTTCGCGAGAAAGGCTTCCGATCTCGCTGCATATTAAAATATTCAAGCTCTTTTTTAATGAGTAAAAATATAAATAAGGACAAGCTTACACCAACCGCTTTTGCCCGCCGCGCCACCGCGTATTTCCGCGAGTGCGACAGCGCCGTGATATCGCCCGCTTGCTCTACCTGCAAAAAGGACGAATCCGCCTGCGCACTCTGCCCGAAAAGACGTACCAAACCGTACACTCTTTCCGGTCTGTGTCTGGCGCTGGGGATAACAAAGCGGCAATTTAAGGCTCTTCGGGCGAACAAATGTTTCTGCGATGAAGTTGAAATGGCGCTTTTGAAAATAGAGGCGTACATAGAAGAAAACAGCATAAGCGGAGAAATAAACGGCGCTCTTGCTACCGCGATACTGAAGGAAAATTTCGGTTGGGGCGCCAAGGAGGAGAACGAAGAGGAAAAAACGGAAATATTGCTTTCGGGAGAGGCGGCACATTATGCCGAATAGGCTTACTGTTTCGCTGGGAATAAAGCCAAGTGAAAAACAGAGAGAATTCTTTCTCTCGAAAGCAAAGTATACCGCTTACGGCGGAGCGCGCGGAGGCGGAAAAAGCTGGGCGCTGAGATACAAGCTGTTGCTTCTTTGCCTGAATTATGCGGGGATAAAAATCCTGCTGCTCCGCAGAACGCTTCCCGAGCTGACGGAAAACCACATCCGTCCGCTGCGGGAAATACTCGCCGGATATCCCGAGCTTTGCAAATATTCGGAAAAGGACAGATGCATGGAATTTTCATGCGGTTCAAGACTGCAATTCGGCTATCTCGCGCGGGAAAACGATCTGCTCCGGTATCAGGGGCAGGAATTTGACATAATAGCCATAGACGAAGCCACGCAGATAAGCGAAACGATGTTTTGCACGCTCGCGGCATCGCTGAGAGGCGCGAACGATTTCCCGAAAAGGATGTATCTGACATGCAATCCCGGCGGCATCGGCCACGGCTGGGTGAAACGGCTTTTTATAGAGCGGCGTTTCCGCGAAAGCGAAAATCCCGATGAATACAGATTTATTCCCGCGGGCGTATATGACAATACGGCGCTGACAGAGAAAAATCCCGATTATGTAAAGCAGCTGGAAAATCTGCCGGAGGAGCTGAAAAAAGCATGGCTTTACGGAAGCTGGGATGTTTTCTCGGGGCAGTTTTTTTCGGAATTCGATTACTCTGTTCACACATGCGAGCCGATACCGATGCCGCAGGACTGCATGCATTTCTGTGCCATCGACTACGGGCTGGATATGCTGGCGGCGCTTTTTATAGACGTGACGCGGAGCGGAAAAGCTTTTGTCTGCTCGGAAATATACGAAAGCTCGCTGATAATAAGCGAAGCGGCGGAGAAAATTCTTTCGCGCGCAAAGGAAAACACGGTTTTCATAGCGCCGTCGGATCTTTGGTCGCGGCAAAAGGACAGCGGGCGCGATATGGCTTCGATTTTTGCGGAAAACGGGGTTTATCTGACGAAAATCCGTCCGAACAGGACGGACGGCTGGATGGCGCTGAAGGAATGGCTGAAGCCCGACGGCGACGGGAATTCAAGGCTGAGGATTTTCCGCGGATGCGAAAATCTGATACGTTCACTGCCACTGCTGATGCATGACAAGGCAAATCCCGCGGATGTCGCTGTTTTTCCGCACGAGATAACCCATGCGCCCGACGCGCTGCGGTATTTCGCTTCGTATATGCGCGATTGCCCCGCAGGCGCGGAAACAAATTCGCCGAGGCTGAAGAAAATTATAGAAGAAAGGAATATTCACATAAAATGAACTTATTTAAAAAATACGATGATAATACAGTGGCTTACGATACGCCTGAAAACCGTGAAAGGAGTATATCTTTTCTTTTGCACGAGGCGAAAATAGCACGCGCCGATACGGAAAACTACTGGCGGCGTATGTACGGCTACTATCGCGGCGCTCACGATACGGCAAAGCAGACGGGCGATTTTCTCGCCTCCACAGAGCTGCCGTGGACGCCTGCCGCGGTGCCGGATTGCTATCTGCACGTGGAAAGCCAGATAGAGGCGGGCATGCCGGATTTTGAATTCTGCGCGAGAAACACGGAGGATGCGGACATGGCAAAAGCGCGTGAAAACGCGGTGCGTTATATCTGCGCCGCAAACGAAACGGAAATAAAAAATTCCGTAAACGAGCGCAGGCTCGGGATTTACGGCAGCGCCGTATGGAAGCTCGCTCTGACGACGGGTGAAAACGGCACTGACGAAATAGCGATAGAAAATCCTTCGCCGGAAAGCATTTATCCCGACCCGAACAGCACCGATACGGACAACTGCGAATATATCGGATATACATACAAGTTAAGCAAAATGGCGGCGCGCCGCATTTTTGCTGACGATCTTGCTCTTGCGGAAACGACGATAGACGAGATTTTCGACGAACGCGACAAGGCGGGACTGGAAACCGACATTTACGCGAGTGACGCCGATCCGCTCATAGACGTGACGGAATGGTGGTTTCGCCAGCCTTACGACGGATTTTGCTCGTGCGATACCGTGGATGCGGCAGGGAATATTTCCTCTGTGGACTACGCATACAATGCGGGTGATATAGCTCTTTCCATTCTGATATGCGGCAGAGAAATAAGATATATCCCGAAATTCTGGAAAAAAACCTCATGCACGCAGTATCCTTTTGTAATATACAGCAGGATAATGAGCGACGACAGTCTGTGGGGCAGAAGCGAAATAGAAGCCATACTTCCTCTCGTGGATGCGGCAGACAGGCAACTCGCTTTTGCGCAGCTCAATACGGCATTTTTCGCAAACGATATTTTGCTCTATGAGGAAAATGCTTTTGCTCCCGACAGCTTTCCGCAGAACAAGCCCGGTGCCGTATGGAAGTTGCGCCCCGGTATGATAGACAAGGTCTCCAGGCTCGGAGGTCTGGCGGGGGACAGCACCGTGCATTACGAAATAGCGGACAAATACCGTTCGCTGATGAAGGAGGCACTCGGAAATTACGATTTTCTGCAGGGCGACAGCTCCACGCAGGTGACTACCGCCACCGGACTCGCATTGCTCAGCGATTTCGCTTCAAAGCGCGTTTCCGCAAAGCAGGTATGCAAAAGAGCGGGATTTACAAGGCTTTACCGTCTGCTCGACTGGTTTGCGCTGGAAATTTTCGATCACGAAAAGCTGGAATCCATATCGGCGGGTTGCGGCGGCGCAATGGAAAAATGCCAAAACTGCATTGATCTGATGGGATACGTCCCGTCGCTCGATGTGAAAATAAACGTGGGCAACGGAATAGAAAATTCACGTTCGTTTACGATTTCGGCGATATCCGAGCTGATGAAAACGGAAATAACAGAGGAAAATTATCCTATAGTACGCGCTTATGTGGAAGCGCTGAATATACCATACGGCAATAAAATATGCGAGAGTCTGGATGCGAGATTCGGCGGAAAAGAGGAGGAAAACAAGCATGAATGATGAGAAAATCATAAATAATGAAAATGTAGCGGAAAAGGAAATATCCGAGGCGGCGAAAGAAATAACGGCGCAGGACTGCGGCATGGCGGAAGAAACGGATGAAAATACCGTAGACGCAACGGAATACGAGGCTGACGGCGAAGCCGATGGCGATACGGAAATCGAAGCCGAAACCGAAACCGCGGCGGAAGCCGATGCCGAATCGGAGGAGATGGCGCCTTTTACCGCGGAAGCGGCAAAGCCTTCCGGCTTGCCGGATATACACGGCGCCGAGAAAGCAGATAGCGCGGAAGCGGAAGCCGAAGCCGATGCGGATATGCCCGCAGAGGAGGCGCAGTCCGACGCGGCGCAGGAGGAAAAATCCGATATCGGCGGAGAGGACGAATATCCCGTTGAGCTTTCCGAGCAGGAGATACGTGCCGCGACATCGAACCCGATGTTTGCCATATTTGCCCGCGGGAAAAAGCAGAGCTTCGACGCGGTATGCGCGGATTTTCTCCGCATGACGCACGCCGCACGCGACACGGGAAGCAAAAGAATGGCGACGCCCGCAGGAGCCTGCGCGGTGAGCAGAGGCGTAGCTCTTTCCGACAGGCAGAGAAATCTCGCCAGAGAATACGGCATGTCGTACAGGGAATATTACGACCTGATAAACGGCATTCCGACAAAATTATACAAATGAATAAAACATTTTAACAAACGTATAAAATCAAATAACAAAGGTATAAAAAGAAAGGAAATAAAAAACAGATGAAAGATATTTACACATGGTCAAACGATATGTATCCCCTCGTAAAGAAAAGCTTTGACGAGAGATATAATTCCAGAATAAACGTTATCGGCAGCGTAGCCGACATAATAAAGCAGGACAATACCGAATACAAGGCGCAGAGCCTCGGCGGCTACGGCGAGCTTCAGGCGTATACAAACAATACGCTCACTTATGCCGGCACATCGGGAACTTTCAATACAAAGATTACTCCTGCAGAGCACGCGCTCGCGCTGCCTGTTTCATACAAGGATGTGAAGGGCAATTTTGTGGAGGAAGCAAAACGTATAGGCGTGCGTCTCGCGGATTCCGCATACATGACGGTGCTTTCCGCATTCTATAAATTTTTCACGGGCGCGCGTACCAATACCGGCTATGACGGCGTGGCTACGGCAAACGCAAATCACCCCGTGAGCAACGGTTCCTCTACAAAGTTTTCAAATATTATGACGCAGGCACTTTCCGTGAGCTCGATAAGCGCCGCTCAGACTCAGGCAAATAGCTACGTCACGGCGGACGGGCTGCCTTTTGTTTCGAATTTTGACCTGCTTCTCGTAAGCCCCGAGCTGGAGGAAACGGCGAGAACTATATGCGGCGTGGATTCCCGCGTATGCCCGCAGAGCAATCCCGAAACAGGCAAGGGCGCAAACCCCGCATACGGTATGCGCTACATGGTTATCGGCGCGGGCAGTGCCAAGCTGGAAGCCAAGGAATGGATCATCGCGGACAGCTCATTGCTCCGCGAAGTATTCAAGCTCGTTTACATAACGGAGCCGACTGTGCTGGTTTCTCCCAGAGATAACCCTCTCGTGGCGGATTACATAGCTTACGTTGATTTTGCTTTCGGTCTTTCCGATGCGCGTCCGCTCATTTTCTGCAAGGCGCCTGCGGACAAAACCGATCTCTGATATTTATAATTTACAAAAGAAATGCCGCGCCGCGCAGGCGGCGCGGCGAAAGGAGGCTATATGACTTTCGGAAATCTTTGCGACAAAGTAAAAATGCTTATCGGAGCGGATGAATTTGCTGCGGGAGAAAACACGGCGGCATTGCAGGAAAATCTGAAATCTGCCATGATAAAAAGCATAGATATGTGCATGAGAAAAGTCGCGGTGGACGCACGCGCGCTGAAAAAATCCGCGACAATGACTTTTTATATGTACGAGGGAAAGCCCTGCGCAAATAAGCCGGGCGACTTTTTTGCCGCGGCTGAGCCGGACGGCGTTTATGCAGGCGCAGACTTCCTTTTCGCGGAAAAAGCGGGAACTTATACTATTGTATATTATGCTTATCCGACCGCGATAACGAGCACCACGTCGGACAGCGCAGTGCTCGAGCTGGACGATATCGCATGCGATGCCGTGGCTTATGCGGCGGCTGCCGAGCTTTGCCAGAGGATATATCCCGACGACAGATACAGATATATGCGCCTGATGACCGAATACGACGACAGGATGACGGCGATTTACAAAAAGGGCATAAGCGCGCGGCTCGGCAGTATTTTTTCGGCAAAGAGAGGTAGATTGCAGTGAGCGAGGGTAAAAATTCAGGCTTCATTTCCGATAAATACACGCGTTTTGAAAGCGCGGGAAATGCCCTTCATACATTCGGTATAGATGATTTCGGCGGGGGCGTGCGTCTTTGCAAAAGCGCGGGCAAGGATTGCTCAGTACTGATGATAAATATGATAAGCGACGAGGGCAGGCTTTGCTCGCTTCCGGAACCGGAATCGGTGACAGTTTCGGATACGGTGGCGGAGAGCCTTTCGGCGCTTTCGCAGGCGCAGATAAAAAAGCATTGCCGCGGCGACGCTTCGGATATGCTCGTGATAGGTTCCTCTGCCGTGATGCGGCTTGCTTCGGGTAATACCGTCGTATACAAAGACATTTTTTCTGCGGCTTCGCAGGCGGTATTTTTTTACGGCGGATATTTTTTCGCGGCGGACGGGAGCAAGGTATATAAATTTTCCGCTTCCGAGGGAACTTATTCCGCGCTTACGCCGAAAATACCGCTGATGTTCAGCGGGGTTTCCGCCGACGGCAATACATATACGCGCGAAAGCGAGCAGATAAATCTGCTTTGCGACAGCGTGGCTGTGAAATATTCCGCCGAAGCGAAGGAAACCTTCGTTTCGCCTTCGTCGATGAATGCATCCGCGCAGGGCGTAATGGTAAAGGACCCGAGCGGCAGATTTCTTTCGGATTCGGAATTTACGGCGGTTTCTTACGGCACGAAAATCCGCGTCACTTTGACAACCGCAGGCACGAGCGGCGGATATACGGTATATTTTCGCCTTGCCGAGGGCGGTGGGCTTGTTTCGGCTTCTTCCGTAAAGAAAATGAAAAATCTGCTTTTCGGGGCTTCATCATACACGGTCGGCGAGGCTACGGGCGATTTTCCCGTGCTGATATGCACATGCGGCGATGCTTCCGACAAAAGAAAGGCGGGATTTTTCAAAATGGATGCGGACACTCTTTATATGCCATACAGCGAATGCTCCGCGATGAATATCCCGTATAAAACCGCGGCAATACTGCCGTACAGCGGCGGATATGCTTTGCTCTGCGATCAGGCGGTATACAAAATGCAGATTTCCGCCGACGGAAAGGCGGAAAACAGCTCGGTTTCGCTGATAAAAAGCGATTTCGGATGCGATATGCCGGGCAGCGCCGTGGCTTTCAATGACAAAATAGTTTTTGCCAATTCAAAGCGCGGGATATTTTATTTTGACAAATACGGCTTTTCGGAGCGCGATATGAATAAGAAAATTTCCGCCGATATCGAGGGAGGCGAATACGGATTTTTCGCCTGCTCAGAGGAGGACAGACAAAACGCAAAGGCGGATTTCTGCGGCGGATATTATGCCATTTCGATAGGCGCGAAAACATACCTGTGGAACTTTTTCGCGCATGCACCGACAAACGGAGCCGATTCCGAAAAAAATGAGCGCGACCATGTCTGGTATATGCGCAACGATATGAATGTGCGCGAATTTCTTTCCTCGTCGGGAAACGAGATATATTATATACCGCAGGGAAGCGCCATGCCCGTATGCGCAAAAATGAACTACTCATCGGAGAGCTCATCGGGGAATTTATACGGAAGTATAACAAGCGATTTTTCCTTGTCGGGCAAGGAAAAAATCGTGACCGGCATACGGATTTTTGCGAGAAGCGGCGGGGTTTTCACCGTTTCGCTCGGCTATGACGGCGTGGCTTCTCCCGATGTTTATACCGCGGGCGCGGCTTCCTCCGACGGGATGCTGCGCGAATACCGCATACGCCCTTTCCGCCGCAGATTCAACTTTTTCAGGATAGAGATTTCTTCCGAAAATCCCATCATGATAGACAGGATACTCATAGATTTCATCCCCGTAAAATGAGGTTGACATAATCTCTTTTTGATGATAAAATAATCACGGAATATGGCGGAGGGAAAATGCTGTGGAATATTATATAGATATGAATTGCGGAAACGATGAAAACGACGGGCTTTCCGCCGAAAAACCGAAAAAGACCCCTGCTTTTGCTTTTGCGAAGGCAGGGGATAAGGTTTATATAAAGCGCGGCGGCGTATGGAATATGAAACGCAAAATCCGTTTCGGCAATGCGTTAGAATTCCGAGATATCGCGGAAAACCGCACGGCGGAAAACTGCCTTTTTTATAATATTTACGATTCCTGTGTGACGCATCAGGGCGGCAGAGATGTTTTGCCTGCGAGAAATGTCCGCTTTTGCGGCAATCTTTTTTCATGCTACGGCATGGCGGCTTACGAACAGCGCGATGTAATGCCAGTAAATGCGGATTTCTGCGGCAATATCTGTATCGGCGCGGCACCGGTTCTGTTTGGGCAAACAAAAAAGAGGCTGAAAAAACAGCCTCTCATTTATATTCCGGAGTGCCGCCCCATGCCTTTCCGTCCCATCGGAAGAAAAGCTCGGAATATCTGTCCTCAAAAAACATGGGGAGATAATATTTGAAATTCATCGACAGGTCCGGCGAATTTTTGATGCTTTCACGCGATGTCCAGAAAACCCTGCCTTCGTGCGTGGGTTCGCAGAGCCTGCCGCTGTAGCATTTTGTGCGGAAAAGAAATTCGAGATATCTCTCGCCGCTTTGTGCCGCCCAGTGAACTATGCCGCACGGCTCGAGCGAGGAAATATCAAGTCCGGTTTCTTCTTTTACTTCGCGGACGGCGCTTTCGTAAATGCTTTCGCCCGCCTGCACCTTGCCGCCGGGGAAGGTGATACCGCCCCAATCGGGATGGATTTTGTCCAGCGCCAGAACATCGCCTTTTTCGTTATACACCATCACCATATTTACGATTTTTATTTTTGCTTCGCTCATAATTTCCTCCGATATACAATTGTATATTATCAAAAAGCCTTGCTGCAGCAAGGCTTTTTGATATCTATGCGGATTTATTTGCTTCTCGTGATGTTTTCTTCGCTTGCTTTTGCAATGAAATCGTCGAGTGACATTACGGTGGTTTTGCCGTTTCTGTCGCGCACGGCTACTGTGCCGTTTTCAACTTCCTTGTCGCCGAGCACGAGCATGTAAGGAACCTTTTCAAGCTGAGCCTGACGTATCTTGTAGTTGGCACTTTCACTGCGCAGATCTGTTTCCGTGCGGAGCTTTGCTTTGCGCAGAGCATCGTTTACTTCCTTTGCATAGCCTGCGGCGCGATCGGTGATAGTGATAATCTTAGCCTGCACGGGCGAGAGCCAGAGCGGGAATTTGCCGCCGAAATGCTCTATGATAACGCCGATAAAGCGTTCTACCGAGCCGAATACCACACGGTGAATCATAACAGGGCAGTGCTTTTCGCCGTCGGCACCCGTGTATTCGAGCCCGAATCTGCCGGGAAGCTGATAGTCGAGCTGGATTGTGCCGCACTGCCATGTTCTTCCGAGGCTGTCCTGAATGTGGAAATCGAGCTTCGGTCCGTAGAATGCGCCGTCGCCTTCGTTTATGATATATGATTTGCCGATGCTCGTGATGGCGTCTGCCAGTGCGTCGGTGGCAACTTTCCAATCTTCCTCGGAACCGATATGATCCTCGGGCATGGTGGAAAGCTCTATTTTATACGGCAGACCGAAGAGGGAATAAACCTCGTCGAAAAGCTGCGCTATGCGCACCACTTCGTCCTTTATCTGCTCGGGAGCGAGGAGTATATGCGCATCGTCCTGCGTGAAGCAACGCACGCGGAAAAGTCCGTGGAGCGCGCCGGAAAGCTCGTGGCGATGCACTTTGCCGAGTTCGCCGTAGCGGATGGGCAGCTCTTTGTATGAATGAGGCTCCAGCTGGTATACGAGGATACTGCCGGGGCAGTTCATGGGCTTTATTGCAAAATCCTCGCCGTCGATGACGGTGGTATACATATTTTCCTTATAATGATCCCAGTGTCCCGAGGTTTCCCAGAGAGTGCGGCGCATGATCTGCGGCGTGGATATCTCGTCGTAGCCCCATTTTGTGTGAACTTCGTGCCAGTAGTCGATGAGGGTATTGCGCAGGAGCATGCCTTTCGGGAGGAAGAAGGGCATACCGGGAGCTTCGTCGCGGAGAGCGAAAAGCCCCAGCTCTTTGCCGAGCTTTCTGTGGTCGCGCTTCTTTGCCTCTTCTATGCGGGTGAGGTATTCTTCGAGATCCTCTTTCTTTGCGAAAGCCGTGCCGTATATGCGCACGAGCATTTTGTTTTTCTCATTGCCGCGCCAGTATGCGCCCGCAACGCTCGTGAGCTTGAATGCCTTTACGGCGGAAGTATAGGTTACATGAGGACCTGCGCAGAGATCGGTGAAATCGCCCTGACGGAAAAAGCTGATGGTAGCGTCCTCGGGGAGATCGTTTATCAGCTCGGTTTTGTACGGCTCGCCCATTTCCCGGGTGAGCTTCAGCGCCTCTTCGCGGGGAAGAGTGAAGCGCTCGAGCTTGATATTTTCCTTTACTATTTTCTTCATTTCGGCTTCGATTTTGGAAAGGTCGTCCTCGGTAAAGGGCGTATCGCGGTCAAAATCGTAATAGAAGCCGTCGGCAATGGCGGGACCTATCGCCAGCTTCGTATCGGGATACAGGCGCTTTACGGCCTGCGCGAGAATGTGAGAAGCGGTATGACGGAGCGCATGTCTGCCCAGCTCTTCTTCAAAGGTGCTTTCCACGATGCCGCCGTTCTGATCGATGATTTTCATGATTTTTCTTCCTTTCGATAAAAAATAAAACCCCATTGCAAAAACAATGCAATGAGGTGCTTTGATAAACACGGTTCCACTCAGAAATTTAACTCTTGCCGCTGTAACGCGCGGAGCGCGGCGTGCCATTTCCTGCACGCGCATAATAAGGGTGGTAACAAAAAACACCGCGGTAAGCCGCTCGCAGCGAATGCGGCTCTCTCTGAAAAGGCGGGGAAAATGCCGTGTCCCTTAAAGCTTTTTCTTTGTATAAAAATATAATACGCCAAAAATCGGCTTTTGTCAAGAGAAAAAGCAATTTTTTTGCAAAAATATTATTATACAGGTGTATTTTATCCCTAAAAGCCGTAATATACAAATATATAAAATCAAAAAGCGATGAATTTTCGGGCAAAAAATGCTTAAAATGATTAAAACTAAGTGTAAACTGTATTTTTTATTGACAAAAAGGTGTTTTTGGTGTATAATAAAAGCCAAAGGATGTGAGAACATTGATTACTTTACGCAACAACATGGTTTCAGCAGGAATAGACCCATACGGAGCGGAGCTTTCGAGCCTGAAAAATCTGCGCACTAAGCGGGAATTTATCTGGTCGGGTGACAGCGCATACTGGAGCGGTCAGTCACCGGTGCTTTTCCCGATTGTCGGCAGGCTTTTCGGCGACAGCTATGAATACGGCGGGGAAAAGTATTATCTTCAAAAGCACGGATTTGCGAGAAAGAGCAATTTTGAAATAGTGAATGCCGACGAAACGACGGCACAGTTTCTTCTTTGCTCCGGCGCGGAAACAAAGCGGGTTTATCCGTTTGATTTCGAGCTGCGCATAACATACACGCTTTCGGGGAAAACGCTCGGCGTCACTTACAATGTAAAAAATACGGGCGGGGATAAGATGCTTTTCTCGATAGGTGCGCATCCCGCTTTCAATTGTACCATGGGCGATTTCATAAAATTTGACGAGTACGAAACGCTTTCCGCTTTTGTTTTTGACAAAAGTTCTTTCCGCACGGGGACAAAACCTTTTATGGAGCGGAGGAAAAATATAGAAATAACAGAGCATCTTTTTGATGACGATGCCATAGTTTTTTCGGGAATGAAAAGCCGCGGCGTGGAAATCACCACGAAAAGCGGCAGCAGGATAGTGCGTGTGGATTACAACAATGCGCCGTATCTCGGTTTGTGGGCAAAGCCCGGTGCGCCTTTTGTATGCATAGAGCCGTGGTTCGGAATAAACGATACGCCCGAGGTGAGCGGCAATCTTTGCGAAAAAGAGGGAATAATATCGCTCGAAGCGGGTGCGGATTTTGAATATTCGTATGCGATAACGGTCGCTTAAGGAAAAAATACTTGACTTTTTGCCGCATGGGTTATATAATATACCAGTAGGTCGTATGACCCCCACATATTTTCATAAGGAGATTTTTTACATGAAAAAGATAGCTGATTTTTTCCTGAATCTGCCTTGGCTGGCGCTTCTTATCCTGGTGATTTTTCTTGACGGACTTGTGGGCAGCACAGTGAGAATAGCTTACGGTAAAACCACGGTATCCAAAGTTATCGGATGGGTGATTTTCGTTTCGTTTGTTCTCGGCGTGCTTTCTGTCTCCGTTCAGCTTCCCGGATCTATCGCATGGCTCATCCGCACGGTTTACCTTATCTGCTGCGTAGCCGATATCATCACGGTAGCCGCATTCAAGAAATTTACGATTTTTATGTGATTTCAAAATAAAAAAACTGTCGCCTGCGGGCGACAGTTTTTTTTATGCTTTTATTTTATTTCCAGAGGCTTTCGGGATATTCACCCGCGGCTTTCAGTCGGGAAACAAAATCGGTGAATATTTCGCTGTCCTCGCGATATGTCACGCCGTGCCATACCGAGGTGGTTTCCGTCACCTCCACAGTGGCTTTTCCTTTGTCTATCATTTCCTGAACGGCGCCCGGGAGGAAAAATTCGAATTTTTCCATATTGTCGCGGTTTGCTTTCAGCGCTTCGATGAACATATCGTCCAGCCCGTCGAAAAACGACGGCGTAAATCCCATGCAGTTCATGGAAACCACGGAATTTTCATCCACTTCCGAAATGCTGCCGTCGTCCCATGTGTTTATCACAATGCCGTCGGGGCGGCGTTGCAGTTTTTTGTTTTCCGCCACATGCATAAGTTTGCCGTCTTTTACCGTGCATACGCCACGGGAAACGGTACCGTTTTCACTGAGTGTATTTTTCAGATAGTAGCCGACCATGCAATAATCGGCGCGTTCGCCGTCTTTTGCCGTGGCGAGATGAGAATGAAGTTTGCAAAAAGCATCTCTGCCGTAAAAATCATCGGCATTTACCACGCCGAAATTTTCATTTACCGCATTTTTTGCCGAGAGAACCGCATGTGCGGTGCCCCATGGCTTTGTTCTTCCTGCAGGAGAGATAAAGCCCGCGGGCAATTCGTTTTTCTGAAAAGCATAAGTGTAATTCACGCCGTTTCTTTTCAGACGTTTTCCTATGGTTTCTTCAAAAAGCTCCAGATTTTCTTCTTTTATGATAAAAACTATTTTATCAAAACCGGCACGCATGGCATCATAGACGGTAAAATCTATGATAAATTCTCCTTCTTTTGTGAGCGGCGTAAGCTGCTTGAGTCCGCCGAAACGGCTTCCCATGCCTGCCGCGAGGATAACGAGTGTCAAAAAAAGCACCTCTCTGAATTTATTTTGCAAAAATAAATTTTGCGATAAAATTATTATACACTATGGCGCGGAATTTTTCAATACTCTTGCGAATACATTTTACCGATAAGCAAAATTTCGGAGGTATGTATGAAAAAAGGAATGATTTTTGTTGTTTTCGCACTGGTTTTACTTCTTTGTTCGTGTGAAATGCCCGTGAACATGACGGAGCTGCTGGAATATCAGAAAAGCGATTTCTCATGCAGCGCCGCGCTGGCGGGAAAAACGGAAACGGAGCTTTATATAAAAAGCGTGGGCGGGAAGGTTATTATTTCTTTGCCGCGCGCGGAATATATGGATGATACGGAATTTGTTTTTTCGCAGGACGGAGCCGAAATAATCTGCAAAGGCGAAAAAGTGCCGATGGAAAATACGGGTCTGCAAAGGCTTTTTACCGTATACAAGATGATGACTCTCGACTGCACGCAGTTGTGGCGGATAACAAGTGAAAAGGCGGGCGGAATAAGCGTATACAAATGTGTGAGCGATGACGGCTATACGGTATATATAGATGAAAAAACGCGCCTGCCTTTCAGATTTGAGGGCGACGGGGAAGTGCTCGATGTGAAGCGCATGGAATGGTAAGAAGCGGGCGGCAGTCGCACACTTGTTTCTTTTCGTAAAAAGAAGGGGAAGTGGGCGACCGCGGTTGCCCGTGCTCGTTTTTCTTTTACAAAAGAAACAAAAAGATACTCTGTCCCCCGCGAGGGGACAGGGGCGTACTTTTCTGTGAAGAAAAGTACCAAAAACAAAGTTTCTCTTTGCCAAGAGGGGGGCGGGCGACTGCGGTCGCCCGTGGACGGGGTCGCGCTTTTGAGTGACCAAAAGCGCAGCAAAAGTCATCAAAGGAAGGCTCCTCGCCCTCCTTTGCAAACTACCTCGCACCCCGTCGAGTTAGCCGCAGGAAGTAATGCGCGGCAAGTATGTGCTATAGATAGCAAAGCAAAAATGTTTTTGTCTATCTCTCATCATATCATCAGCCATACCGCGCGTGCGAACATAGTATGCCGCAAAAAGCGAGCAGATTCGACGGGGTGGGTGGCTCCACGCCGAAGCTGTAGCTACGCCCCGTCTTAGCCAAAACTCCGACTACGCAAGCATGACTTGATGGACATCGAAATGGGGCTGCTAAGGCTAAAGTCAGAACAAACAAAAGTCCGTGTTAAGCGTGGGTCTGAACCGCGCTTACGGTTTCGTCTATGGCTGGACTGTCGGGGCGGTATGTTCGCACAAGTCGCCGCAAGGCGACAAAGAAAGAGTTCAAAAGAGGAATTGACACATACGCGCAGCGTGTGTGTCGGCGTCGCCGAGACAGGAGTTGCCTTCCTCTTTTTGACTTTTGGTACTTTTGGTCACGCAAAAGTACACCCTCGTTTCCTTCGTAAAGGAAAGTATCATCCCGCGCTTTTGGTTACGGGGCAGCGCGACCCCGTCCACGGGCGACCGCAATCGCCCGCCCCCTCTTGGTAAAGAGTAACTTTTTTTGAGGTACTTTTAGCAAAAAGTACGCCCGTTTCTCGGCAGAGAAAGTATTTTTGCACTTTTATGAAAAGCGCTGAAATCGTAATAAAAAAGAACGGCAAAAGCCGTTCTTTTTTATATACCCCCCGTTTATCCTATCTCGGAAAGCAGGTCGTGAAGCCGCTTATCTATTATTTCATGCCCTTTTTCCGTGGGATGGATTCCGTCCTCGCATATCAGTGAATCAAAATCATGGCGCGTAATGAATACCGAGCGCAGATCGAGCGTATATACGCCGCATTCGCGTGCGATATTCTCACATATCTGAGCATAATATTCCTGCCAGCGGTAAATCATGCTGGTATTGCCGAGCCATTTCAGTATATTTTCGCGTGAAAGCCCGTCGCGGCAAATCCATGTCAGAAATTTTTCGGCATCTATCGGAGGCGGGAGAATGATTATCGGCGTAGCGCCGCATTCACGCAGATATGTCACCACCTCGCGGTAAAGGGAAGCGAAACGCTCCGGTGAAACTATGGGCTGATGATCCTCGTCGGGATGCTCGGAAACCTCTTTCCAATCGAAATTGCAATCATTTCCGCCGTATTCGAGAAGTACAAATTCGGGGCAATCGTCTTTTGTGACGAATTTTTTTATCTGGGCAAAGCCGCGCTCTATCGTAAAACCGATGCGCGCATTGTTCACTACCTCTATATCAAAATCGCGCTTTATTATATCAAATCTGTCCGCATAGCTGCGAAAACGCTTGTTTTCATCGAGCATTACGCCTTTCATCACGGAATCGCCGAAGGCTTCTATGCGCACACCTTTTTTGAATATTCTGTCGCGCAGACTTTTCAGATCTATTTTCGGAAACTCTATTTTAAACTTTTTCTCCGCCATTTCCATCAAAAACGCTCCTTTCGGTAAAGAAAAGTAAATCATCTTGTTTTCAAAACCATTATATACAATTATCTTGAATATGTCAATAGGTTTTTGAAAGATTATTTTAAAATTTTGTAAATAAGATATTGCAATCTGCAAAAATGTGTGATAATATTATTATATACAAAAACAGTGGGAGAAAATCAATGGAAAGAAAAGAATTTTATGAGAGCTGCGAAAGATTGTCGGATTTTCGTATGCCGAGATGGGACGAGCTTCCCGAGATAGATTTATATATGGATCAGGTGATAGCCATAGCGGAAAAATATCTGCGCCCGATAGCCGCGGATGGCGAAAATCTGCTGACGCAGGCGATGATAAATAATTATGTGAAAAATAAAATTGTTCCGCCTCCGCAGAAAAAGCGCTATGCCAGAGAGCAGATAGCCCGTATACTTATAATCTGCGCACTGAAGCATGTGGCGGGTATATCGAGCATTTCCGAAATGATAAATTCTCTTTTGCAGGTGAAGCCGATGAGCGAGGTTCTCAACGAATTTGCCGAAAAATTTGAGCGCGAGCTTAGTGCGAAAAGAGAATATGCGCTTTCCGCGGCGGATAAAAACGAAAGCGCTGAGCTTTCGCTGATGAATATAGCTATGGAAAACGCGATAAAGGCAAATTCCAGCAGGCTTATTTCCGAATTTGCTTACGGTGCGGTATGTGCACGAAAGCAGAGGGAAGAGGAAGAGCGCAGGCTGGCGGAGCAGCAGGCGGAGGAGCAAAAGCGCAATGCGGAAAAGGCTCAGCGCGAATCCGCCCGCGCGGCAAAAGCCGCAAAGCCGAAGGCAGCGGAAGAAAAGGCAAGCGAAGAATAAAAAAAGGAACGGATATCCGTTCCTTTTTTATTTATTTTTTCTTTTTTATTATTACCGCGGTGGCACATGCTGCAAATATAACCAAAACAGAAATGATGATTATCGGCACGGTTTTGGAAGGCGTGCTGTGCGGGCTGTCTGATGTTGCGGCAGTTGTAGTGGTTGCCGCAGTCGTAGTAGTTGCGGCTGTCGTTGTAGTGGTAGCCGCGGTTGTAGTTGCGGCAGTTGTAGTGGTAGCCGCGGTTGTAGTTGCGGCTGTTGTAGTGGTTGCCGCTGTTGTAGTGGTTGCCGCTGTTGTAGTGGTTGCCGCTGTTGTAGTGGTTGCCGCAGTTGTGGTAGTTGCGGCTGTCGTTGTAGTGGTAGCCGCGGTTGTAGTGGTTGCCGCGGTTGTGGTAGTTGCGGCTGTTGTGGTAGTCGCCGCGGTTGTAGTGGCTGCGGCTGTTGTAGTGGTTGCCGCTGTTGTAGTGGTTGCCGCAGTTGTGGTAGTTGCGGCAGTTGTAGTGGTTGCCGCAGTCGTAGTAGTTGCGGCTGTTGTAGTGGTTGCGGCTGTTGTAGTGGTTGCCGCGGTTGTGGTAGTTGCGGCTGTTGTGGTAGTTGCGGTCGTAGTGGTTGCCGCGATTGTGGTAGTTGCGGCTGTTGTGGTAGTCGCCGCGGTTGTGGTAGTTGCGGCTGTTGTGGTAGTTGCGGCTGTTGTGGTAGTTGCGGCTGTTGTAGTGGTTGCCGCTGTTGTAGTGGTTGCCGCAGTCGTAGTGGTTGCGGCTGTTGTAGTGGTTGCGAGAGTAGTGGCTTTTGTCGTCGCCTTTGCGGTCGTCGTGGCAGGTGCGGCAAGATACGGGAAATCGGAAAGTATTCTGCTTTTCACCGTTTTTGCTATATTTGCATGTCCTGTTTTCGACGGATGAAAATCAAATTTCGAGTAATCCAACGTTCCCGCCATTAGCGCGAGTATATCTGAAAACGAAATATTTGTCGCCGTGGAGAAGTTGCGCGAATCGCCGTTCAGTGCGCCCGCCACATCCACAACGGAATATGTGCTGCTTCCCGCATGAGAATAGATTATATTATTGAGCCTGTTTATATACGGCGCGAGAAGCTCACCCGCATTTGTGGTATTCATTATTGTAAGCTCGCCGTAGGGATTATACAGCGTTTGCACATATATTTCACAGTTTGGATTTAACGCGCGTAGGCGGCTTATTATGGCGGTGAGATTTTTTTCTATGGTTTCGTATGCGGCATTTATTTCTGCGGAATGATCTGTAAAATCAAGTCCGAGCGCCTGCGGAATGATATATTGATACTGATTCAGAATATCGTTTCCGCCGATGGAAATCGAAATGAATGTGGCATTTTTTATCACGTCGCGCGTCCATGTGCCGCCGCCTTTTATTTTATTGAGAAGATTCGTGGTGGTGGCGCCGTCCTCGCCGATATTTGTTTCGAGCAGGGAAAGACTTTTTGAAATCAGCGTGGAATAACGGTCTCTTTTATCGGAAAGTCCGTAGCCTGTTGTTATGGAATCTCCGAGTATGAGATATCTTGCGCGGTATTCTTCGGCTTGCGAAGCAAAAGTGCCCGCGATACAAACCGAAATTATTGCCACGGTAAAGAAAAGAGCGAGGATTTTTTTCATTGAGAAGCCTCCGCATAGTTGCATTTTGAGATTATTTTATCATACAAGGACACGGTAGTCAATACATTTTTCTTTTTTCGGCTTTTTTGAATATAAATGCTTGAAAGAGAAAATATATTATGATAAAATAAAGGCAAAGGAATAAAACAGAGGTAAAAATTATGAACAAAACAAAACTCAGAATAAAAAAACTTGATGAGCGTGCAAAAATTCCTTCTTACGGAAGCGAATTTTCGGCAGGTGCGGATCTTTATGCGCTGTGCGATGAAAATATAACTGTGGAAGCGGGAAAAACTGCTTTTGTACATACGGGAATATCGCTGGAAATTCCCGAGGGGCTTGTCGGGCTTATCTATGCCAGAAGCGGGCTCGCCTGCAAAAGCGGATTGGCACCGGCGAACAAAGTCGGCGTGATAGACAGCGATTATCGCGGCGAGATAGTGGTGGCGCTTCACAATCACGGAAGTGAAACGCGCACCGTAGCCTGCGGCGACAGGATAGCGCAGATAGTATTTGCACCGTATGTTTTCGCGGATTTTGAAGAAGCGGCGGAGCTTTGCGATACGGGCAGAGGTAGCGGCGGATTCGGCTCCACGGGAAAATAAGAGGGGGGAGAGCGCTTTTCTTTTTAAGAAAAGAGAAGAAAAGAAGCGGCGGCGCATGCCGCCCGTGTTTTGTTTTTCTTTGCGCAAAGATGCGGCGCGCGCTTTTCACAAAAGCGCAAAAAGTTACTTTCTCCACCGAGAAACGGGGTGTACTTTTCACTGACGAAAAGCGCGGGAAAAGTCATCAAAGGAAGGCTCCTCGCCCTCCTTTGCAAACTACCTCGCACCCCGTCGAGTTAGCCGCGGGAAGTAATGCGCGGCAAGTATGTGCTATAGATGGCAAAGCAAAAAAACTTTTGTTTATCTCTCCACGCATCATAAGCCATACCGCGCGTGCGAACAAAGTATGCCGCAAAAAGCGAGCAGATTCGACGGGGTGGGTGGTACCATGCCGAAAGCTTAGCTACGCTTCCCACTATAATCTAAACTCCGACGGAGCGAGCAGGGTCTGATGGACATCGAATTGGGGCGATTAAGGTTTAAATCTGCACGGACAAAAGTCCGTGTTAAGCGGGGGTCTGAACCATACTTCCGATTTAGTCTATGGTCGGACTGTCGTGGCAGTATGTTCGCACGAGTCGCCGCGAGGCGACAAAGAAAGAGTTCAAAAGAGGAATTGACACATACGCGCAGCGTGTGTGTCGGCGTCGCCGAGACAGGAGTTTCTTTCCTCTTTTTGACTTTTGGTACTTTTCTTCACAGAAAAGTACACCACGTCCCCTCGCGGAGGGACAAACGAGCACGGGTGGCGCATGCCGCCCGCTTCTCCCTTTTCTTTGTAAGAAAAGCAAAAAAACACCGGCAAAAGGGGGTGCCTTCCATAAAGCAGGTTTTACCTGCCGAAAAAACAATAGGAGTACGGGCATTTGTTCGTACTCCTTTTCACACGCCTTGCCCTGCAAGGTATAGTGTGTTACACCTTTTAGGTGTACTGTCGGGCGGTAATGAGCCTCCCTTGTGTAAAGGGAGGTGGCTTGCGAAGCAAGACGGAGGGTTTGTAAAAGCAAAAATTTCATCGAAAACAATCCCTCAGCCGCCTTCGGCGTCAGCTATAAACCTGTCTCGGCGACGCCAAGCAACATGCTTCGCATATTGCTTAATTCCTTTACACAAGGGAGCCTTTGGTTTGTGCGCTCTGAAAGTCTGTCTGTTTTTCCTGACAAGCACTGCTTTTGTGGA
>CAKRQU010000026.1 GCA_934394585.1 uncultured Eubacteriales bacterium | reverse complement strand
AATAGGAGCAAATCAAGATATTGTTTTTTGTTTTCTGTAACTTCTGCAATTCTCATCAATCACACCTGCAAATTCCGATTTGTCGATATCTTATCCTTGTTCTTTTATATACATTTCAAATTGCTCCCGCATAGCTTGCAGGCGTTTGGTCACGGCGCTGTGCGTCTTATAGCCGAGCGCCTCCGCAATTTTCTTAGTTGTGCGGGCGTATATTTTTTGTCATCAAAGGCAGGGATATTTCCGGTAAAATCGTGTGTTTCATAGTACGCCTGAATTGTATCCCGCGTCTCTTTGTCGTATGGCATGGCGAGTCCTCCCACTACATATTTTTATAATCCGTCCCCCACCTTGCCATAGCATCAAGGATGGGACCAAGCGACTCTCCAAGCGGAGAGAGCGCGTATTCCACGCGCGGCGGGACTTCGGGGTAAACGGTTCTCGTGATGATCCCGTCCGCCTCCATTTCGCGCAGGCTGTCGGTCAGTACCTTCTGGCTGATGCCTTCGAGATCTTTGCGAAGTTCGTTGAATCTCCACGGGCGGGCACGCAGGTTGCGGATAATGAGCAGCTTCCATTTGCTCCCGATGAGTTGTACCGTTGTTGCCACGGGGCAGGCAGGCAGTTCTTCTTTTGTCAGCATGATAATACCTTCCTTTATGTTGCATTTGATTTTACATGTTACACTTATATTATACCATAACATTCGCGTTTTTCAAGCGTTTTTTCAAGCCCTTTTCCAAGGGTTACTTTTTTATTACCGAGGCACAAAAAAGTGCGTACTTTACAAGCCCGAAAACCTGTTGTATACTGTTCTTGCAAGCAGGGGAACGGATCCGCCCCGAAGCAAAATCCAAATCACAAAGGTATAAGCAATGAGCATTTTCAAAAAACTGTTCGGCAACCACAAAAATGATATGAAAGAGGTAATCAAAATGACAAACACACAGAAAGCACTTGAACTTATTAACACATTCGCAACCGGAGACACCGAAAAAGCAGCAAGCCTGCTTGCCGAAGGATACATTCAGCACAACCTTGCTTACGGCACAGGAAGAGACGCATTTGTCGGCTCGGTGGCTTACCTTGCATCTGCTCCGGTAAAAACCACGGTAAACAATATCCGCGCTTTTGAAGACGGCGACAAGGTTTTCCTTCAGACGGTTTACAACTTCGCAGGCGCAGGAGAGCAGGTTGCCTTTGACATCTTCCGCTTTGACGAAAACGGAAAGATTGCAGAGCACTGGGATAACCTTGCGGCAAAAGCAGAACCCAATCCTTCGGGAAGAACGCAGATCGACGGCACTAAGGAAATAAAGGACACGGACAAAACAGAGGCTAACCGTGAGCTTGTCAAGAACTTCCTCTACGATGTTATGCAGGGTAAGCGTCCCGAAAAGACACCGGATTATTTTGACGGCGACACCTACCTTCAGCACAATACCGGCATTGCCGACGGCCTTTCCGGGCTCGGTGCCGCACTTGCGGCTCTTGCCGAGCAGAACATTCAGATGATCTACACTACCACGCATCAGGTGCTGGCACAGGGCAACTTTGTTCTTGCCGTCAGCGAAGGAACCTTCGGCGGCGCGCCGACCTCCTACTATGATCTTTGGAGAGTGGAAAACGGCAAGATTGCCGAACACTGGGATGTGATGGAAACCATCGCCGACAAATCCACTTGGCAGAATCAGAACGGCAAATTCTAAACTTGCGGTTTCGCCCCGCAGGGATTTCTCCTGCGGGGCATAGCCGCTTTTCGGAGGGAACAATGAACTGTTTGGCTTTTTTGGAAAAAGAGATTCATTCCGTTATTATGGCAACGGTAGATGACCTGGGACTTCCCGTTACCTGTGCTGTGGATATTATGGACAGCGATGATAAGGGCTTGTATTTTCTCACTGCCAAGGGAAAAGGCATTTACCATCGGCTTGTAAAGCAGGGCTATGCTGCGCTGACCGGAATAAAAGGCAGTGATACCATGTCGTGCATTGCCGTATCCGTTCGGGGCAAGGTCGATGAGATCGGAAACAAACGGCTCGACCGACTGCTTAATAAAAACCCGTATATGCTTGAAATCTATCCGACCGAACAGTCCCGTGAGGCGCTGACGGTTTTCCGTCTTTACGAAGGCGGCGGAGAATGGTTTGACCTTTCCAAAAAGCCGATTGAACGCCTTGCCTTTTCGGTCGGCGGTACAAATTTAACCGCACATGGCTATGTGATTACGGAGCGCTGCATAGGCTGCGGAATGTGCGGAAGCGTCTGTCCGCAAAACTGTATTGATTTTGAAAAAACGCCTGCTGTAATTATTAAGGAGCATTGTCTGCATTGCGGAAATTGCTTTTCCGTTTGTCCGCAGAAAGCAATCATAAAAGAGGGATAGCATGATGCAAAGCGAAAAAAGGCTGTATCTGATCCGCGCACTTTTAAGGGAACGACGGGAGGATCTGTCCGTTCCACAGGAGGAGCAGGCGCAAAAGCGCCTGCTCCGTGCACTTTTCAATGTTCGACCGCCGAAACCGTGCGACGCGGAGTTTTTGCGGGTGCAGGACGAATATCTGCGCGAGGAAACATTTCAAAAGGGCGTGACCGACCTTGCCGACCTCACGCCCGTCCAGCCCGATATTTACTTGTGGCAAGGCGATATCACAACACTGAAATGCGACGCCATCGTCAACGCCGCGAACAATCAAATGCTCGGTTGCTTCTGTCCGAACCACGGGTGTATCGACAATGCCATTCACACTTTCGCGGGCGTACAGCTCCGCCTTGCCTGTGCGGAGCTGATGGCAAAGCAAGGGCACGATGAACCGACGGGACAGGCGAAGATCACACCGGCGTTCAACCTGCCGTGCCGGTATGTCCTGCACACGGTCGGACCGATTGTCGGCGGGCGGCTGACGGAGAGAGACTGCGAGCTGTTGCGTTCCTGCTACCGCTCCTGCCTTGCGCTGGCGGATGAAAAACAGCTTGAAAGCATTGCCTTTTGCTGTATCTCAACCGGAGAATTTCGTTTTCCGAATGAGAGAGCGGCAGAAATCGCAATACAGGCTGTAAAGGATTATAAAAAAGAAACGAAAAGCGGAATCAAGGTGATATTTGATGTTTGGAAGAACAAGGATTACGAAATTTACACCCGATTGCTCGGTGCAGATACAAAGGCTGAAAACCGCACTTGACGAAGCCGACGCGGTTATCATCGGTGCGGGCGCAGGGCTTTCAACCTCGGCGGGATTTACCTACGACGGCGAGCGGTTTCATAAATATTTTGCCGATTTTGAGACGAAATACGGCTTTCACGATATGTATTCGGGCGGGTTTTACCCGTATGCAACACCGGAGGAACACTGGGCATATTGGAGCCGGTATATCCGCATCAACCGCTATACGGACGCGCTGAAACCGGTCTATGAAGAACTGTTCCGTCTTGTGAAGAACAAGGACTATTTCGTCATCACGACGAATGTTGACCACTGTTTTCAGAAAGCGGGATTTGACAAAAAGCGGCTGTTTTACACGCAGGGCGACTACGGGCTGTTTCAATGCAGTGAGCCTTGCTGTCAGGAGACATGGGACAATGAAGCGGTTATCAGGCAAATGGTCGCAGAGCAAAAGGACATGAGAATTCCGTCTGCGCTCGTCCCGCACTGTCCGCACTGCGGCAAGCCCTTGACCATGAATCTTCGCTCGGACGACAGATTTGTCGAGGACGAGGGCTGGCACGCGGCGGCGGGGCGGTATGCAAACTTCCTGCGCACCCGTGAGGGACAAAAGATATTGTTTCTCGAACTCGGTGTCGGGTATAACACGCCTGTCATCATCAAGTATCCCTTTTGGCAGATGACTGCGAAGAATCCCCGCGCGACTTACGCCTGTATCAACCGCGGCGAGGTGTTCTGTCCTGATGAGATTGCCGACAGAGCGATTTGCGTTGACGGGGATATCGGAGAAGCAATTGAAAAAGTTCTGTGATATTTCATTGAGTTTTGACTTAGCAGTTGCATTTCCGTGAGTTCTATGGTATACTGAACACATAAAATTCGTGTGGACAGATTGCTTGTCACCGAGGTGTCGCAACCATCAGGTCTAGTGACTTCACTGTCATACAGGTTCAAGTCCTGCTACCCGCCAAATAAAAATAATCCGAACCTGATCCTTGTGGATTTTGGGTTCGGATTTTTTTGCCTCGGTGACTTTATTGGCGCATTGCAAAGGGGCAGGCGCGATTTATAACCGCCCGCAGTAGCCGGGCTTTATTTTTTTTGCAAACCGATATAATGTTCATAAAAAATCAAAGGAGAAACAAAAAAATGTCTGAATTCCAATATTGACGCCGCTTATTTTAATAAAACCGACAAAAAACGGCTGCCTGCTTTGACAGGCAACCCTTTTTATTCACTCTGCGCGGTACAGCACTGCGACAGCCACGACCACGCCCTCGACGGAGCGGACTGCCTGAAACTGTTTTATCTCCCACCCTTGGTTCAGGAGTGCCTCAAATTCGCGGCATTCCTTTCTGTCATAGATATTCACGCTGATAAATTTATACATAATAATTCCTCCTTTATTTTTCATACCATTGCGCCTGCTTGTGCCACATATCGGCATATATGCCGCCCGCGGCAAGCAGTTCTCTGTGATTTCCCGTTTCCGCTATTTTCCCGTTTTTCATAACGAAAATCCTGTCTGCCATACGGCATACACCTATTCTGTGCGATATGACAAAGGCTGTTTTGTCCTTTGACATATTTATGAAATCGGAAAGTATATCGTATTCTATCATCGGGTCGAGTGCGCTCGTCGGTTCATCGAGAATAAGTATGTCCGCATCGCGAAAAACACCCCTCGCAAGAGCAACTTTCTGCCACTGCCCGCCCGAAAGTTCCTTTCCGCCGAATTCCACGCCGAGCTCCGTATCGAGCCCGCCTATATCATCCGCGAGCTTATCTATGCCGACGGATGCCGCCGCGGAATGTATCAGCGCTTTATTTTTTATCTGCCCGAATTTGCCAAAAGCAATATTTTCGCCGAAGGTAAGACTGTATTTCCCGAATTTCTGTGCCACGAGCGAGAAATTTTCATAATAGCTGCCATCGAAATCGCGTATATTTTTTTCATCCATGTCCACTTCCCCGCCCGTCGGAGCGTAAAGCCCCATAATAAGCTTTGTCAGCGTAGTTTTGCCGCTGCCGTTTTCGCCGACTATGGCTATTTTTTCGCCTTTGTGTGCCGTGAAATCAACGCCGTCGAGCGCGTTTCTGTTTGCGCCGGGATATCTGAATGTCAGATTTTTTGCCGAAATGGAATTTTTGAAACCGTCGCATTTTTCGTTTGCTTTCTTATCCGTCCCGAATTCAAAGAAATCATAATAATCGTTTGCATAGTTGCATTGGCTTTTTATCGAAGCAAAGCTTGAAAGCAGACTTTCCGAAACGCCCTGCATGGACGTAAAAGCGCCGAGGCAAGCGCTGAATACGCCTATGCTTATCAGCGAAGAACGAAGCAGATATACGCAGAAAGCAATCGACGCCGCGTAAGAAAAAATCTTGAAAAAGTCGCACAGAAAAGTGCGGAAACCCGATTTCAGTGAAAACTGCTTGTTTTCTTCGAAAACCTCTCTCTGCACGGAAAAATACTTGTCCGTAAGATATTTTGAAAATCCCATCACGCGCATTTCTTTTATGGTGTCTTTGCCGGTCAGCACGCCCCAGAGATAACTGCCGAGACGGCTTTTCTCTGTCTGACTGCGGTATAGCTCATATCTTTTCTGCCCGTAAATGAGCCTGATGATAAATGATGGGATTATGGAAAAGAGCGCCATGAGAACGAGCACGGGATGATATTTATAAAGCACTATCGCCGTTCCGATTATTCTGAATGCATCCGGGATAATCCCGAAAACGCCGTGAAAAACATTTCCCATCCTGTCCTGATAAACGGCATCCTTTGCCCGCCAGAACATATTTGATATTTCCGGCACCTCTGCCGCCTCCAGCGAAAGCGAGACGGTAAAATCCGAAAGCCTGTGATGAAATATTTCAAATTTCGGCACGGCGTCTATCTGATTTATTTTGTAAGACACCTTTTCGAGTATGAGATTTATAAGATAACATCCCACTATCACGGCGCAGATAAGCAAAAGCTTTTCCGTTTTTTCCGCGCCGATATCGCCCGCGGCATCTATCAGTCTTGCCGTAAATGATACGAGTGCGACGGATATTCCCGCGGATATAAGCTGAAAAACAAATGTCACCGTAGTGATAAAAGGCATCGCGCGGAATGTATCGCGAACGGAAAGCCATATTGTTTTTGCCATACTTCTTTTGGATTTTTCCATAGATTTACGCCTCCTTTGTCACATACCACGAGCTTTGCTTGTCCCACATCTCGCGATAAAGCCCGTCTTTTTTGAGAAGCTCGTCATGCGTTCCTCTCTCGGCTATGGTCCCGCCGTCAAAAACAAATATCTTATCAGCCATTTTCGCGGATGCGAGCCTGTGAGAAATCATTATCGCGCCGCGCTTTGAAAGCACATCGGCAAAACGCTCGTACATTTTGCTCTCGGCTATCGGGTCGAGCGCCGCCGTCGGCTCATCCATAATAACAAATCGGGCATCCGAAAGATAAGATCTCGCCATGGCTATTCTCTGCCATTGCCCGCCGGATACGTCTGTTCCGTCGCTGTATATTTTGCCGAGATTGAGATCCAGCCCCTTTTCGTTCATGGAAGGAAGATCGCCTATACCCGCGTCGTCGAGCGCCGCTTTTATTTTTGCGTCGTCGCGAAGCTTGCTTATATCGCCGAGGGCGACATTCTCGCGCAGCGACAGCTGATAGCTCTGATAATCCTGAAAAATAACGGAAAATACCATCCTGCGTTCCTCGTCGGAAAGCTCGCGTATATCAATCCCGTCTATGTAAATATGCCCTGCCGTCGGCTCATACAGCCCGAGGAGCAGCTTTATCATAGTGGTTTTGCCGGCGCCGTTCTCGCCGACAAAAGCAACGCGCTCGCCCTTGCCTATTTTCATGTTCACATCGTGCAAAACATCCGCCGTTCCCGTGGGATAGCGAAAATCCACGTGCTCAAAGCGGATTTCATCGCCCTTTATGTCATGCGTAGCACCGCTCTGAAGCTTTCTTTCCGGCAATGCGAGAAAATCCTGATAATATCCTATTCCGTAGGAGAGCCGCAGATAGCTTGCCACGCGTGAAACCAGCCCGCGCACAAGCCCGTAGAATGACGTAAGCGATGTGACAAGCGAAACGAAAACGCCGAGCGTTATCATTTCCTTCCCGAGCATGACGGAAAGGAAAGCCAGCGTAGCCGCTGTGAAAATAATGATAAACACAGAGGAGCCGGAAGAAAGAAAAAGCACCTTTTTCAGCGTTTTTTCCATATCGCGGTTTATTCTCATCGTCAGCTCGTCCGATTTTGAAATAAGTTCCTTTTTCGCATCAAAAAGCTTTATTTCCTGCAATGCGTTTTTGTCCACAAAAAGCTTTTGCAGATAAAATCTCTTTCTTATGTCGGTCGTCATATTCCAGCGGAGCTTCATTTCCGTATTTGCCGCCGTGCTTTCGAGTATAAACATCGGTATCATCGTTATCACGGCGACGACACCGAGCAGATACGAAGCCCGCGAAAACATCGCGAGTATACCTATCGTGGCGATAACCGAATACACTGCGGAAGTCATTGTCCCGAAAACCGAGAGAACATCCGATTGCGGATTTTCCGATATTTTCCGGAGCATATTCTGATTATTTTTATTCTCAAAACATTCGTATTTTATGTTGCGGAATTTCGAGAGCGTCACGGGGATCTGCTTTTTATTGAGATTTGATGAAATCATCGTCATAATAAATCCCGAGAGCAGCGAAAAAAGATTTCCCGTTATTATGGAAAGCACGAGCAGTATGCCGAATGTTACGGTACCGCCGTATCCTCCCGCGCTTCCCGCCAGACTGTCTATCAGGCGCTCCATAAAATATATGCGTGCCGTCGAAAGTCCCGCGGAAAATATCATTATCAGAATGTATAAAATTCCCCACAGGGCTGCATATCCGAAAATGATTTTCAGCGAATAAATGCCTTTTTTTATTGCGTCCATTTTTAAAAAGTCCTTTCGTTTTTGTAAAAGAACCGCTTTGGCTTATGCCATTTACCGGTCTTTTCGCCAATATAGTAACAAACGCAATGAAAAGTTAGCGAAAAAATAAAAAAATCGCCCGAAAAAGGCGATTTTTTTATTTTATTGCTTTATTTCAGCACCATATATGCCGTAGGTATAAATTTCGAATCGGAAAAATCAAGCAGTTTCTGCGAAAACATTGATTTCAGCACGTTTTTGAATATATTTCCGCCCATATATATGCTCGCCGCGGCAGGCACCTGCTCTTTCAGTGCCTTCGGCGTGTGATTGCCGAGCAGCCACAGGCATTTATCGAAAATCAGATCAAAAGACGCTTTTATCTCGCTCACCAGCGGAGAAAGTATTTCATCGAGTTCTTTTTTCCCGGCGGCTGTATAAACAGGCATAGCCGGCATATATACGCCGTCGCGCTTTCTTACAAAATGCCTTATATTGCCGAGCACGATTTTTTCTATATCGCCGAATTCTCTTTTCCCGTCGCGGGCAATATCGAAAAGCAGATTTACTCCGGCATCGTTTTTGTAAATCCAGTTGTGCGGCGGAAATTTGCTTTTTTCCGACATCACATCGGTGAATTGCAATATGCTCCCGTCCAGCGCTCTCATCGTGCATAAAGCCGTATCGAATTCGTCATCATAATCCTCTACGCCGAAAACCGTATCTCCCGCATAATCCGGCTTATAAAAACCGCACGCGATATTTTGCAGAGAAAGCAGCGCGATATGCCAAAGAAAAGCATTTTTGTCCATATCCGCGCCGATAAAGCATGCGTTTCTTATTTCCGGCTCATGCTTTTTTGAAAAATCGGCTATCAGATTGCCTATATTTTTATATACGTCACCGGTAAGATTTGTAAAATCGTTCTGAAAAAGCGATGTCAGAACGACTATAGCCGTGGAATATTTTCCCCGCGCAGGTCTGCTAAGCAGTCCGCAATCCAGAAGCGGAGCTATCTCATCCTCGATATACGGTACGGCGCAACCTATCTGCATGCTTATGTCCTGCAATGTGCATGCGTCATTGTAGCAAGCCATCAGTATATTCTGAACGATTTTCTTTTTGCAGAGATTGTAATAAATGTTGTCGCCGTTTCCGAAATACAATACGGCTATATTTTGCGGTTCATAGCTTTGCTCGCCGAGAATGCGCTCCATCCGCATGCCCTCCTTTATTGTTTTTCTCGCTTTGAAAAGCATATATTTCACGTTTCCTTCCGATGTGTGAAATTCATTTGCCAGCTCTTCGCATGATTTTTTGTATTTGTAAAATCCTATCAGCAGATTTCTGTAGGTGGATGAAGTGAGCGAAAGCTCCTCTCTGACTTTTGCAATATCCGTGTTTTCCTCTTCCGCTTGTTCATCCGGCAATTCCGTATCCGCCTCATCCAGCGAAATCACGGCGGCATTTCTGCTTTTCTTTCTCGCCCATAGGCGACATTGGTTCTGCGCCGTCCCCCATATAAAACCGTATATCGCATCTTCATTACGGATATTTTTATACGAAGCGAGTACAGCGAGCATTATATCCTGTGCCAGATCTTCGGCTTCGGCTTCGTTTCCCGTATGCCGCAGCGCATAGAAAAATATTTTTTTGCTGTTTTCAGCCAGCACCGCATTGATTTTATCTTTGTCCGGCACGGTTTTCACCTCGCTTTATTTTTTATTTTTACTGTTTGCGGAATACATTTTTGAGTATATCCGTTATTTTCGGTGCCGTGCCGTAAAGAAGCACGCCGACGCGGTAAATTTTAGCAGAAAGCACGCCTATTCCCACCACGGCGGCAATGAGAATGCCGACGGATATCGCTGTTTCGTATACAGGCACCGTGCTCATGGCTATTCGCGTAAACATCGCCACGGGCGAAGTAAAAGGTATGTATGAGCATACTTTCATCAGCGTATTGTCTATATTTCCGCTCGACATGGAAAATACCACTATCATCAGCGCCGCTATAAATATCATTGTTATGGGCATAACAGAGGTATTTATATCCTCCAGTTTCGAAGCCGTGGAGCCGACTGCGCCGAACATGAATGCATACATGAAAAATCCGAGCACAAAGAAAAGCAGCATATAAAGAATAAGATTTGCCGGCATATCGAATACGGAATTTATCAGCGCATTTCCGCTCCAGTATTCTTTATTTGCATTATAGCTGAGCATGGCGGCGCCGAAAACGCATACGAGCTGCGTAAGTCCCGCGAGGCACGACGCTATCACCTTTCCGAACATCATGGAAGTGGGCTTTGCGCTTGTTATGAGCAGCTCCATCGCGCGCGAACTTTTTTCCGTAGCGACATTTGTAGCCACCATCTGCCCGTAAAAAAGTATCACGGTATACAGGGCAAAAATCATTATGTATGTATAAAAGAAATTCTGAGCCTGATCCTTTCCGAGCTTTTCCGTTTCGTGAAATATATTTGCGGATATGATATCCGAGGCTTCTTTTTCGGAAATGCCGTGCTCTTCCATATACGAAACAATATATCGCTTTCTCATCAGCTCTTCCGCTGCGGCGCTGTTTGTATCATACATGGAAAGATTATTTACAAAATATTTGTACGATGTCGCCGAAGCTATCACAAATCCGCATTCGGCTTTTCCGGAAAGCACTGCGCTTTTTATCTCTTCTTCCCCGTCTGCTTTTCTCACATCATATCCGGGAAAAGCTTCGCGGAAAATATCGGTATACGAATTACCCTCAGAACCGTCCGCCACAAGCATCACGGGCAATTCCTTTTGCGGCTCGTCGCCTTTTTGTACTATTTCCGCGGCGCGCGGGAAAAACATCACTATGATTATGGCAGCCACGAGGAATATCGTTACTCCCCTGAATATCTTGTTTTTGAAATAGCCTTTCAGCTCAAACAGAAGTATTGTTTTGAAGTTTTTCAAAATATCCTCCTTTATATATGCGCGCCGGCATATTCCACAAAAATATCCGAAAGCGACGGCTCGTGCACGCGAATGCCGTCTATATCAAAATGCTCGGACAGCTCTTTCATCGCGCTCTGCTTTTTATCCGGCGAGGAAAGCTTCAATATAACGTCGTTTTCGCCTGTTTTTTCAGCCGAATCGCCGTAAAATGCCGCTATTTTGTCCGCATCCCGCGAAAAAATCTCCAGCTTGTCGCGCCTGTATGCGCGTTTTATCTCATGCAGGTCGCCCGACAAAGCGATTTTCCCGTCGCAGAGGATGGCTATATTATCGCAGAATTCCTCTATGTAATTCATCTGATGGCTGGAAAAAAGCACGATTTTGCCTTTTGCTATCTCTTCTTTCACCACATCCTTCAAAAGCATCGCGTTTACCGGATCCAAACCGGAAAAAGGCTCGTCCAGTATCACTATATCGGGGTCGTGCGCGATGGCTGTTATCAGCTGAATTTTCTGCTGGTTTCCTTTGGAAAGCGTATCGAGTCTTTTGAATTTGTATTCCGACATGCCGAGGCGCAAAAGCAGGGCGTCTATCGCTTTTTCGGCGTCGGCGCTTTTCATTCCTTTCAGCATGGCAAAATACATCAGCTGATCGAATATTATTTTTTTCGGATAAAGTCCCCTCTCCTCGGGAAGATAACCCATACCAACCTTTGTATGGTCGAGCGGCTTTCCGTCCAGCAGTATTTCGCCGCTGTCCTGCGGGAAAACGCCCATCAGTATGCGTATACTCGTGGTTTTGCCTGCGCCGTTTCTGCCGAGCAGCCCGAAAGCCTTTCCGCTTCCCGCGGAAATCGAGATATCGCGCAGCACTTTCTTTTCTCCGAAGCTTTTGTATATATTTTTCATTTCAAGAAGCATAAATCCACCTCTTTTTGCAGTAATACACAACTTATTTTACCGCATAAAATAAAAAAAGTAAATAGCGAGATATAAATATTTACATAAAAAAACAGCGCGGGTATTTCCGCGCTGTTTTGCCTGTTATAAAAGAATTATGCCGTTTTCCGCGCAGACTTTTCTCGTTTCGTCGTCCCAGAGAGAAACCTGAACCTCGCCTATATGAGCTTTTCCGAGGAGCAGCATCGAAAGCCGCGACTGTCCTATGCCGCCGCCCATGGTAAGCGGAAGCTTGCCTGCGAGCAGTGCCGCATGGAAAGGAAGCTTTCTCCTGTCGTCCGCGCCTGCCGCGGTGAGCTGCCTGTCCATAGCCGCGGGATCCACGCGTATTCCCATGGAGGAAATCTCAAAGGCACAGCCGAGAATATCATTCCAGAAAAGGATATCGCCGTTCAGCGTCCAGTCATCATAGTCGGGCGCTCTTCCGTCGTGCGGCTTGCCGGATTTCAGTTTGTCGCCGATCTGCATTATGAAAGCGGTCTTGTGCTCGCGAAGAAAAGCGTTTTCACGCTCCTTCGGAGTCATATCGGGATACATATCCTCCAGCTCCTGCGTGGTGATGAAACTCACCTGTCGCTCCAGCTCGACCTTTATCTGCGGATAGCGCACTTTCAGCATATCGAGCGTATCGCATATAGCGCCCACTATTCCCTTTACGGTATTTTTCAGATATGTAAGATTTCTCGTTTCGGGTGTAATTATCTTTTCCCAGTCCCACTGGTCCGTATATATCGAATGAAGATTGTCCAGCTCCTCGTCGCGGCGTATGGCATTCATATCCGTATATAAACCTTCGCCATCGTGAAAGCAATAAACATCGAGCGCCATGCGTTTCCATTTTGCGAGAGAATGTACTACCACGGCGTCCTTTCCCGTATCCTTTATATCAAAACGAACGGGGCGTTCCGTACCGTTGAGGTCATCGTTCAGACCTGTTTGCGGGTCTACAAAAAGCGGTGCCGAAACGCGCTTCAAATTCAGAACGTTGCAAAGCCTCTCCTCAAAAATTCGTTTCAACATACCGATTGCCGTTTGTGTGTCATAAAGTCCCAGAGTGGCTTTATACCCATGCGGCACAATAACCTTGCTCATAAGAAAGCCTCCTTTATTTTTTTTGATATGTAAGTATAAAATAATTTTATTTAAATGTCAATAGAGAAAAAGATATTTTTTATAAAATTTCATAAAAACGCTTTACAAATCGTTTTCTCCATGGTAGAATACTAAAGTATTTCCTAAAAGGGAGTAGCAAGCGGGGTTTCCCGTTGCACCGCCGTCATCACGGCTTTTTTGCCCGACGGTGCATTAAATTGCAAGACTTTCGGGGCTTTCGTTTTCACGTGGCTTCGGAGTCTTTTTTATTTTGAAAGGATGGTTTTTTTCGGGATGGCAGACATTTTAAATCAATTGCAGGCTATTTCTTACAAGCACATTATCATGTGGATAATCGGCGGCGTGCTGATTTATCTCGCAATCAAAAAGGATATGGAGCCTTCTCTCCTTTTGCCGATGGGATTCGGCGCGATACTGGTAAATCTGCCGTTTTCGGGCGCTATCGGTGTGGACGGCGCGCTGACAACGCTTTTCAATGCGGGCATATCAAACGAGCTTTTCCCTCTCCTGCTTTTCATAGGCATCGGAGCGATGATAGATTTCGGTCCGCTTCTTTCAAATCCGAAACTGTTGCTTTTCGGTGCGGCGGCGCAGTTCGGCATATTCTTTACGCTCAGCATGGCAAGACTTTTCGGTTTTGAACTGAATGACGCGGCGTCCATAGCAATAATAGGCGCGGCGGACGGTCCCACATCCATCGTGGTGGCAAACCTGCTGAAATCAAAATATCTCGGCGCGATAATGGTGGCGGCATACTCGTATATGGCTCTCGTTCCGATAATACAGCCTCCCGTAATAAAGCTGATGACTACGAAAAAGGAACGACTTATCCGTATGCCTTACGAAGCCAAAAACGTTTCCAAACTTACGAGAATACTTTTCCCGATTCTTCTCACGATAATAGTCGGCATAGTTTCGCCGAAAAGCGTTTCTCTCATAGGATTTCTTATGTTCGGAAATCTCATCCGTGAATGCGGCGTGCTCGATTCCCTTTCAGAAACGGCGCAAAAAGTCCTCGCAAATCTTATCACGCTCCTGCTCGGTTTTACCATAGCCACACAGATGCAGGCAGAGGAATTTATAAAAAAGGATACTCTCATCATCATCGCGCTCGGTCTTGTCGCATTCATTTTTGATACGGTCGGCGGCGTGCTTTTCGCAAAATTCATAAATCTTTTCTCCAAAAAGAAGATAAATCCCATGATAGGCGCCGCGGGAATATCCGCTTTCCCGATGTCCGCCCGTGTTATTCATAAAATGGGACTTGCGGAGGATCCGCAGAATTTTCTTTTGATGCATACCGTAGGCGTAAATGTTTCGGGACAGATAGCTTCCGTTATTGCCGGCGGTCTTATAGTAAGTCTTGTTTCGTAAGGAGGAGAAATCATGTTTAATGTTCAGGCGTTTCTCGAAAGTCTTCCCATCATGGGAAAAGGAATGCTCGGCATTTTTGCCGTGTGCCTTATAATAATAGGTTGCGTTTATCTCATATCGCTGATAAAGCCGAAAAACAAAGATGAATAATTTTTTCTTTGGCAAAGAAAAGGAAGCGGGCGGCGTTTGCCGCCCGTGCTCTTTTGTCCCGGCGGGGACGATGGGTGTACTTCTCTATGAAGAAAAGTACACTCCCGTTTCCTTTTGAAAATAAAGTAACGTTCTGCGCTTTTTGATATGCACCCCAAAAGTTAGACACTAATGGGGTGCATATTTTTATGGGAAAAAGAAGATAAGAAAGCAGAAGAGAATCTTATTGCCGAAAATCAAAGACTCAGAATTGCCGAACTAAGGCAGAAGTATCCGCCTAAAGATTTGTTGGCGCTTACCGGAATAGCGAGAAGTACGTATTACTACTACCTCTCTCGAACCAAAAGGAATGAGCCCGGTACAATACCGAGCCCATTCGCAAACAATTTAATATTAAATTTTGTCTAAACTTTTGGGATTACTTCAATTTCGCCGGGGGATTTCTTTTTTTAATATCCGAGCTCTTCGTTTACGAGGATTACTTTTACTCTGTCGTGCAGGCGCTGGGATGCCATCACCGTATAGTTGCAGCATATTCTCGCATCACCGTCGCAACCGTCCGCCATATCTCCTCCGCGGTCGAGTGAAACGCAGTGACCTTTATGGAAGCAATACGTATTGCAATTCAGCCTTTTGCAGTTTTTCGGCGCGGCTATTTCCTTTACCCTGCGCACGGCAGCGGCAAGATCGGGAACGATTTTATTTATTCCCGCCACCACTATCACGTTTTTCGGTCCGTAAAGCATGGCATTTACGCGATTTGACGTGCCGTCCACATTGTAAAGCTCGCCGTTTTCCGTTATGGCATTGGAGCTCGTGAGAAAATAATCGCAGGTCATTATTTCGCCGAGGCGTTTATTTTTTTCATCGTCGGAAAGCCCATGCATATTTCTGTCGAGATATCTGTAATCTCCGCTTTTCACGGCGTCGAGTATGCCGGTGTCGACCAGCGTCACACTGCCGCCGTTTGCAACAGTAGCTCCCGACGGAATGAGTGAAAGCACCTTTTCTTTCGCTTCCTCCGCCGATGCTACGAAATAAACCTGCATATTATGCTTTTCGAGAGCCTTTATTGTTTTTTCAGTATTCATATACTTCCCTCTCAATACTGCCATTCGGGCTTGGTATAGAAATCGCTTTTCGGCTCGAGGAAATCAAATTTATGTCCCTCTTTTGTTATCTTGTCCACGGAATCGAAAATATTATCCCATGAAAATACTTCATCGGGCATGCGCATGAATTTCATTACGGCTTCGGTGGATTTCGGCGCTATCGGGTGAGCGAGCACAGTCGCCGTTTTCACCATGTGTATCGCGTCTATCACAGCCCGGTCAAATGCCGCCTTGTCAAAACTGTCGTTAAACTGCCTGAACGAAGCGGATATTTCCTTATTTATCAGGCGGAAATATTCATCGAGAGTATACATAACCTGATGGAAGCTCTGCGTAGCCATGTGATTTTCGTATTTCACTATAGCCGCATCCGCCGCCGATTTCACAGCGGGGCTTACTTCGCCGCGCGGAATTGTCTGATCCCCGTTATTGTATTTCTGGAACGAATAGAAAAGCGTTCTCGTGGCGCGGTTGAGAATATTTGTGAACATATTCCATTCGCCGCAGGCGGGATCCGGTGCCTTGGCATCCGCATTCGGATTATAAACCTTCGGCTGGAAAGGCGCATTGGAAAGTCCGAGCGCCAGTCCGAGGAAATGCGCACGAAGCTGCTCCGCGGAATAATATTTCAGCAGTTCGCTTGCCATAGGAGGCTTTATTTTGCCGCTGCTGCTCGCCTTTTTATCAAAGAAAAGCAGATGCTTATTTGCTATTATCCTCGGCATTTTGAATTTCTTATCATAGCCGCCCGATTCGTTTATCGCTTCAAACATAGCCATTTCCGCGAGGTGATAGAAATAGATATTATCCTCGCCGATGAACTGATAAACTATCGCGTCGTCATCGCACCAGTAATCTTTCCATTCGTCGCGGCTGTGTCCTATGCTTTCCAGATATGTCTGCGTGAAAGAAATCGGTGCCCATAGGGATTCGGGCCATACCCAGAATGTTAGTCCCTTTACCCCGTCCTTTTCCGGAACGGGGACGCCCCAGTCGATATTGCCGGAAAGGCGGAAAGGAACGAGGGTTTTGCCCGTGCGGAAACGTATCTGCGCCTCGGAAAGGATTTCGCAAGCCGCTTCTCTGTCTGCGAGCCTGTCGAATATTATGCGGAGCATTTTCCGCGATTCTTCTTCCTCATAGCGGCATGAAAACGAAGCCAGTTTTTCCTTTATCGTGTCGGCGACGTCGAGCTTTGCATAGATTATAGGATTTTTCAGAAATTCGCGGCAGGCGAGCGATGTCGTCTTGCGGAGATTTTCCGTGGCATCCTTTTCATCCATCATTTTTATCAGGAAATCCATGTATTTTTCAAGGTCGAAATACCAGTTTTCCACATTTTTCAGCACAGGACGCTCGCCGGAAAGCGTGCTCACCGGCGCTATCAGCTCTTCGGGAAAATACTGGTGCCCGAGCGAGCATTCGTCGGCATAGCCGACTTCGGATTTGCATCCCTCTATCGGGCATCTTCCGGTAACCTGTCTGCCGTTCAAAAATGTCTTGTATTTCTCATCGTAAAACTGCTTTGTGGTAAGGCGGATAAGCGCTCCGGATTCCGCCAGCTTTTCAAAAAATTCCGCGCTGTACTGCGTATGGATTTTTCCGCTTTCCCCGAGTGCACTCGCCGCAAAAAGCGAAGGGCTGATGAGATAATCATCGAGAGTCTGCGCCTGCTTGTCGTGATTGTACTGCACAAAATCCGTTATACTGCCGTCAAAAGCGCCCTCTGCCTTCATAGTTTTGTATTTTTCGACTATGGGAGAGCCATAGCAGTCCGTGCCCGATACGAAAATAACGTTTTCCTTTCCTATTCTGTCGCGCAGAAAACGCGCAAAAGCATCTGCATGAACGAAAACGCCGCCCACATGCCCGAAATGAAGTTCCTTGCTTCCGTATGGCATGCCCGCAGTTATCAGCGCACGTTTCGGAAAATTCGGTCTGTCTGTCATATTAGCCTCCCAGTCTTTCTATCTGTTTTTCTATTCTTTCTCTCGATTTGCTTTCACCGAGAATATTCATCACCGTATATAGATCCGGCGCATTCTGCCTGCCGGTAACCGCCACGCGGACAAATGAGCTTATGTCGCCGATATTTCCGCGGAAAGCATCGGGATTTGCCTTATATTCCTTCATTTCGCGGGCAAATCCGAATTTTTCCGCGACATCTTTCATTTTATTGAACCATTCGCTCTGGTCGTTTGCGGGATCGTATGCGGCAAGATAAGCTTTCAGCACGTCGGCGATGAGCGAAGGCTCAAAGCCCTGCGGATATTCGCCGCAGGCATTGTAATACTTATCAAACATGAAGCCCATATAGCCTTTCACTTCGCTCCATACGGCAAAATCCTTGCGCGGCTTGTTTCCGCCTCTGCCTATGGCGAGCACGGCTTTTGTGAAATCGGGATCCGCAGTGAATTCGTCATAAAATTCGCTGTCGAATTCCTTTGCCCATTCCGCCGTTTCTTCATAAACTCTGTCGGCGCTCCAACGCGAAATGATATTCTTGGAAACATCGCAAAGCTTCGCCAGATCGAAAAGCGAGCCTGCGGCATTCATCTTTTTCGTAGTGAATCTGAAATCCGTCACGGGCGCGTCGGGATTTGCTCTTCTCCAGTCCTCAAAATTGGAATTGAGGATTGTCATGATATATTCGACCACGCTTTCCGTGGGATATCCCTCGGATTTGTAGTAAGAAAGAGCGAGCTCGGGATCTTTGCGCTTGGAAAGCTTGCGCTTGGAATTTCCGTCCATTTTCATCAGCGTGCCTATGTGAACATACTTCGGCAGCTTGTGTCCGAGAGCGGCGAAAAGCTGTATATGGAAAGGCAGGCTCGCGAGCCATTCATCTCCGCGCACAACATGGGTCGTACCCATAAGATGATCATCCACCGCATGCGCGAAATGATATGTCGGTATGCCGTCGCTTTTCAGCAGAACATGGTCGATATCGTTTTCCGTGATATCGACATCGCCCTTTATCAAATCGTGATATTTGAATTTATGCTCTATGCTTCCGGTGCTGCGGAAACGGAGAACCCATTCCTTTCCGGCTTTCAGCTGCTCCTCAATATCCTCTATCGGACGATCTCTCCATTTCGCCCATTTACCGTAGTAACCGAAATTGGCTTTTTCCGCCTCCTGCTCGGCATGGAAACGCTCCAGTTCTTCCTCCGTACAGAAGCACGGATACGCCTTCCCCTCTTTCACGAGCTTCTTTGCATATACGTGATATATGGAAGCTCTCATGCTCTGCTTGTATGGACCGTAGATGCCTTTATCGTAAATTTTGCCGTTTTCATCGAGTGCCGCGCCCTCGTCAAAATAAATTCCGTAGTGGGAAAGCATCTCGATGAGAGTTTCCGTCGCGCCTTTCACCTCGCGTTTTGCATCCGTATCCTCTACGCGCAGGTACATAACGCCGCCGCTCTGATGTGCAAGGCGCTCCGATGTCAGTCCCTGCATGAGATTTCCGAGATGGACAAATCCCGTGGGGCTTGGCGCCATTCTCGAAACGACAGCGCCCTCTGGCAGCTCTCTTTTCGGAAAACGTTTTTCCATATCATCGGGAGTTTCCGTCACATCCGGAAAAAGTAATTCTGCAAGATAGTTGTAATCCATAGCTTTATATTTCCTTTCGGTTGTTTATATGATAAATTTATCCCCGTGACCGGGATAAGCTGTTTTGCCGCGGCATTTTTCCTTCACTTTATTTACGGAAGACAAAAGCTTTTCAGGTGCGGCATTCGGCAGATCCGTCCTGCCGTATCCGTCGGCAAAAACGGTATCGCCCGTAAAAACGCAGTCGGCGCAATCATAGCAAAGCGAGCCTTTCGTATGTCCCGGCGTCGCCATTACGGAAATATTTTCATTTCCCAGAGTAATTATATCCCCGTCGGATACGGTTTCGTATGCCGAGCGGCAGAAAATTCCGTTTCCGAGGAAAAGCGCCGATGCATTCATTACGGGATCGGCAAGCATTGCCGCGTCCTCACCGCTTATCATAAGCTTCGCATCGGGAAAACGCACCTTCAGCTCATCCGCGCCGCCGATGTGGTCAAAATGCCCGTGAGTCAGAAGAATATATTCCGGCACAAGGGCGCTTTTCTTTATTTCGTCCGAAATCATATCCGCGCATGAAGCGGGATCGATAACTGCGCATTTGCCGCACGATGAAATAATACAGCAATTTGTGCCGATGGGAGGAAGAACAAGGATTTTTATATCCATACATGCCTCGATATGTCGTAAATATTAAATATTATAGCATAATAATTCCCTCTTTTCAATATTTTGACTTCAAAACTTTTTGAAATTTCAGAGATATTTTTCAAAATTTTATGGTTTTTTTTCTTTATCTGTGATATGATATAAACAAGAGTAATTTTTGGATGTGATAATACTGGAAAAAACAAATATACGCGGTATATTTTTCGACAATATCGGTTTTGACGAAGCTATCATGGCGGCGGAAAATGCGCTGAAAGAAAAAAGGCAGACAGCCGTGCATACGCCGAATGCCGAAATCATGCAGAAATGTATGGAAAATCCCGATATTTTCCGCATTGTTTCGGGTGCGGAAATGATTTTGCCAGACGGGGCGGGCGTGCTTCTCGCCGCTAAAATTCTCGGCACACCGATAAAAGAAAAAATAGCCGGTGTGGAATTCGGCGAAAAATTGCTTGAACTCGCGGCAAAAAGGGGTTACCGCGTTTATTTTCTCGGTGGAAAACCGGATGTAGCCGCCGCTGCGGCTGAAAAAATGCGCGAAAAATACCCGGGGCTTACCGTTTCCGGCATGCACGACGGATATTTTGAAAAAAGCGGCGCTGAAAACGAAAATATCATCGACGATATAAACAAAAGCGGTGCGGATATACTTTTTGTGTGCCTCGGCTCACCCGCGCAGGAAGCATGGGTTTACGAAAACAGAGCGAAATTATCAGCCACATTGCTCCTGTGCCTCGGCGGAAGCCTTGATATTTATGCGGGCACGGCAAAACGCGCCCCGAAAGCTTTCATTTCGCTCAGACTTGAGTGGCTGTGGCGTCTGCTTTGTCAGCCGTCGCGCCTGCCGAGAATGATGAAAATACCGAAATTTCTCTACGGTACAAAAAAATATAAAAATAATCAAAGAAAAGAGGAAATACACGATGCACGTTGAACTTCTCGCCTATACTCCGGATGCCGACAAACTGGTGGCAGCCGCCGCAAAGCTTTGCTATTCAAAAAGCAATATCGACGATCTGTTCGATAATCTTACTCCCGAAAAAACAGAAAAATTTCTCGATATGCTTACAAGCCTCGGGCATGAAAGCCCCGTGGAGCATGCCTCATTTACTTTCGGTATAGAGGGCGTTTCGAGAACCCTGCTCGCTCAGATAACAAGGCACAGAATTGCCTCTTATTCCGTGCAGAGTCAGCGATATGTTTCGATGACCGATTTTCACTATGTTATCCCGCCGGAAATAGAAAAAGTACCGGAAGCAAAAGCGGAATTCATCGCCGCCATGGAAGAAGACGCGCGTCACTATGAAAGTCTGCGCGCCATGCTGACAAAAGCACATACCGAGCGTCTTATTGCCGAAGGCAAGGATGAAAAAGCGGCAAGCCGTGCCGCGGAAAAACTCGCCAATGAGGATGCGCGTTTTGTTCTCCCCGGTGCATGCGATACAAAAATCATCATGACTATGAATGTGCGCTCGCTTTATAATTTCTTTACCCTGCGCTGCTGTGAACGCGCACAGTGGGAAATCCGCGCTCTCGCACGTGAAATGCTTATGCTTGTCCGCGGGGTTGCCCCAAATCTTTTCAAAAATGCGGGACCTGCCTGTCTGCGCGGAGCATGCAGTGAAGGCACTATGACCTGCGGTAAAGCAAAAGAAGTTCGCGAGCTTCTCTCGGTAAAAAAATAAAGAATACGGAAGTACATATATGAAAATTCTGGCTATAGGAAACAGTTTTTCGCAGGATGCCACGAGATATCTTCAGGATATTGCCGCATCGGCGGGTGAAAATCTTTTTGTGCGCAATCTTTATATCGGAGGTTGCAGTCTTGAAATGCACGCCAAAAATATCGAAGACAATGCGCCGGCTTATGATTATGAAGAAAATACGCGCGGCATCGAAAAAATCAGCATTTCCGATGCGCTGTCGCGCGAGGATTGGGATTATGTAACAGTCCAGCAGGTGAGCGGCTTATCTGGCAAAATCGAAACTTACGAGCCGTATCTTACAAAAGTGCTGGACACGGTAAAAGCAGCCCTCCCGAAAGCGAAAATTGCTTTTCACAGAACATGGGCTTATGAAACGGATTCCTCTCACGGAAATTTTGCATACTATCTGAAAAATCAGACTAATATGTATCATGCCATCGTGGAAGCCACCGCAGAAGCGGCGCAGACACACGGGCTTTCGATAATAGGCTCCGGCGATTTCATTCAGCATCTTCGTTCCATACCTCCGTTTGATTATAAAAGCGGCGGCACTTCCCTTTGCCGTGACGGCTATCACATGTCGCTTGATTACGGCAGATATGCCGTAGGTCTTGTGTGGTTTAAATTCTTCACGGGGAAACATGCCGCCGACGTCGGATTTGCTCCCGAGAATACAGATCCCGCATATATTGATATTATCAGACGCGAAGCGGACAATTTCTTTGCAAAATAATTATATCCCCAAAATTCCCGCCCGATATTGACAATCGGTAAATGTTTTGATATAATATATCGGAAATATATTCACGCCGCCTTGGCGTGAATATATTTATCGGGATGTAGGGTAACGGTCACCCACCAGTTTTGGGAGCGTGTGACCGCCTCGTGAGCCGACCGCCGAAAGCTCGCAAAATCTCCGTTTTTCTCGTGTTTTCTCGCTTTTCCGCCGTCTTCATGCTCGGCAAAAAATTTTTGACCACAGATTTGACCACTTACGGATTTGACAGAAAAAACCGAATATCGGGATGTAGGGTAACGGTTACCCGCTTGCTTTGGGAGCAAGTTCAAGCAGGTTCGACTCCTGTCATCCCGAC
>CAKRQU010000025.1 GCA_934394585.1 uncultured Eubacteriales bacterium | reverse complement strand
GGTAGTTTGCAAAGGAGGGCGAGGAGCCTTCCTTTGATGACTTTTCCCGCGCTTTTGGTCACTCAAAAGCGCGACCTTCGTTCTCTTTGGACAAAGAGTAACATTTTCCCACGCTTTTATAAAAAGCCCGCCAATACAAAAAAAGAAAAAGCGCAGAGCCTACTCTGCGCTTTTTCCTTTTCAGTCCTTAGTTACAATATCCGTAATGCTTATTTTCCCGTGTTCCTTTTCGTATTCGGCTACGCGTTTTTTCAGAAACTGTTCTATTTCCTTATTCGCCGATCTGCCTTCTGATTCCGCTATATATCGGAATTTCCTGAAAAGTACTCTGTCTGTCCTGAGCGTATAACGTATCAAATTTTCATCCATAAAATCACCGCTTCTTTTTGACTTTATTATGACTTTATTTTAGCTTCATTATTGCGTCATTTCAAAAATGGTGATATAATGATGCTATAATGACGCATTAAAAGGAGCTGAATCATCAATGAAAGTTGCCATTGTCGGTTCCAGAAGCCTGAAAAAAGCGGATATCGGCGATTATATTCCCGCGGGCGCTACGGAAATCATATCAGGCGGGGCAAAAGGCATAGATACCTGCGCGCGTGAATATGCCATGGCAAACGGGCTGAAACTGACGGAATTTCTGCCCGATTATTCTCATTACGGTCGCAGAGCGCCGCTTTTGCGCAATGTCGAAATAATAAAAAATGCCGATATCCTCCTGATTTTCTGGGACGGAAAATCGCGCGGCACATCATTTACCATGGAAAAAGCGCGCTCGATGGGAAAGCCTTTTTGCCTGATATGCGACGGCGATTTTTCCGATTCTTGACAAAGCCCGCGCTTTCCGTTATAATAAAATAAATACGGAAAGGAGCAAAAAACGATGAAAATATTACTTTTGAGCTGCAGCACGGGCGAAGGTCATAATAATTGCGCCCGCGCGGTAAAGGAAGAATTGGAAAAAAGAAATGCGGAAGTGGAATTTATCGATATGCTACAGACATTCGGAAACAGCGGACCGCTCAGTTTCGATAAAATATTAAATCGTATCTCGACAAAAACGCCAGAAATTTTCGGCGCGATGTATCACGCGGGCGCCATGTACAGCGCCACCGGCGTGACTTCTCCAATTTATCTGGCAAATACGCGCCATGCAAATCAGCTCGGCGAATTTATAGAAGAAAAAGGCTATGATGCCGTGGTATGCTCGCATCTTTTCCCAATGGAGTCGCTCACTTATCTGCGCCGCCGCGATAAATGCAATGTGAAAATATACGGCGTACTTTCAGATTACACATGTATTCCCTTTCTCGCCGAAACGGAACTCGACGCGTATTTTGTCCCGCACGAGGATGTGAAAAAAGAATGCATTGCCGCCGGCATTGCAGAGGAAAAGCTGGTAGCCACCGGAATGCCCGTATCGGGTAAATTTCTCACAAAAATAACGAAAGCGGAGGCGCGCGCTATGCTTTCGCTCCCACAGGAAAGCAAAATATACATGATAATGACGGGCGGCATAGGTTGCGGAGATGCGATATCTCTTTGCAAGACATTGCGCCGCATACCGGATGAAAATTCTCTGCTTTGCGTGCTTCCCGGCAGAAACGAAGAGCTGCGCGCATCGCTGGAAAATGAATTCGGCGGAAAAGGCGTGCTCGCCGTGCCTTTTACGGACAAAGTGGCTGTTTATATGCGCGCCGCCGATGTTTTGTTGTCAAAAGCGGGCGGCATTTCCAGTTCCGAGGCGGCTGTGCTCGGCGTACCTTTTGTGCATACGATGATAATCCCGGGCGTGGAAACGCTGAATGCGGAATTTTTCGAATCGCACGGCATGTCGCTTTTCGCAAAAAATGCCGACGAAGCGGCTCGTTTTGCCGACAGGCTCATTTATGACAAAGCTCTCGCGGATAAAATGCTCGCGGCGCAGGCAAATACTCTGCCGCATGACGGAGCAGCAAAAATAGTGGATTTCATAACAAAATGTTGAAATTTTTATCACTTTATTGACAAGCGCGCCAATATATTATATAATATATTTAATATACATTCAAGGGAGGGCATCAAATGGAAATTGTTCTGAAAACAGAACATCTGAAAAAATCTTTCGGCAATCGCCTCGCCGTAAATGATATTTCGATGACAATAGAGAAAGGCGACATATACGGTTTTATCGGTAAAAACGGCGCCGGCAAAACGACGCTGATGCGTCTTGTACTGAATCTTATTTTCCCCGACAGCGGCGAAATAGAGCTTTTTTCCGAAAAAACCTTTTCCGAAAAAAATCTTTCGCGCGTCGGCTCGCTCATAGAAGCGCCTTCGTTTTTCAAAAAATGCTCCGCGTGGGAAAATATGAAGCGTTTCGCCATTCTTTACGGCGCCGATGACAATGATATAGAAGCGGCGCTGGAAGCCGTTTCCCTCACGGATACGGGAAAGAAAAAAGCCGAAAAATTTTCTTTCGGTATGAAGCAAAGACTCGGCATAGCAATAGCTCTGCTCGGCAATCCCGAATTTATCATCCTCGATGAACCCGTAAACGGGCTCGATCCCGAGGGCATAAAAGAAATGCGCGATCTGATACTGAAGCTCAATCACGAAAAAGGCATAACATTCCTTATATCCAGCCATCTGCTCGATGAGCTTTCCAAAGTAGTAACAAAATACGGCATAATAAAGGACGGCGCCCTCGTAGAAGAAATATCCGCAAATGATCTCAAAGCAAAATGTATGCGCACGCTGAAAATAACCGTGGATAATCCCGAAAACGCCGTGGATTTGCTTTCCGGAACCTACGGAAAAGAAAATGTCCGCGCGGAAAACGAATACGTTTTTGTTTCCGGTCATACGGCTGAAAGCGCCGCGATAAACAAAAAGCTTTTTGAAAACGGATTTTCCGTCAGCGCGATAGAAAGCGTCACCGAAGGCATGGAAGATTACTTCATCAAAATGATGGGAGGTGAGGGCTGATGGGCAGACTTATAAAATTTGAACTGCGCAGGATGTTCGGATCAAAACTGATATATGTAATCACCGCGATATTTACATTTTTCGCGATAACAAATGCGCTTTTACTGGGCAGGGCAAGCATAGAAAATAAAACCATCGGTTTACTCGCGGGCAATCTTTTCAATACGGTTTTCTTCCTCTATGTGATATTCCTCGTGACATGGATCACGCCGAATTTTATCTGCCCCGATTATTCCCCCGGCAGCGTGATGTCGAATGTGGTTTCGAGAGGTTATTCCAGAACAAAGGTTTTCCTTTCGAAATATATCGTGCTCATGATATTTCATGTATTTATATTTGCGGTTTCGCTGATCGTGGGATTTCTCGTGGGAAGCCTGTATGTCACCGATTTTTCCGGTCCGCTGTTCTCTGCTCTGCAACTGAATACATTGTTCAATATGCTCCTTTCCTGCTTTGCCACGCTGAATCTGCATATACTCATTTCCACGCTTTGCAAAATGCGCATGGCGATAGTGATAGGCACATTTGTTTCAAACCCGTTTCTCGCGCTCATTGTATGCTTGCTCCCTGCGATAAACAATAAACTCACGGAGCTTTCCTCTTTCATCATGGGTTGGTATCCGCCTTTTGCATATATGAAAGTTATCGTGGCAAATTTTGCGGACAGCGTCGGCATAGGTCAGTTTGTAAAAATAGATTTCAGCTGCCTGCCGATTTCTTCTCTGTTACTTTTCGTTCTTTCTTTCGGCGGCGCTTTGCTTGTCGTGCGCCGCAAAGAAATAAGCAAATAATTTCCGAGGGGTGAAATAATGAAAAAAATAATTTCCGCAATATCTCTTTTACTCGTATTTTCCATGGTAGCCGTGATGTGCTGCTCCTGCGCAAATATTTTCATATCGCAGGAAGCTCTCGCTTCCATATCGGAAAGAATACTCGAGGGCGTAAATAAAATTTCCGTAGCCACCGCGCTCGATGCTCAGATGAAAATAAAAGCATCCATGAGCGTAAATGCCATGTCGTTTATTTCGATAGAGCTTCCCGCAAAAGCCACGGCACGCTTTAATATAACCGACAAAAATAATCCCAGCGCATATTTCGATATGGGGCTTGACATAGACGAATCTCAGATTTCCACCGTGATACGAGGAGCGGACTTTTTCGGAGCAAGCAATCTGAATATGTCGTTTTATTACAATGACGGCTATACATACACATCCGGCAATTTCGGCGAAGAAAAATACAATACAAAAATGAAAACCGATGTGGATGAATTTTCTTCCCTGCCCGCCCTCAATTTCGCCGATATGCGAAATCTCATATTTTTCGATGAAAGCATGATAAAATCCGCCTCGCTCAAAAACGGACGCGACGGTTCTCTCACGGCAAAAGTAACGGTAGACGGTAAAAAAGCTTCTGTAGCCGTAATAAAATTGCTTTGCGAAATATTCGATTCCGACTCGGAAAGCGAAAATGGCGATGATTATTACAATTCAATCTATGAAAGTGATTTCTTTGATTTCGACAAAACCGAAGTTTCCATCACGGTGGATAAAGACAACAATGTGACAAATTTCAAGCTCAATGTTGCCGTAAATGCCAAATTGAATGAAGAATACAGCGCAAAACTGGGGCTTGATCTGGATGTGGATTTCGCCGTAGTCGGAGAAGACTATGTGGTTCCGGCGCCCGCAGACCTCGATTCGTATAAGGAAATAGATTTTTCCGACTACGGTAAAAATGATCCTTTCGGCGGAGATGATATAATTTCGGGTAACGAAGCAACGCTGCTTTATGAGGAAGATGATTTTTCAGTATATTTGTCTTCAAATGGCGGCATTCTCCTCTGCATAATAGAGGACAGCGGAACAGGCGGTACAATCGATATCGGCGCGATAGGCTCCGTATCTATGTATTATCTTTTCGGTGAAACAGTCGATACGCTTTTTGACGAAAATTTAAAACCAAACGCGCATCTGCTTGAGATAGTGGATTCATATCGCAACTGATTAAAACGGAAGCAGCCCCGTGAGCCAAAGCTCACGGGGCTGTTTTTGGCGTGTGGTGGTGTACTTTTGAAGAAAAGTACCAAAAAGTTACTTTATCCCTTATGGGGAAACGATCGCGCTTTTGAATGACCAAAATCGCGGGAAAAGTCATCAAAGGAAGGCTCCTCGCCCTCCTTTGCAAACTACCTCGCACCCCGTCGAGTTAGTCGCGGAAAGTAATGCGCGGCAAGTATGTACTATATATAGCAAAATCAAAAAGCTTTTGTCTATCTCTCATCACATCATCAGCCATACCGCGCGTGCGAACATAGTATCCCGCAAAAAGCGAGCAGATTCGACGGGGTGGGTAGGCTCCCGCCGTGGCTTTAGCTATGCTTCCCTCTATAGGCTAAACTCCACCCGTGCGAGCATGACTTGATGGATATCAAGTCGGGGAAAGTTTAGTTCTGGCTTGAGCAAACTAAAGTCCGTGTTAAGCGGGGGTCTGAACCATACTTTCGGTTTAGTCTGTGGTCGGACTATCGGGGCAGTGTGTTCGCACTGGTCGCCGCGAGGCGACAGAAGGTGTTTAAAAGAGGAATTCTTTCCTCTTTTTGACTTTTGGTACTTTTGGTCACGCAAAAGTACACCTTCGTCCACTCGCGGGGGCAAAGTAACTTTTGTTTCTTTTGGAAAAGAAAAAGAGCACGGGCGGCAAAGCCGCCCGCTTCTTTTCCACGCTTTTATGAAAAGCACAAAGCCACCGACGGGATATCGGTGGCTGCCGCTTTACAGTATTATATTTATTTCATGTACCTTTTTGTCGTGCGGGCATTTCGTTTTCCTGTCGAAAGCCACGCCGTCAAAAGTCATTTTCGCATTTTCGCCTGCCCTCGCAAAGTCTTTATTCTTTTCTATGCGGACGATAAACTGCGTCCCGTCGCTGTTTACGGTGTATTTCATATTTTCGAGATCAAAAGGAAGCACAGGCGAAAAAACGATATCGTCGGAGCGGAATTCCAAGCCTATCAACTCCATCAGCGTCAGGTTCAGCCAGCTTGCCGTTCCCGAAAGCATGGGACCTATATTTTCGCCCGTTATGCTGTTGTTATACTGCGTGCAGAAACGCGGATTTCCCTTTGTTTTGTACGGATGAAGCAATGTTTTGTACGGAAGCACGCTTTCCAGCGCAAAATAAGCAAATTCCGAAAGAGCTTTTGCCAGATCGTCGCTTTTTACATTTTTGGCTGCACGGAAAGCCGCACAAGCCGCCATCATAGCCGCGTGCTTGAAAGTACCGCCGTTTTCGCGGTCCCCGGGGAAATATGAATCCGAAGCATTTCCCGATGCTAGTTTGCCGAGAGCGCACGGCGTGCAAAGCTTTACGCCCGCATCGCAAACGAGATGCGCATTTATTTTTTCCAGCATTGCCGATATCTGCCCTTCACTCGCTATGCCGGAAAGAATCGACCATGAAAACGAATTGAGAAAATACGAGCCGTCTATGGCAGGATCCGAGCTGAGTCCGTCGCCGCCCGCACCGAGATAGGTATAGCCGCCTTCCCTCTTTCCGCCGAGCAAAGCCCGCGCAAAGAAATCGCCTTTCCAGCAATGCTTTTCTATATTTTCGCAAAGCTTTTCGCATTCGCGAGAAATCTCGTCGGCGATGTTTTCCTTTCCTGTCGCGCGCGCCATTTCCGCTATCTCATCGTAAGCTATTTTCAAAAGGAATGCGTTCATCACGCTTTCGGAAAGGTCGATATCGAGCCTGTCACCGTATTTTCCGCCGCGCGAAAGCTGCTCTGCATACAGTTTTTCCTTTTCGGGTCCGCTTATCCAGTCGTTATCCAGCTTCAGGCAGTCATTCCAGTCGGCGCGGTCGAGCAGAGGAAGCCCGTGAGTTCCCACGGATATTTTCCCGCTGTATGTGACCGTGGCGATAAGCGTATCAAATACCGTCCTCTTTTTATCGCTTCCCGCGATGGGAAATTCCTCAAAAAGAAAATTCTTATCTCCCGTGAGCGAAACATAGCGATAGACAGCCTGCGCGAGCCACAGTCCGTCATCCGAGCAAACGCCCGGCTCTTTTCCCGTTTCGTAGAAATTGTGGTTTGCATAACCCATTTCGTATACGTTTTTTATCCATTCGCCGAGCATTTCGCGCGCCAGCTTTTTTTCGCCCATGCCGATTATATAGTAAAGCGAAGCATACATATCCTGTATCTCGCGGAAGCCTATTTCGCGATATGCTTTTTGTGTCCATGCAAACGAACGCGACACATACGACTGATAATAAACCTGAAAAGGCAGGTTGTTATTCACATAAGTATCGAAATCCCTGTCGCCGGACTCCAGCTTCAGAAATCCCGCGTAAGACGCGCCGAAGCGCTTTATATCATCGAGCGTTTTTTCAAGCGCGACAGGGGTTTTGCATTTTTCTACAAGTGTATAAATCGAATCAAAAAGTCTGCCGTCGCCGCTTCTGTCGAAAAGATATCCCGTAAAGGCGGATACCTCGGCTTTGCCGTGTGCCGCCGCTTTTATGCGCTTTCCCATCGCGTAAAACGAAACCATTTTTGTGACCGGCACGGAAGCGAGGCACGCAACCCGCTGTGGCTTTTCTATAGTGCCGTTTCCGATAAAATCTATATAATTTGCCGTATAAGAATCAAGCGTTTCGCCCTTCCCGTCGATTATCAGGGCAAAGCGTTTATTCGGGCGCAGATATCCCGGATGCGGCGAGGGCGAAACAGCTATCGCCTTTCCGTCTGCCGTGACAAGCCCGCTTTCCCATGTCACGCTCGCGTAAATTATATCGTTCATTGCCGATTCGGGGGAAGCCAGACCGAACATACCCGTGAAAACTATGTGCAGATCGCGATCTTTGCCGCTGTTGTTTTCTATTTTTACCCGCTGCGCTTCCGTGGCGTCGGGCATTCCCTCATAATGCGGCAGAATAAATATCGTGCGCGTTATTTTCAGAGAACACTGCGTTTCGTAAGTTATCTCCGTGTAATTTCTGAAATGACGGCAAACGGCGCTTTTCACATTCGTTTTCACATCTGCGGAATAAAAAATCTGCCTGCCGTTTTCGGTTATATAAAACTGACGGTTTACAGGTTCGCCGTTGTATTCGGGCGTCAATGAATATCTCGTAGCAGTAACCTGCCTTGCCGCACCCGCGCGGAAAGAACCCCTGCCGAGAGAATCAAGCGCGCCTTTCGGCGTGGTGAGCATCGGAGAATCAAAGCCTATCCTGTTTCCTATGAGCAGATTTACATCGAAATGCGTGCCTATCTTTTCGCCCATCAGGTCTATCACATGCTCGCCCTCGTCGCCGATATATCCGCCGCTTTTCATCACCGTATCATAAACGGAAAGAGCCGTAGCCGCTATATCCGCGGGGAGCGGTTTTTCCACGCTTTCCGTAAAGAAGCGCACGCCGCCATCGGCAAAAACAAATATTGCGCTCTCGTCAAACGAATAAACAAAGGCAAATATTTCTGGCGTATTCATCAGATAATCCGAAACAGGCGCATAAAATTTCATCCCGCATGCACCGATAATTTTTTCGCATTTCATATCGAGCGGCGTGGCGCAGCTCTCGCCCGAAATCAACGCCGAAAAAAGCTCCTTCAGCCTTTTTTTCGGCAGATTTTCGTATTCTCTTGCATTTTCTTTTGTGAAAACCATTTTCATTCTCCTCATTCGAAAGTAAAATCAATATAAATATCACAAAAAGGAATATTGAAACCGCAAAGATACGGTATATTTCCCTCTCGCGTGAGTACTTTTGCACCGCGGCACGAGCACAGCGTGCATAGCGCCGCTATTTCCTCATCCGAAGCACCGGAACAATACGAAACACAAAAGATATCGCCGTCCTTTTCCCCGTAGATGAAAGCGCCGCTTTCGCTCACGGCGCATACGGCTCCCTCCGCGCCGAGCGCATACTGTGCCATCGCACTTTCCCATTTCGTATCGCATCCGAGGCGTAAAACATCAGCCGTATTAGCGCGGCGGAAAGCATATTTTCCTTCTGCCGCGGCAATATATTTTTCGCCGCAGTATCCGCATACTGTCATGCCGAATTTTTCGTACATATCAAAAAGCTCCGGCTCTGCGGGATGCAGTATATATCCCCTGCCTTCCTCTTTGCAAAGGCGGAATATTTCGCTGTGAAGCTTCCTGCATATGCCCTTTTTCCGATAGTCCTTTCCCGTGCAGACCGCATAGCCGTAATATGAAGCAAGACCGCGCACCGTCACGGGAATGAGAACAGCCATTCCCTGCAATTTGCCTCCATCTTCAAGGCAGACGATACGCGAATTTCCCGCCGCGGCAAAGAAACGCTTTATTTCTTCCCGCGTATCGCCGAAAGCCTCTTCCCAAAGCGTAATTACGGCTTCGCCAGCGTCTTTCGCGTCGATTATTCTGATATTTTCCATAAACTTCCCCGAAAAAAGCTGTCATTTCCGCAGAAAGACAGCTTTAAAATGTTTTTGAAAGCAAAGAATCCGTCTTTGCAAATATGTCGTCGGCTCTTTTGCCGAGAATTTTCATCGCTTTTGTAAAATAAGTATAATTCTTCCCTTTTCCGTGGATGTCGCTGCCTATGGCGTAAACATCGCCGTCATCCGCCCATCGCAGGCACTGCTTTCTCGTTTTGTGCGAGAGAATGCCGTCGGCATTGAGCTGTATTTTCGCGCCCGCGTCGAGGCAGGCGTCTATGATGCTCACGTCATACCTGTCGGCATGGGCGAGAACGACAAAAATCCCGCGCGAAATTATCCCGCGCACCGTTTCCGCTATGCTTTCATCGACAGAGCTGAAAGGGATTTCCGCGAGAAATACATTTGTATTTCCCACGCACAGTTTTTCTATATTCGGCATTTCATGCAGATTTTCGAAAATGAGAACCTCCGCCCCCGGAATAATCTCGGGAGCATCCGCTCCGAGAGCTTTTTTCAGCTCTGCAAGGCAGCGCTCTCTGCGCGAAAGAAAAGTATTCACATCGGTCACATTCGCATAGAAATGCGACGACGCCACTATGCGTGAAATTCCCGCCTTTTTCGCCTGCGAAATCTGCCACAGACTCGTCTGCACATCGCGGCTGCCATGGTCGAGCCTCGGTATTATATGGCTGTGAAAATCCGTCACGCATACGTCGGTGAGGCTTTTCATCTGTCGGCTCCGCTTCCGGATTTGCCGTAGCCGTAGCTGTCGTAACCGTATTTGCTGTAGCCGTATTTTCCGTAGCCGTGCTTTCCGCTGTGCTTGTAATTTATATTATCCAGCACAAAGCCGCGTATTTTTCCGCCGACGGCTTTTATGGATTCCACAGCCTCCGCCGTATTGTCCGTATCGCTGTAATCGGAGCGCGCCACTATGATAAATCCGTGAGTTCTGTCCGCGAGAGAAAGTGCATCGGGCACCACAGTAAGCGGAGGCGTATCTATGATTATATAGTCGAAAACGCTCTCCGTTCTCTGCAGGAAGGCACGCATCGCATCGGAAGAAAGAAGCTCCGCCGTAAAAGGCACGCTTTTTCCCGATGTGAGCACATACAGATTTGAAAAAGTGGTTTTTCTTATATTCGGCTCTTCATCCTGCCCCGAAAGATATTCGGAAAGCCCGTGCCCGTCGGAAAGCTCCAGTGCGCTTTTTATTCTCGGCTTTCTGATATCGCCGTCGATGAGCAGAACTCTCATTCCGCTCTGCGAAAGGCTTATCGCCGTATTTATGGAAACGAGCGTTTTGCCTTCGCCGGGGATAGCGCTGGTGAAAACAAACTTTTTGCATTTGTCCTCTATCGGTATATACAGCAGATTTGTTTTCAGCGTGCGGTATGCTTCCACCACGGCAAAAGGCATATTGTCATTCATTATCAGAGTTCTGTAAAACTTTGTATTGTTTCTGCCGTCATCGACTTTGCCGCGCTTTTTAAAATTGAATTTTCCCATATTTTACCCTCCGGATAAATTCAGTTTCTGCTTATTCCGGGGATCGTACCGATCACGGGAATATCTTCAAATTTATCTTCCAGATCTTTTTTCGATCTTATAGTGGTATCGAGCATCGCTCTTATGATTATTATCGCGCATACGGCTACGGCGCCGATAACGCCCGCTATCAGACTGTTCTGCGCCACGGGCCATGACGAATTTTTCGGGAGCCTTGCGCTGTCTATTTTGCGAAGCTCGCCCACTGTTATCGTCTGCGGGATGATATCGGGCGCCAGATTGCCTATAGCCTGCGCTATATCATAAGAAATCTTCGCATCGGGGGTTTTTATTCTCACGGTGAGGATTTCCGTATCGGGAACCTTTTTGCACACCATGTGATTTTTTATATATGAATTTGTTATGCCGGTATACCTGCTCTCGAGCAGCGCCGATACCTTATCGAGAAAATCATCAGATTCCAGTATGGTTATGCAGGTATTGGCAAGATTTTGCGAAGCCACGATATCGCTCGAAGAAACGGAGCCTGTAGCCTCTTTGTTTCTCGCCAGCAGTTTTACCGATGCCGTATATGTCGGCTCCACAAAGAAATACGTATAAGCGAAACCCGCCCCCGCAAATATGAAAAGCGCGAGCAGTATCACAAATATTTTCGACATGAGAAGCGACATTATATCTTTGAAATCAAATTTCATATTAAAAAACTCCTTCAGCATTTTTCGCGGCATTTTGCAAAACACCGCATTATCCGAGTATAATAAAATTATATCACATAAGAAAATCCATGTCAACATTAAATAACAAATAACTGCATAAAGCTTTATTATTCCGCTTTTTGCGCGCCGCTGTTTTCCGCCAGAATAAATATTATTACTCCGACGAGCGCATACGGCAAGGGACAGAATTCGCCCGGATTTACCTGCGACATCAGAAGCAGCCCCAGATACGACAGCCCCAGCACCGTGCAAAGTCTGCTTTTCTTTTTTATTATTATCATAAAACGCGAAATTATATTAAAACCGTATGCCAGTATTCCCACAGCACCCATGCTTCCGATTATCTGCGGTATCATCGTATGATACCAGCATATCGTTCCCTTCACCGCGGCGGGATATAAATCGGTATTTGCCCTGTTTCCCAGACCTATGCCGAAAACAGGAGCGCGCAGAAAATCGCTCACGGCTCTTTTCGCCAGCATCACACGCTCCTCATCCTCGGCTATAATAAAGCTTTCGCGTGGGAAAAGCTCGCTCATGGGTATTATCCCCGAGAAACAGAAAGCGAAACACAAAGCAAGCACCGCGCAGGATATAATCCCGCGCAGGATTTTTTTGTTTTTGCTTTCCGCGAAAAATACAAATGCGATAATGCAGATAATAAATTCCGCGCCGCCGAGGAAAAGCCCCGCGCGACTGCCGCTGATTGCGGCACATACAAAGAAAAGCAGTGAAGCCGCGATATGCACGGGCTGTTTTTGCGCGAAATAAAGCGGTATGGGCATAGCAAGCATCAGTATGGTGGAAATATTATTGCTCCACTGTATCTGCGGCAAAATAAAGCCCGTAACTTCCGCATCGTTCTGCAAAAAAGCGAGTATCACCATAAACGAAGCAAATATCCCCGTGATATACATGGCAAAAATAAAAGCTTCGCTTGATTTATATTCCTCCGTATCCGTAAAAGCGGGACGAAGCAGCATATATATGAGCAGCATACCGAAACCCAGCCCGAATGTATAATAAAGCGCCATCGGCGAGAAATATTCCCGCGCGGCAATAGTACCGACACCGCCGAGCGTGACCGCCACAGCCACCGCCGCAAGCCCGAAAAAGCTTTTGCCTATCGAAAATTTCCTGCGGTAAAAAACGAAATGAAATATCACCGCACATATAGGGAAAATATATGCCCACCATAGCGGCGCAAAAAGCGAAAACGAATCATAGCATCTCACCACAAAAGTACACATCAGCATAAAAGGCAAAAAGGAAACCGCCGTTTCTTTGCAGGCAATGAGCACAAAAGCAATGATATTCAAAAATATTATCACTCCCACCACTTCCGCGCGAAATAAAACCACCGCCACTGCAATCGCAAGAAGCAGGAATGAAAAATACATACTTTTCAGAAATTTTTGCATACAGATAAACCCGAAAATAAAATTTATTATATATATCATAGCATAAAGCCATATAAAAAGCAATAAAAATAATTTATGCGATAAAAAAATAAAAAAAATTCCGAAAAACTATTGATATTTTGGCAAAAAGATGATATGATACTATAGTAAATGCGGAAAAGCGGCGCGTTTTTTCACCCTCTCATGAAAAATCAGCCGTAATGCCGAAATCAAGGGAGGTGAATCCGATGCCGAATATAAAATCAGCAAAGAAGCGCGTGCTTGTTATCAAGACAAAAACCCTTCAGAATCAGATGTTCAAAACAGGTCTGAAAACAGCTATGAAGAAATATGAAGCAGCTATCGCCGCAGGTGATACAGAGCTTGCAAAAGCTACCTACAAGGACGCTGTTCGCAAGATAGACAAGGCAGTAGCGCGCGGTATTCTTCATAAAAACAATGCCGCAAGAAAAAAGAGCAGATTCACAGCAATGCTCAATAAGGCGTAAAACCTATAAAGAGAAATGCATCATTCTCACCTGATGCATTTTTTTATTTTGTGAAAAAAAGAAGCGGGCGGCGCATGCCGCCCGTGTTTTGTTTTTGCCCGATTTTATGCGGAGAAAAGAAAATCACCCACAGCTCTCGCCGTGGGTGATTTCCTCTGCGGGGAACGGCTGAATGTGCGCGTCACATCAGCCGGCGCACCGGGTGCGCAAATATATTAAAGGAGAAAGATAGCTATATAACTTAGTTTCTGACTATTGTGGCATTTGTTACTGCGTCAGATGTATCTTTTGTTACTTTGACAGTCGCGCCACTCTTGATTGTAACTGTTCCGGTAAGATCATTATTGCCTGCATTGACGCCAACAAGATATGTACCGGAATATGTACCGCCCTCAAGAGTTATGGTTGCGCCGTTTGCAAAGAATGAGAAGATACCTCTATCTCCGGAATTGCCCGTATATACGATCTGACCGTTGCCTTTTATCGTGAGACCCTTTGAGCCGACCTGTATTGTACCGCCATCCGGAATAGTAATTGTCTTTCCGTTGAGGTCAAGAACAGAGTTTGCGCTTATTGCCAAGCTGGATACGCTGCTGGAAATATTTATATCACTGCCAAGTTTGAAGTAAAGCGTATCTGTAGTGCTGCAACCACTCATATTACTGAAATCAGCCGGTGAATTTATTACGAAAGGATTGCTGCTTGTACCGAATCCCTCGTTAAACTTCGTCAAGCCATTATAGTATACCTTGCCGATATCATTTCCTGTGCCTGCGTTTTTAATTGTGGGTCTAGAGCTCGTATAGCAAATCGGAGTTTTGCCGTTGCCTGTTATTGTATATGAAGAACCATAATTTACAGCAACAATTGCTCTTGCTGCTTTTCCTTCGGACTTAATCTCTATTTCGCAGGTTGTTGCGCTCTTTCTGGATATGGCAATAAGACCTGACACTTTACCTTCTTCTATGTATTTAACATTAGTAGCATAACTGCTACTAATTGTTACTTTTCCAGCATTGCCATAGTGGGTAACTTGTGTTGCCTGATTAATTGTAATCGTTTCATTGCCATTTGTTCTTACTACTAAAGATCTCTTTCTGGAATCACCAGTATTAGCATTTATTGTAATTGATGTTATTGACTTCGTATCGCCAACATCAATGCTGGTTCTTAATGCTGATATAGTGGATACTACTGAACCACTAGAGTTTTTAACATTTCCGTCCTCATCGCCAACCAAATAAATGCAGAATTTGCTGCTCCAAGTATTTGCAGTTGTAGCTGCTGTTATCTGCCAACAATTACCTTCATTGCTTGCAACATCTGCTACAGCACAGAATTTATTATTTACGCTATCCCAAACAACTTGGTCATAGAATTTTGCGTTTATGGAAACGCCTGCTTCTGTCATAACCTCGTGCATTGTTTTGGGTGTTTTACCGTATGCAGCCAGTTTTGCATTAGCCGCTGTGATAGCATCTTCTACTGTCTGTTCTTTTTTGCAAACCGTGCACTTTCCGTCTGCACCCCAAGTATGGTTTCCTGTAGCGGGAATTTCTGTCTGTGCCGTAATAACTTTCTTGCAAGCCTCACAATGACTGCCTTCTGTCTTACCTGCTGTTACGCATGTAGCTGCTACAGCAGGGTCTACAACAGTTTTTTCGTGATTGTTCGGATTAACTGCATCTCCGGGTTTTGTAAAGCTTGCACCGCAAGAGCAAGTGCCGGTCACTTCGCCTGTAGATTTGCAGGTAGCTGCCTTTGTTACTTTCCAGTTGCCATAGTTATGTACGTGAGATGCTTTCGGGATGGATGATGTTTTTGTTGTTTTGCACACTTCGCAAGTATATGTCATCACGCCCTCTTCAGTTTCTGTAGCCGGCTTTGTAACTTTACCTGCATCCCATGTATGCGTCGTCAGTTTTGCAATTTCTTCTGTCTTTGTTCCGTTGCAACCTTCGCGTGTGCACTTGTATGTCTTTACGCCTGCTTTAGCACAAGTTGCCTCTGTTGTTACCGTACCATTATCCCAAGCATGGGTGAGGGCGGGTATAACTGTGCCTTCTACGGCATAACCGCAACGAGAGCATCTCTTGCCGCCGGTAAAGCCGGTTTCTGTACAAGTTGCTGCTTTCTCGCCCACTTCTTTAAGGTCATGTCCGAGAGCATCAGCATTCTTTGTTCTGGCTTCGAGTACCTTTCCGCAATCCTTGCAGACTGTGGCGCCCTTATATCCGGGTTCTGTGCAAGTAGCTTCAATATCAGCTTCCTTTTCGGTATGGGTATGCTGGCATTCGGGAGTTACCACAGGCTCTTTCTCGCTGAAAGATTTTTCCACTTTAAATCTTGCAAACATTCTTGTTTCGTTTGCATCCATGCCGATATCTTTAAGTATGGAAGCAAGGCTTGCATCCGTGCGCCAGCTGTCTGCGCCGACGTTCTCAGGCGTGATATAGCGACCTGCCGTCAGTTTTTCTATGGCACTGTTCACATCAGCCTCAAAATTGTCAGAGGCTTTTTCCACTATGGGGTTGCCCGTAAACTGCAATATTCTGCCTTCACCTGCACTGTAAGCGTGAACATATATTGCTCCGCCCTTTTTCGAGAAAACGACAATATCAGCCGCATCTTTATCGCCCGAAAGAATATCGGCGAGCATTTCTGTCACGAGATTTTTTGCATCAGCAAGTGCTGTCGCTTCGTTTGCTTTTTTCACGAGGTTTGCATAAGTCGGTATCAGCACAGCCGCCAGTATTGCGACCACTGCGATGACGATTACCAGCTCTACAATCGTGAAAGCATGTCTTCTGGTTTTCTTAGTCATGATTTTTTCTCCTTTTAAGAATAAAAATATTTTTATATTTCCCCATGATCGGGGCAAATACCGTAAGTTATTGTGCGGCGGAGGTGCCGTTCCGCTCGGGCAACCCTTCCACCGCTTCGCGGTCCCCCTCCCCTATCCTCGGCTCCGCCGAGGCAGTGGAAGCAACACGTGGGAGTGCGGGGTAAATACCGTATGTGTTGGTGGGCGGACACGCCCACCAACAGGCGCCCTTGTGCAAAGGGAGCTGTCGCCGCAGGCGACTTAGGGATTGTCGTGCGTAGCCGCAAGGGTAAAATACCGCGAAAAAATTTAAGCAGGCAGAGCTGCACGAAAAAAATTCGTGCAGCTCTGCCTGCTTATCAGTTACATATATTTAATTTTTGCGCGACAAAAGGATCGCTTACAAAGCGATATAAATAGGTCTGTCTGTCTGTCTGTCTGTCTGTCTGTCTGTCTGTCTGTCTGTCTGTCTGTCTGTCTGTCTGTCTGTCTGTCTGTCAAGCGATTGTACACGACCTATTCCTCCTTTGTCAATATTTTTTGCAAAATTTCCTTTTGCATTTTTGATTATACGTCCATTTTATATTTTTGTCAATATGTTTTTGTATATTTTTTCCGCATTTTTCGATTTTTTATAAATTTATTCGTTCATGCCGAAAAACATGAGTATGCCATTATATATACCGCGCGCAAAAAGCGCGGGGTTATTCGCCATAAGCGAGGCATCGCCCGCATTCGTTATAAATCCCAGCTCCACGAGCGTAGCCGGCATATCCGTGGCGCGCAGCACATACAGCGTAGGACGCGCCGAAACCCCGCGGTTTTCCAGTCCCGTGGCGTCGTGCAGTCCGATGAGAATATTTTCCGCGAGCGGAAATGCGGCGGATGTACTGCTGTAAACAAAAGCTTCACTCCCCGATGCGCCGGGCAGATCGGAAGCATTTGCATGCAGGCTGATGAAATAATCCGCGCCCCATGAATTTGCCGCGTGCACCCGCTCCGCCAGAGATGAAGCCACGCTCGTCCCCAGTATTTCCGTGGGTGTATTGCGCGAAAGCAATGCTTCAAAATCCGGATTGGAATTAAGCAGAGTATTCAGCTCTTCCCCGATGAAATATACCAGATCCTGCTCGCGATAGCCGTTTCCTTCCGCGCCGGCATTCGGATTTTCCGGATTATGCCCCTGATCTATAAAAATTTTTATCGCCATAAAAACCTCCAAATATATTTTTTACATTATATTCGAAATACCGCATTTTTGACAGCTGCGGTCGGTTTTGCCGTTTATTTCGGCATTTTTATATTATAATAAAAAGGAATAAAGACAAAAAATCAATGTTTTTTCGAAAAAATCCATTTTCTACTTGACAAGTGCGCCTTTTGCAGTGTATAATGTACGATGTAGTTGTAGCGTTATATGTCGCCGCGGTTTTTATTTCTGCGGCGCGACGATGTAAGGAGGTGTTGAATAATGCTCAGAACTTACCAACCCAAGAAGATCCAGCGACAGAAAGAACACGGCTTCCGCAAGAGAATGAGTACGGCAAACGGTCGCAAGGTTCTGAAAAGAAGACGCGCTAAAGGCAGAGTTCGTCTTAGCTACTGATTTTAGCTTTGTGTCGAAAATAGATTAAAGCCTGTGTCAGTATTCATAGGCTTTCATTTTTTATGGGACAAAAGCAAAAAATCGAAAAAACTTTTTCGGAGGAATATGTGTGAAAAACATAGCCATTTCCGAGAATCACCTTTATAAAAAGGTGTATGACAGAGGGCAGAAAGTTTTCTGCCGCCATATTGTGGTATATGTATTGACCGATTACCACGCTTCGCGGCTCGCCCGCGAAAATCCGCTGAAAACGAAGGTAAACCGCCTGGGACTGACGGTTTCGAAAAAGCTCGGTAAAGCGGTGGTGCGCACGCGGACAAGAAGAATCCTGCGTGCCGCATACGCAAAGCTCGAAAAGGAAAATAATCTGAAAAAAGGTCTGCTCGTGGTGATAGCCGCAAGACCTGCGGCGACGACTGCCAAAAGCGGCGATATTTACGGCGATTTGCTTTACGCCGCAAAAAAGCTGGGGCTGATTTTCCCCGCCCCGCAAAAGCCGACCGAAAATACTGCTGTATGAAATATATTGCCATAGCTCTGGTAAAATTCTACCGCAAAGTGATTTCGCCGCTGAAACGTCCCTGTTGCCGTTTCAATCCCACCTGCTCGCAATATGCCATAGAGGCTTTTACGGAATGGGGATTTATACGCGGGCTGGGGCTTACACTGTGGCGCATAATCAGATGCAATCCTTTTTGCAGGGGTGGCGATGATCCTGTCCCGAAAAGAAAAAGATGATTTTTCATATCGCCGATTTCCCTATTTTACAAGGAGAAAAAAATGAATACAATAGTTGCAAGTATATTGAATTTTTTCAATAATATCACAGGGCATTATCTCATTGCCATTCTTCTGCTTGCGCTGATGGTAAAGCTGATACTCGTTCCTTTCGGAATAAAGCAGCAGAAAAATTCGCAGAAGCAGATGTCATTGCGACCGAAGGAAATGGCTATCCGCAAAAAATACAGCGGAAGAACAGACCAGGTCACGATGACCAAAATGAATAACGAGATACAGACTATGTACAGCGAGAGCGGATACAACGCCTTCGGCGGTTGCCTGCCGATGCTTATCCAGCTCGTGATCGTAATGCTGATTTACAATGTAATGATGAACCCGCTCCGCTATGTGTGCGGGCTTTCCGCCGACGCAGTTACCACCCTGTATAATTTCTTAAAGGAAAGCATACCGGGTATATCCGCCGCCGCGGCAAAACGCGATATCGAGCTTCTCGCCTATATCACATCCGAAAATATTGACGCTATCAATGCGCTCGGCGGCGGTCTTGAAAATCTCACCATCGCCGGACTTCCGAATTTCAGTCTTTTCGGTATGGCAAACGCGCTCGCGGCAAAACCGACCTTCACATCGTGGCTTATCGTAATACCGGTAATAACATTTGTCGGTCAGTTCTTTGCTTCCAAGCTGCAGAGAAAATTCATGCCCCAGCCCATGATGCAGGAAGGCACACAGGCAAAAACCATGAATGTGGTAATGGATCTTTTACTGCCTGCCATGACCACTGCGTTTTCATTCGGTTTCCCCGCCGCTATCGGCATTTACTGGTTCTTCAATAACGTACTCGGCGTGCTCCAGACAATAATACTGGCAAAAGCAATGCCTCTTCCCAAAATAACGGAAGAGGACATCAAGGCAGCCGAGCGCGAATACAGTGCAAAGGCGGCAAAGAAAAAGCTCGCCGAGGCGAACAAAAAGCAGCGCCTCTCCGAGGATTATGATTCCGACGAGGAGGACGCCGAGCTCGGTGGCGACGGTCCTACCCGTTATGACAGAGATTGATCGAAAGGTAATTTTATAATGAAAAGCGAAATCACAGTTCGCGCCGCCACAGTCGACGAAGCCGTAGCCAAAGGCGCGGCAGAGCTTGGCGTTCCGGTAAGCGAAACAGAATACGAAGTAATAGAGGAAGCGAAAAAAGGCTTTCTCGGCATAGGCGGTTCACCCGCCACAGTAAAGGTGATCCACGTTTTCAAACCCGTGGATGCCGCCGCAAAATTTGTAAATACGATAATAGCCGATCTGGAGCTCGAAGCCGAAGCATCCATTGTTGAAACGGCTTCCGGCGAAGCCACCGTCACCGTGACGGGCAAGGATGCCAGCACTCTCATCGGTCATCACGGCGATACGCTCGATGCTTTCCAGTATCTCGTAAATCTCGCCGCAAACAAAAAGGAAAGCGACGAAAGAAAATACACGCGCATCACGGTGGACATAGAAAACTACCGCGAAAAGAGAGAGAAAACTCTGCGCGCTCTCGCAAACCGCATGGCTGAAAAGGTTAAAAAGACAGGCAGAAGCGTAAGTCTGGAGCCAATGAACGCCTACGAGCGCCGCATTATCCATTCCGAAGTGCAGCTCATAGAGGGCGTGACGACAAATTCCGTAGGTCAGGAAGGCAACCGCCGCGTAATAATCTATATCGAAGGCACTGCAAAGCCCACGGAAGCAAAAGCTCCCCGCGCCGCAAGCGAGCGAAGCCGCGACAGACGCCGCGACGGAAAAAGAAACGACAGACGCGATTTTTCCAAAGGCAAGCGCACCGACAGCGCCGAAAAACCCGCATACAAGCGCCCCGATACTCCCCGTCCCCAGCCCAGAAAAATAGAAAAGGCAAAGGATCTGGACAGCTATTTTGCAAAGCTGCGTGAATTCGGCAGCACTATTCAGTAAATAAAAGCCTTCGGGCTTATGAGAAAAAGCCCGTCTTGCCGACGGGTTTTTCTTTTGGCAAAAAGCATAAAATCAAAATTCCACTCACAAGGAGAAAAATCATGTACAGTATGTTCGGCTCCGTAATAGCCGCAATATCCACGCCGCGCGGAAAAGGCGGCATAGCCGTCATCCGTATGTCGGGCGACGGCAGCATAGCCACGGGCGAAAAATTCATTTTCCCGAAAAGCGGCAAACTGCTTTCCGATATAAAATCAAATTATGCCGCGCTGTGCGATATAAAAAATGCGGACGGCACCGTGCTCGACGAAGCCGTGGTGACGGTTTTCCGCGCGCCTCATTCGTTCACGGGCGAGGATACGGTGGAAATTTCGTGTCACGGCGGCATATTGCTCTCGAGCCGCGTGCTTTCGCGCGCATTCGAATGCGGAGCGGTACAGGCGGCGGCAGGCGAATTTACGCGGCGCGCTTTCTCCTCGGGAAAAATAAGTCTTTCGCAGGCGGAAGCCGTGATAGGCAAAATCGACGCGAAAACAGACAGCAGTCTGCGCCTGTGGGAAAATGCGGCGCAGGGCAAAATAAAGCGCGAAACCGACAGGCTTTACGACGAAATGGGCGAGATAATTTCCGGCGCTTATGCCACGATAGATTTTCCGGAGGAGAATCTTTCTCCGCTTTCCCGCGATGAAATGCGGCAAAGAATGGAAACGCTTTCCGAAAGCCTCGAAAAGCTCGCCGCCACATACAAAACAGGGCACGCCGTATGCGAAGGCATAAATACCGTGATATGCGGCAAACCGAATACGGGAAAATCCACCGTGCTGAATCTGCTCTGCGGCAGTGACAGGGCGATAGTCACGGATGTGGCGGGAACGACGCGCGACGTGATAACGGAAACAGTCGCCGCGGGCGATATTCTCCTCCGCCTCTGCGATACGGCAGGCATACGCGAAACAGGCGACGCAGTGGAAAAAATAGGCGTGGAGCGTTCTCTTTCCGCCATCGGCAATGCGGAGCTGATACTCGCCGTTTTTGACGGAAGCACGCCGCCCGATGCCGAAGATATGCGCATAATTTCGCTGATTCGTGAAAAAGCGCCCGAAAACTGCGATATCATCGCCGTGATAAATAAGGCGGATAAAGGCGAGTCATTCCCTGCCGACGCGCTCGGTTTTGAAAACTATGTGCGCGTATGTGCAAAAGAAGAAAGCGCAAAAAACATACTGACAGGCAAAATACAGTCGCTCTGCACCGACGGCGATATCGGAAACGGACCCGTGCTGACCGGCGAACGTCAATACGGTGCGGTATGTCGTGCCTTCGCCCTCACAAAAAGCGCTCTCGCGGCGCTCGATACATTGGGCGAGGATATAGCTGGCAGCGAACTGGAGCAGGCAATGAGCGCCATAGGCGAAATAGACGGCAGAAGCGTCGGCGAAGATATAGTAAACAGAATATTTCATAATTTTTGTGTAGGTAAGTGATATGAGCACCAAAGAAACCATGCTGCAAATGCTGGAGGCGGCAGGCGGACAAACCGTCTGCGGTTCGGATATTGCCCGTGCCGCGGGCGTTTCGCGAAACGCCGTATGGAAATGCGCCTCCGCTCTGCGCGATGCGGGATTTGATATAGAGGCAGGCGAGCGCGGTTATCGTATGACGGGCGATAAATTCTGCCCCGAACTGATAAAATATTATGCAAAAAGCGATTTCGGTATAACATTTTTCTCCGAAACAGACTCCACAAATAAAAAAGCGGCGGCAATGGCTTCCGCCGTTTCACTGCCGCATCTCGTGGCGGCAGCTTCGCAGACAGGCGGCAGAGGTCGCCGCGGAAAAAGCTTTTTTTCGCACGGCGGAATATATTTCAGCCTTATCCTCGACGCCGCATCGGTAAAAATTCCTCCCATGCTGCTCACTACCGCGGCTGCCTGCGCCACGCTCCGCGCGATAGAGGCGGAATATGACGCCGCGCCCCGTATAAAATGGATAAACGATATTTATCTCGGCGATAAAAAGGTGTGCGGCATACTTACGGAAGCTCAGAGCGATCTCGAAACAGGTACATTTTCGCATTACATCGTAGGCATAGGCATAAATATAGGAAGCGAAGCCTTCCCCACCGATATAGCGGATATCGCCTGCGCGCTCGATGAAACGCGCGTGAGAAAAAACAGGCTCTGCGCATCCGCCTCCGATAATCTGTTATCACTCGTTTCGCAAAATCCCGCGGATATCGTTCGTTTTGCTTGCGAAAAAAGCTGTGTTCTCGGAAAAGAAATCCGCTTTTTCGGCGCCGTAAGTGAAGGCACGGGCAAAGCCGTTTCTCTCGGAGAAAACGGCGAGCTTATCGTAGAAACTTCTGCCGGAGAAACAAAAATACTTTCCGGCGGCGAAATTTCCGTGAGATTTATTAAATAAATAAAGAAAAACTATTGACAAATTCGCATCGCACGTGTATAATATATAGGCAATCCGAAGACAGCAGGTTTTTGTAAAAGCTGAGCTATCCTGCCGAGGAGAGATTTATAAAGCGATTTATTATCTTTCCGTATGCTTCATTGCGGAAAGATTTTTTATTTTCAAGCTTGGCTTTATTATTACGAAAGGTGGTGTAATTATGCCAAGTGTACAGGTTCTCGAACAGAAGAAGCAGATCGTTTCTGACCTTACGGAAAGACTGAAAAAGTCTATCGCAGGTGTAATAGTAAATTACTCCGGTATTACCGTTGAGGATGATACGGCTCTTCGTGCCGAACTGAGAAAAAGCGGCGTAGAATACTCCGTCATCAAAAATACTCTTACAAAAAGAGCTTGCGATGAAGTAGGTTATTCCGAACTCGCATCTTCTCTGGAAGGTATGACGGCTGTTGCCACAAGTGAAAACGATCCTGTAGCCGCTGCCAAAATACTCAAGAAATATGCCGACAAAATCGAAACTTTTGAAATCAAAGCAGGTTTTGTAGACGGTTCTATTCTTGATAAAGCAGGTGTAAACGAGCTTGCCGATCTTCCCACAAAGGAAGTTCTTATCGGAAAAGTACTCGGAAGTCTTCAGTCCTCTCTCTATGGTCTGGCTTATGTTCTCCAGGCTTATGTGGACAAGCAGAACGGCGAAGATACCGCCGCTTAAATCTATTTACGCTTTTGCGTAAAATTCAAATCAAAAAAATCATATTACTAAATTACGGAGGAAAATTATCATGGCATCTGAAAAGATTACAGCAATTCTTGATGAAATCAAATCTCTTACTATCCTCGAAGTAGCTGACCTCGTAAAGGCTCTCGAAGAGGAATTCGGCGTATCCGCAGCTCCTGTTGCAGTAGCAGCAGTGGGTGGCGCAGCAGCTCCCGTAGCTGAAGAAAAGACAGAATTCGACGTTGTTCTTAAGGACTTCGGTGCTAAGAAGCTCGACGTTGTAAAGGCAGTTAAAGAAGCAGTAGGTCTTGGCCTTAAGGAAGCTAAAGAGCTTGTTGAAAGCGCTCCCAAGGCTGTTAAGACAGGTGTTTCCAAGGAAGAAGCTGAGGCTCTCAAGACAGCTCTTGAAGCAGCAGGCGCAACTGTTGAAATTCAGTAATTTCGGAAATTTTGTATGCAAAGGCTGCTTTCCTTTACGGGAAGCAGCCTCTGCGCACGCTTCCCTTGTTAAAGAGAAATTTTTCCAAAAAAACAGTGAATTTTTTTCGGTTTTCTCTTGACTTATATACAGCTTTATGATATAATACTACGTGCATCTGGGTGTGGCGCAGTTGGTAGCGCGCTACCTTGGGGTGGTAGAGGCCGCTGGTTCAAGTCCAGTCACTCAGACCAAATAAAGCCGAAAATGAACCGTTTTCGGCTTTATTTTTTGCATTTTCGGGGCTAAATCGGGTATTTTCCCACCACTTTCGCACCACCCGAAATTCCGAAAATTTTTTGACCACATGTTTGACCACAGTTGGAGCTGGTGC
>CAKRQU010000024.1 GCA_934394585.1 uncultured Eubacteriales bacterium | reverse complement strand
GGAAGGCTCCTCGCCCTCCTTTGCAAACTACCTCGCACCCCGTCGAGTCAGCCGCAGGAAGTAATGCGCGGCAAGTAAGTGCTATAGATAACAAATCAAAAATGCTTTTGTCTATCTCTTCCGCGCATCATCAGCCATACCGCGCGTGCGAACAAGGCACGCCGCAAAAAGCGAGCAGATTCGACGGGGTGGGTTGGCTCCCGCCATGGCTTTTGATACGCTTCCCACTATAGACTAAACTCCACCAAATCGAGCATGGCTTGATGGGCATCGAGTTGGGGCAGCTAAAGCTAAAATCTGCACTGACAAAAGTCCGTGTTAAGCGGGGATCTGAACTGCGCTTCCGGTTTTGTCTGTGGTCGGACTGTCGGGGCAGTATGTTCGCACCGGTCGCCGCAAGGCGACAGAAGGAGAAGAAAAGAGGAATTGACACATACGCGCAGCGTGTGTGTCGGCGTCGCCGAGACAGGAGTTACTTTCCTCTTTTTGACTTTTGGTACTTTTGGTCACGCAAAAGTACACCTTCGTCCCCGCAGGGACAAAACACCTTCACGAAACAAAACCCAAAATAAAAAGCCGCGGCATTTCGCCGCGGCTTTTATTCTTAAGTTTCATTTATTGCTTTTTCATTTCGTCATACACATTTTTGAGTATCGAAACGGCGAGCAGAGAACATACGGCACAGCCTATGATAACTCTTTTTAACCTGATTCTGCGCATGAGGGCATTGTATTCGCCGATGGTGCTGGCTGCCTGCTCGCATACCTGCGTCACTCTGTCCTGCTTTGCCTTGCTCGTGCGGATGCTTTTCAGATATTTTCTGCATTCCGGACATTTTTTCAAATGCTCGGCAACAAATTTCATGCCGGCATCGCTGAGCGATTTATCCTCGTAGAGGGGAATGAGATCGTGCATTACTTCACATGGTATCATTTTTGATTGCCTCCTTCAAAATCTTTTTTGCTCTGAAAAATATTACTTTTGCCGAATTTTCGGATATCGCGAGTATTTTTCCTATTTCCGAAAAGGGAAGATCTGCATAAATGCGTAAAAATACCACATCTTTGTAATTTTTCGGCAGGGCATTTATAAATTTATTCACTTTTTCCGCATTCAGCTTTTTTTCCAGCATTTCATAAGGCTGCTCGGCATTTTCATCGTCGCTCGTCACGAGCAGGTCTATATCTACCGTTTCCAGCTTGCTTTTGCGCAGATATTTGAAATATACGTTTTTGGCAATGGCGGCAAGATAAGTGAAAACGCTGCTGTCGCCGCGGAATTTGTGAAAAGAAATGTAAGCCTGAAAAAAAGTTTCCTGCGTCATTTCTTCGCAAAGATCGTGATTATTGCAGATTTTATAAAGAAAAGAATATACGCGGGGATAATATTCCCGATACAGCTTTTCAAAATCATTCATATCCGGAAAAAATCCCCTTTCTTTCGTTTTTTATTTAATTATAATGTGCAATTGCGGCAAAGGCATGTACGGAATGTAAATTATTCTTGTCGCAGACTGCGTATCAGAGAAATTTCCGCCGTATATCCCGAAAGCTCATTCGGCGTTTCGAGTATGAACGGGAGGGAAGCCAGCGCGGGGTGATTTATCACACGGGCGAGCGCTTCCGTACCGATTTTGCCTTCACCTATTTTCGCATGCCTGTCTTTATGCGAGGAAAAGCCGAACATACTGTCGTTGAGATGGACGGCTTTCAGGCGAGAGAGCCCGACTATGCGGTCAAATTCCGAAAGCACGCCGTCGAGATTGTTTACTATATCATATCCGCCATCGTATACATGGCAGGTATCGAGGCAAACGCCGAGCTTCATTTCCGCGGGTACGCGGTCGATTATCTCGCGCAGCTCTTCAAATTTTCCGCCGACTTCGGAACCTTTTCCCGCCATTGTTTCAAGCAGGACGGTGGTACTTTGGTCGGGTGAGAGAATATTGCAAAGCATTTCGGCTATCTGGGAAATTCCCGTTTCCGTTCCTTGACCGGTATGAGAGCCGGGGTGAAAATTGTAGTAATTTCCGGGGGTATATTCCATCCTTTTCAGATCATCGCGCATCGTGCTTTTCGCAAATCGGCGCAGATCCGGATTTGATGAGCATGGATTTAATGTATACGGGGCGTGCGCCACGAGATTTTTTATATCGTTTTGCGCGGCAAATTCCAGAAATGCGGCAATATCGTTTTCATCTATGGCTTTTGCCGCACCGCCGCGCGGATTGCGCGTGAAGAAAGCAAAAGTATTTGCTCCTATTGCCACGGCGGTTTTTCCCATTTCGAGATAGCCTGCGGAAGACGAAAGATGGCAACCTATTCTAAGCATAAATTTTCCTTTCAGCCCATTTTGGACATCTGGCGCTGTGCCATTACCAGACCGTAGTAAATGCCTTTCTTTTCGAGAAGCTCGCTGTGCGTGCCTATTTCGGCTATTTTGCCTTTGTCGAGGACTACCAGCTTCGTCGCGTTTCTCAGGGTGGAAAGGCGGTGCGCTATGGCAATGGTGGTACGGCGCTCGGTGAGCTTTTGCAGGGCATCCTGTATATTTTTTTCCGTTTCGGTATCGAGAGAAGCCGTGGCTTCGTCGAGAATAAGTATTTTCGGATTGTGCAGCATGGCGCGCGCGATGGATATGCGCTGTTTTTCGCCGCCGGAAAGCGTTTGTCCGCGCTCGCCGATATATGTATTATATCCGTCGGGCAATTTCATTATAAACTGATGTGCGCCCGAAACTTTTGCCGCGGCGATAACCTCTTCATGCGTGGCATTCGGTTTTGCGTAGGCGATATTGTCGAAAACAGTGCCGTGGAAAAGATAATTTTCCTGGAGTACCACGCCGATATTGTGGCGCAGAGTTTCCTGCGGCATTTCGCGGATGTCTTTCCCGTCTATTTTTATCGAGCCGTCGTCCACGTCGTAAAGCCGCATGAGCAGATTTATCAGCGTGGATTTTCCCGCGCCGCTCCTGCCGACTATGCCTATCATATCGCCTTTATGAATTTCAAAACTGATATTTTTCAGCACATCCGCGGAATCCTCATAGCCGAAACATACGTTTTCAAAGGAAATATTGCCCTCTATCTCGTCGGTGTCCGCACTTTTGCCGTCGCTTATGTCGCTTTCCTCATCGAGAAGCTCAAAAACTTTGGAAAGCGATGTGATAAAGGAAACAAGGCGTCTCGGGATATTTGTAAACCAGCGCATGCGCGCGTAGATGATGGTTATATACGAAGAAAACTGCATCATCGTACCGAGGGTCATTTCCCCCGCGAGAATTTTATTTCCCGCGTAGTAGAGCAGGAAAAATTCGCCGATACTCATGCAGAATGTAAGGATAGGCGATATTATCGAGAAGAAAACGTCGGTTTTTATCGATATTTTACGGAGCTCGTCCGCGCTCGTGTCATATCGCTTTGCTTCGCTTTTTTCCATGCCGAAGCTTTTTACCACGCGGATACCGTTGAAAATATCGTGCAGTATCGTTCCGGTGCGCGAAGCTTTGGTCCATTGTTTGTGATAATTTCTTCTCGTGCTTGTCCAGAACGAATAAAAACCCACAAATACGAAAGGAAACGGCAGGAATATGAGAATACCGAGTTTCCAGTCGAATTTCAGTATTATCACCGTCACCCACACCATTACTACCAGCTGGTAAATAAGCTCCGGTATCATTCCCGTGAGCTGGGACTGAATTTCGCGCGTGTCGTTGTTTACGCGCTCCATCAGCTCGCCTGTCTGCTTTTTGGATATCTTGCCGTAGGAAAGCGAGGTTATTTTGTCGAAAACAAGCGTGCGCAGTTTTGCCGATATACTTGTGCCGGCGTAGGCATTTGATATGCCGCGCACCATGCGGCAGAGCCGCGCCACCTGATTTGCGGCGAAAAGCCCGAGCACCACGAGGGCAAATGACTGCCATGTTATGGCGGAGGGATTGGGCGATTTTATATAATCGTCCACCATTATCGCATTCAGTTTCGGTATCAGAATATTCAGTCCCGCCGTGGCGAGTATCATCAGGGTGGAAAGCAGAATTTTGTATTTTTCGGAGGCTGCTATTTTGAAAAGCCGCTTTAAATTTCCTTTTGTATCCGTGCAGTGCATACATATACGCGAGCGGTTGTTGTAAGGTCTGCCGCATTTCGGGCATACGCTTTCTATATCCTTTTCATCGCGCATGGAAATATCTTTGCCGCTTATATGGCGGTTCATCTGCTTTGATATTACGGAAAGCTCATGCAGCTTTGCCATGGTACTGCGCGCGAGGATTTTGTCCTCTCCGCGGTATACGCATTCGAATGTTATGCAGCCGAAATCCGCCGAATATTTGAATTCCGATATATCGGACAGAGCATAAGTATGCTTTCCTTTTTCGTCGTATATATCGAGCCTGTCGCGGTACATGACGATGAAGCCTGTTTTTCTTTCGGAATTCATTGTCAGGTCCGTTGACATTATGAGCATTATATCCGCGGCGCAAACGGAAGGATCGCGCTTTGAAAGCATGGCAACGAGCCTTTTGCTTCGCCGCTCTATATTATTTTCTTTTATCTCTTTCAAGGAAGATCATCTCCTTTCCCGCTGAGATATTTTTTACAGATATATTCCTATCAGACGTCTGCTTTTTCTGTCCAGCTTTTCCACGTCTTTTATTTCATATCTGTTTGCGTTTGAATCCGTGAGATAAACGTGCGTGGGAGTGATGCGGACTATACTGCGGTATGTATCGCGGAAGGTTATTTCCAGCTCGCCCGCCGTGCTCGATATTTTCCAGTAGGAAAAACCGAAGCGTTCTTTTATGGAATGGATTTTTGTTATCTCCGGAATGAAATATTTTTTTGCCAGCTCTGCGCGGAGCATATCTTCCGTGCCCTCGTCGAAATCGGATATTTTCGATATGATGCCTATTTCTTTATTGTCTCGATCCAGCACGGAAATAAAGGCAAAAGGCTCGTCGTAGGGGAATGCTCTGTGCAGAAAGACTCTGTCGTATTCGAGGCTTTCGCCGTTTTTTTTCACTTTCAGCGAAAGTATGCCGTCGCTTTCGGAAAAATGCGCGTTTTCTTTTGTCATATAAAAAATTTCCGCGACATTTTCGAGAGAAAGAGCGTTTTTGCTTGTTTGCGTTTGCATAAGTCCCTCCTTTTTCATCAGCTTTCCACGCCGATATTTTTCAGCGCTTCGAGCTGGAGTCTGTAAAGCTTGTTGTAAATGCCGTCTTTTTTCGCGAGAAGCTCTTTATGCGTGCCGGATTCGGGCATTTTGCCGTCCTCTATCACTATCAGCTTGTCCGCGCCGCGCAGGGTGGAAAGCCTGTGCGCTATTATGACGGTGGTTTTGTTTTTGGTGAGAGTATCCAGAGAATTCTGGATGAGGCGCTCGGTTTCGGTATCCATGGCGGCGGTGGCTTCGTCGAGGATCAGGATTTTCGGGTCCTGAAGTATGGCGCGCGCTATGGATACTCTCTGGCGCTCGCCGCCGGAAAGATTTTTTTCGCCCTCGCCTATGACCGTGCTGTATGCCTCGGGCAGCTTCATTATGAAATCGTGTGCGCCGGACATTTTTGCCGCGCGGATAACTTCCTCGTGCGTCGCGTCGGGTTTTGCGTATTTTATATTGTCATATATCGTGCCTATGAAAAGATAGGTTTCCTGCGATACTATGGCTATATTTCTGCGCAGGTCGGAGAAAGCGATATCGCGTATATTCACGCCGTCGATGGTTATTTCGCCCTCTTCCGGGTCATAGAGGCGGACGAGCAGATTGGCAAGCGTGGATTTTCCCGCGCCTGTGTGACCCACTATACCGAGGGTTTTGCCCGCTTCTATATCAAACGAAACGCCGTCTATTATTCGGCGGTTCTTTTCGTAGGAGAAAACAACGTTTTTGAAAGAAACATCGCCGCGCAGATTTTCGAGATGCACGGGATTTTCGCTTTCGCGTACCTCCGGCTCCGCATCCATTATTTCAAAAAGACGCGAGGCGGCATTTGTAAATTCCGAGGAATAATTCATGATATCTATCATGCCGTCGAGCGGGTTGTGCACCATACCCGTGTATGCGACGAAAAGCGCGAGCGTACCGTAAGTCATTTTGCCCTGTATTACCATCCAGCCGCCGACGCCCCATACGAGATATGTACATATCGTGAGCAGGGAATAGACGCAGGGATATATCAGCGTGCCGTAAACGCTTACCGTGCGCGTATCGTCGGCGAGGCGCTTGTTACGCTTGTCAAAACGCTTTACCTCGTCCTTTTCTTTTGAGAAGGCTTTTACAAGACGAAATCCCGTGATGATATCCGAAAGCATGGAGCTGAGGCTTTTCGAGCTGGAATAGCGCTTGTTGTAAAGCCTTTCATCCACAGCGAAAATGCGCTTCAGACATACCGCAAATACGGGCACGAGGAAAAGCGCGCATACGGAAAGCGGCACATTTGTGACAAACATGATCACGATTATCGCGATCATCTGTATTCCGTTTACCAGCACCCATGGCAGTCCGTCGGTGAAAAACCAGTTCATGGAATTTGCGTCGCTGTTTACCTGAGTGATGAGTCCGCCCGTCTGCCTGTTTGTGAAAAACGAGAGAGAAAGGCGCTGTATGGCACCGAAAATGGTTTTTCTCAGGTCGTAAACTATATTCGCGCCGACTATGCACATTACGGACTGGCTGAGTATATCGAAAGCGGTGGAAACCACCCTTGCGAGAACCATCAGCGATATCACGAGTGCCACTTTGCCGTAGAAAGTGCTTCCCGCGGATTTATCCAGCACGTTGTCATAGAAAAATGCGGAGCCCAGATAAGTGGAACCGACGCCGAGCACAGCCATCAGTGCCATGATGAGTATCACCGCTATTATCTGAAATTTATATCTTTTGAAAAATATGCCCATGCGGAAAAGAAGTTTGCGTTTTTCCATACATTTCGGACAGATTTTTCTCTGCGGATCGGGATATATTGTGCCGCATTTCGGGCAGTGATTATCCCTTTCCTTTACTTTGAAATTGTCGAGATTGCCGTGCTTTTTCAGTTCCTCAGCCGCTTTTTTGAAATCGTAAACGGCGTCTTTTTCGAGATTGGACGAAATAAGCAGGGTGACCATACCTCTGCCGGCGAGCTTCGCCGAGAGGCGCACACCGGAAATGAAAGTATCGGCAAAAATATCCGATATTTCCGCGAGAGGGAATATTTCATATCGCGTTTCACGAAAATCGGGCATGGCGCCGCGGTATCTTTTTGACGTCGGCTTTTCGGGTATTATTGCCGTGACGCCCTCCAGCACTTCTATTCTGTCCTCGAAAAGAAATGCGTAGGCTTCGCGGGGCATACCGTCATGCGAGCGGTCCGTTTGAAATGCAACAAGCGCGGAATCGGTATCGACCCCGCGGTTTTTCAGATATTGTAAAGGTATTTCCGGTATTTTTGTGAGAGATAACATTTTCTGAAATCACCTCCGTTTCGGAGCGCGGCTGTTTTACGGAAAAACCGAAAAAACAGCCGTATGATTTGCGGTGAAAGCGGAAACGGCGCTTTCACACGTCGGATGATGTCGGGTGAGAGAGGCGGAGGAAGCTTTATACGTTAAAGCGGATGACCACTATATCTCCGTCCTTGAAAACATAGTCTTTTCCTTCACTGCGTATAAGTCCCTTTTCCTTTGCGGCATTCATGGAGCCGCAAGCCATCAGATCGTCAAAGGAAACGACCTCCGCACGGATAAATCCGCGTTCCATATCGGAATGGATTTTTCCTGCCGCGGCGGGAGCTTTTGTCCCTTTTCTGATGGTCCATGCGCGCACTTCCTTCGGTCCCGCTGTGAGAAAGCTGATAAGACCGAGGAGCTTGTAGCTTGCTTTTATCAGGCTGTCAAGTCCGCTTTCCTTTATGCCGAGATCCTCGAGAAAAGCTTTTTTGTCTTCGCCGTCAAGCTCTGCAAGCTCGCTTTCTATTTCGGCGCAGATAGTGATGAATTCCGCGCCTTCGCTGTCTGCATGGGCTTTTATCTGCTTGTATGCGTCTGTTTCTCTGAAAGAATCGCCTATCTGGTCTTCGCTGATGTTTCCGACGTAGATAACGGGCTTCATGGAAAGAAGCTCCACATCGGAAAGAAGCTTCAGCTCTTCGTCCGTATAATCGAGCGCACGCGCTGATATTCCTTCCTCGAGCGCATCTTTCACGCGCTTTAGTACGGCTATTTCGGCGGCGGCGGATTTATCGCCTTTCAGCGCTTTTTCGGCGCGGGCAAGACGTCTTTCCACTATTTCGATATCGGAGAAAATAAGCTCCAGATTTATCGTTTCGATGTCGCGCATGGGATTTACATTCCCGTCCACATGGATTATATTCGGATCCTCAAAGCAACGCACCAGATGAACTATCGCATCCACCTCGCGTATATGGGAAAGAAATTTGTTTCCGAGTCCTTCGCCCTTTGAAGCGCCGCGTACAAGTCCCGCGATATCGACAAATTCGATTACGGCGGGGGTATATTTTTCCGGATTGTACATTTTCGCAAGCTCGTCCAAACGGTAGTCCGGAACGGATACAACGCCTACGTTCGGCTCAATCGTACAAAACGGATAATTTGCGGATTGCGCGCCCGCATTTGTTATGGCGTTAAAAAGAGTGCTTTTTCCGACATTGGGAAGTCCCACGATACCAAGTTTCATTTTCATTAGTCCTTTCAGTTTTACAAAATATTCGCATACTGTAATATTATATATTAATATTTAATTAAAGTCAACCGAAAACGGGATTAAATATGCGAAAATTATTATATCCGCGCGATTTTTTTACAAATAGTATAATTTTTCGTGAATGGAAAGTGAATAATAAACAAAATCGCTTTACTTTTCACCGATATAATGGTAAAATAAACAAAAAAGAATCTGCATTATGAAAGGACATAAATTATGGCAACCAATGTAGGCGCAAGAATCCTTGTAATAGATGATGATCCCAATATATGCGAGGCGATAAAGCTCTATCTCGTCGGGGAAGGCTATGATGTAATCACGGCAAATGACGGATACGAGGGCGTGGCTTCTTTCAAAGCTCACAATCCCGATCTGGTACTGCTGGATATAATGATGCCGAAAAAGGACGGATGGCAGGTTTGCAGGGAAATACGCGAAGTTTCCGCAAAGCCCATCATCATGGTCACGGCAAAAAGCGAGGTTTTCGATAAGGTTCTCGGTCTGGAACTCGGCGCGGATGATTTCATGGTAAAGCCGATAGATATGAAGGAGCTTTCCGTGCGCATAAAGGCGGTGCTCCGCCGTTGCCAGACGGTAGCCGACAAGGACGATGAGGAATGCGTGAAATACGACAATCTGGAGGTTTCGCGTCAGAAATACGAGCTGAAAATCAAGGGCAAGCCCGTGGATACTCCGCCGAAGGAGCTGGAGCTGCTTTATTTCCTCGCTTCTCATCCCAATCACGTTTTCACGCGAAATCAGCTGCTTGACAAAGTATGGGATTTCGATTATCTCGGAGATTCGCGCACGGTGGACGTGCATATTAAACGTCTGCGCGAAAAGCTGGACGGCGTGAGCGACAAATGGACGATACGCACTGTTCACGGCATAGGATATAAATTTGAAGTGCTCTGATAACATCGGCAGCAGGCGGCAGGATCGGCTCGGTTCTGCCTTTTGCGCTTTTTAAAGCAGGAGATAACGAATGAAAAACAGCATTTTCACAAGATATATTTCCGTTTTTCTCATAATAATTTTCATCAGCTTTACGATACTGGTGGCGGTGGTCAGCTCCATGACGATACAGTCCGAAAACGACAACAGGCAGAAGCTCGCCGAAACCACGGCTGAATATATCACCGAATATATCCGCATGGGAATGAACGAAATTCCGGCTCCCGTCGCTTTCGAGAGATATGTGGCATATAAATCAGCCGATATTTCGAGAACCGTGGAAATTCTTTCGGGTAGCAGCGAAAAGATGACCGTGATGCTCACCACATCGGACGGAAAAATACTCATTTCCTCCGGAAATTCCGTTTCCGGCAGGATACTGGACGGAAAAACGCTCGCCGGCATCGGTAGCGGGGAAGAAGCACTCTTTTACGGCGATATAGGCGGTTTGCTTTCCAAAACGAGCGGCATTTTCATAAGGCCCGTGATAACCCCGAGAACAGAAGAAGTCACCGGCGCCGTGATAGTATGCTTTTCCGCGGGCGAGGCGGACGCGCTCACATTCAAGGCAGTGCGCACGATAGTGCTTATCAGCCTGTGGATAATGATAGCAAGTTTCACGGCCATATATTTCATCACGGAGCGCACCGTTTCTCCGCTGAAAGAGATGAGCCGCGCGACAAAGCAGTTTGCAAACGGAAAATTTGATGTGCGTATCCCCGTAAAAGGAAACGACGAGATAACGGAGCTCGCCATCGCTTTCAATACCATGGCGGAATCGCTTTCGCGTCAGGAATACACGCGCAGCACGTTTCTTGCCAATGTTTCGCACGATCTGCGCACGCCTATGACGACTATATCGGGCTTTATCGACGGCATACAGAGCGGCGCTATTCCTCCCGAAAAGCAGGATTATTATCTCGGCATAATAGCGCAGGAGGTGAGAAGGCTTTCCCGTCTTGTTTCGTCGCTGCTCGACATTTCCCGCATACAGGCGGGCGACCGCAAATTTGAAAAAGCCGATTTCGATATATGCGAAATGGCGCGTCTGATACTGATTTCTTTTGAATCGAAAATAGATGAAAAAAATCTGGATATAGAATTTGACGCTCCCGATGAGCTGACGGCTTATTCGGATAAAGATGCGATTTATCAGGTGCTCTACAATATCTGCGACAACGGAATGAAATTCTCGCGCGAGGGCGGAAAATTCCGCATAACCATACGCGACGGCGGCGACAGCATAGCTGTTTCCGTATACAACGAGGGAGTGGGAATATCTGAGGAAGATCTGCCTTATGTTTTCGACAGATTTTATAAAAGCGACAAGAGCCGCGGTCTGGATAAGACGGGCGTGGGTCTGGGGCTTTATATCTGCAAAACGATAACGGACAGTCTCGGCGGAAAGCTCTTTGTAAAAAGCGAATACGGAAAATATTGCGAATTTACGATGATACTTGAAAAGGGCAGAAGCAAATAATTTTGCTGCGCGATGAAAAGCGCCCGTTTTTCTTCGGGTATTGACAAAATCGCTTTGCCGTAATATAATAATGACGTAAAAAAAGTCATGCATACATTTTTTCGTATGCATGGCGCAAAATGAAAAATCTATATAAAGTTGTCCGACGCATTTTTATTTATGTTCACGTCGCTGCCTTTTTTATCCCGAAATGCGCCTGCGGCAACGGTTTTTCTACTATATGATATGGCGGAAATCCGGCATTGATAATCCGATGTTTTCCGCTTTTGTGCACCCATACGCGAAAAAGCGCGTATTTTGCCGCCACCGCCCGATTTTTACCGTGCAAGCGGCAATTAAAAATATTTTTACAAATCGAAAGGAAAGAGAGGATACGACTTTATGATAAAAATTTCTCCCTCTGTGCTTGCATGCGACTTTTCAAAACTCGGAGCAGAGGCGAAAAGAGCAGAGGATGCGGGCGCGCAGTGGCTTCATCTCGATGTGATGGACGGAATATTCGTGCCGAATATTTCTTTCGGTCCGTGCGTTATAAAATCGATAAGAAAATCCACAGGGGCTTTTTTCGATACGCATCTGATGATTACAGACCCGATTCGCTATGTGGGTGCTTTCGCTTCCGCGGGAGCCGACCTGATAACCATTCATTACGAAAGCTGTGAAAACCACGCGGAGGTGCTCGAAAAGATACGTTCTCTCGGCAAAAAGGCGGGCATTTCCATAAAACCGGCGACACCTGCTTTCGTGCTGGAGCCGCTTCTTCCTTATGTCGATCTCGTGCTGGTTATGACAGTAGAGCCGGGATTCGGCGGGCAGAGCTTTATTCCGGAAACTATGGAAAGCGTGCGCACGGTGCGCGCGATGATAAATGCCGCTGGGCTTGATATCGATGTGGAAGTAGACGGCGGTATAAATGCCAAAACTGCCGCCATAGCTGCCGAGGCGGGCGCCAATGTATTTGTGGCGGGTTCTTCCGTTTTCGGCGCAGAGGATGCTTTTTCCGCCATAGCCGCCATAAAAAGCGCGGCAGAGGGCGCATACGCAAAATAAGCAAAATAAAAAGAGAATATAAGAAAAAAATACAGACTTTCCCAAAAAGGGAAGTCTGTATTTTTTGTGCAATTTTTTTGTTCCTGCGAGGACGGGTCGCGCTTTTGTAAAAGCGCAGAAAAAGTTACTTTTTTCTCCCACGGGGGGGAGAACGTGGGTGTACTTTTCTGTGAAGAAAAGTACCAAAAAGTCATCAAAGGAAGGCTCCTCGCCCTCCTTTGCAAACTACCTCGCACCCCGTCGAGTCAGCCGCGGGAAGTAATGCGCGGCAAGTATGTGCTATATATAGCAAATCAAAAATGTTTTTGTTTATCTCTCATCACATCATCAGCCATACCGCGCGTGCGAACAAAGTATGCCGCAAAAAGCGAGCAGATTCGACGGGGGTGGATAGCTCACGCCGAAAGTTTAGCTACGCTTCCCATTATAGGCTAAACTCCGACGGAGCGAGCATGGCTTGATGGACATCGAGTTGGGGCGGTTACTGCGTCATCGCCGCTACAGCGGGATACCGCTGCAATCGGATATTTACGGGCGCGCGCATAAATGCGCGGACAAGTTCATATATTGTAGCAGAAAAGGCACGGAGGGCTATTATGACAGATACCGAAAGCACAAACGCCACTCTTTTGCGGATACTTTGCTATTTCCCCGACAAATTTTCCGCTCCCGTGAGGAAATATGCTTTGGAAAATCCGGAAAAGGCGGCTTTTATTTCCGAAATAAGGTTGCGCTCGGGCGGGCTTTTTTCCGTGACGGCGGCAGGAAAGAATATTTCTCTTTTCGGCGGAGAACGCATTTACTGCACGGCGGACGATATGTCGCAGGCGCTGGGAATGCTTTGTGAGGATTCCATACATACTTACGGAGATACCATGCGCGAGGGATATATTTCTCTCGATGGCGGATATCGCATAGGCGTCTGCGGCCATGCAAACTGCGAGGGAAATCTGCTGAAAAGCATTTACGGTATCACCGCCATTTCGGTGCGCATCCCGCATGAAATCCCGGGCGTATGCGACGGGATAATGGGGATAATCCGCGAAAAAGGCAGGATAAACAGCGCGCTTGTTTTCTCTCCGCCGGGCGTGGGAAAAACCACTCTGCTGCGCGATATCGCGGTAAAACTGAGCGGAAAACGCATAGCGCTTATCGATACGCGCGGCGAGCTTTACATGGAGAAAATGATGAAAAATACGCTGATAGATCCGCTCTGCGGCTATCCGCGGGCAAAAGGCATAGAAATAGCCACGCGCACTATGTCGGCGGAGGTTATCGTATGTGACGAAATAGGCTCGGCGGACGAAGCCGCGGCTATACTCGCCGCGCAAAACAGCGGCGTTCCGCTCATAGCTTCGGCGCACGCGGGAGATATAGAAACGCTTTTCATGCGCCCGAATATAAAGCTCCTGCGCGACCACGGGATATTCCGCTATTATATAGGGCTTTCGCGCGACGCTTCTTCCCGCGGATTTGAATTTGAAATATTCGATTCTTCCGGTGAAAGATATGCTTAGATTTATCGGTGCGGCTTTTGTTTTTGCATCCTTTGCGATGGCGGGAGGAGTTTTGTGCGAACGCGAAAAAGCAAGACTCAGCCAATGTGAGGCTTTTCTCAGACTTTTTGAATACATCAAAAATCAGATACATTATTTTCTCGCGCCGACAAAGAGGATTTATCGCGATTTTTGCGATGATGTGCTTGAAAAAACGGGTTTTCTCGCCGCTTTGCGCGAAGAGGGCGCGGGCGCCTACCGAAACAACTGGCAGGAAGCTTTTGAAAAATGCGCAGCGAATTTTTGTCTTTCGTCCACGCAGGCGGAAATAGTGAAAACTTTCGGTTCGCATATCGGCAAAAGCAATGAGCCGATGCAGACCAGAAATTTCGAATATCTGATAAAGGAAATGGAAAACGAAACGGCAAAGGAACGTTTGCTTTGCGCGAAAAATACGAAACTTTACCGCACTCTCGGTCTGACCGTGGGCGCGATGGCGGCTCTTTTGCTGATATAGGTGGTGATTGTTTTTGAATACGGAGCTTATTCTGAAAGTGGCAGGCACGGGACTGCTTGTCACCGTGGCAAATCAGATACTTGCAAAATCGGGCAGAGATGAGCAGGCGCTTTTTGTTACCATAGCGGGCATAGTGATAGTTTTGCTCATGCTCGTGGGCGAAATAGGCGGACTTTTCGATATGATAAAGGGGATTTTTGATCTATGACCGTGATAAAGCTCTGCGGCATAGCTGTTCTCGGCGTATGCGCCACGCTTATCATGCGCGCGGCAAAAAGCGAGCTTGCGGCTCCCGTGGCGGCGCTGACGGGAATAATAATTCTTTTTTCGGCTGTTTCATCGATTTATCCCGTCGTCTCATTCGCCTCGGAAATAACGGAGGGCAATTCATACTCGCTTTACTTTTCCGTAATTCTGCGCGCGCTCGGCATCGGAATACTCGTTCAGAGCGCCTCGGATCTGTGCCGCGACAATGGTGAAAACGCCATAGCGTCAAAGCTGGAATTTGCCGCAAAGGTGGGAATAATTCTTCTCGGTCTTCCGGTAATTCGTGAAATATTGTCTTTTACGCAAAAAATAATTGAATGAAAATGAAAAAGATATTATTTTCAATATTTCTTATATTTGTCATATTATGTACTCCTGTATTTGCTGCGGGAGATGAAAACGCGGCGGATTTCGGACAAGGTGAAATTTATAGTGATGTGCCGGAGGAAATAAGGGAATATATCCCGTCGGATTTTTTTGACGGCGGGACCGAAACGGTGAAAAGCAGGCTGAATATAGGATTTTTCCTGAAAACGGCGGGAAAGATACTGGCGGGGACATTTCCGCGTGCCGTGCGCGCATTTGCCGTGCTCATCGGTATCCTCGTGATTTCTTCCGTCATCGGAGCCATCGGGGAAAGCATAGCTTCGCCGTCGCTGAAAAATGTTCTCTCATACATATCGGCGCTGTGCGTATGCGCCGCTGTTTATGAAGCGACGGGCGGATTTTTTTCGGTGACGAAGGAATTTATTTCTGCGCTTTCTTCCTTTGTCACAAAACTTATGCCCGTCACTGCGGCATTGCTTTGCGCGGTGGGAAAGGCGGGAAGCGCAGCCGCTTCATGCGCGGTGATAAGCGCGGCGCTTGCCATTCTGGAGGGCGTGTGCTCAGGTTTTCTTTTTCCTCTCGTGCGGATAAGCTTTGCTTTGTCGGCAGGGGGCGCGATGTGCGGAAATACGGGGATTTCCGGCATTACAGGCGCCATAAAAAGGCTGGTGACATACATTCTTTCTTTTGTTATGGTGCTGCTCACGATAACTCTTTCTTTTCAGAGTATCATAGCAAAAGGCGCCGATACGCTCGCGCTGAAAGGCGTAAAATTTGCCGTGGGAAGCTTTATTCCCATAGTGGGCAGCGCGATAAACGACGCTATGATGACGGTGACCGGAAGCATCGGCATGATCCGCTCAGCTGTGGGGATAGCGGGAGCTGCCACGGTATGCATAATGACATTTTCGCCGCTTTTGTACCTGCTTGTTAGCAAGGTGCTGACTGAACTTTCCGCTTCGTTTGCGACGATGCTGGGAATGGAACGCGAAGGAAAGTTTCTTTACGATGTCACCGGTATCGTGGGATTTTTCATATCGCTTTGTGCCGTCACGGGGATATTTTTCATATTTGCGCTCTCTGTTGCGGCGGGAATTCTGTAGGTGATTTTATGGAGGCTGTAAAGGAATATACTTATGCTCTGATCTGCATACTCGCCGTATGCGGCATAGCGATAAATATTTCGCCCGAAGGGGAAATGAAAAAATATATCAGGTATATCTGTCTTTTGTGTACGGCGGCAGCCGTGTGCATTCCGGCGATAAAGGCTATAGGCGGCATATCGGATGATATAGCCGGTTTCCCGCAGTTTACGACGGATGAAAACGCTGCGGAAAGCGATAAAATAAACGATGTTTTCATAGCGAGCGCGAAATCCAATACGGAAGCGGCGCTTTGCGCTTATATATGCGAAAAATACGGATACGAAAGCGGCTCTGTGACAGTAAAAGCGATACTCGACACATCGGACATATCAAAAATAGAAATAAAGAAGCTGCAAATTGTATTGCCAAGCGGCAAAAATGCCGCGAAAATAAAAGCAGAGCTTTACGAGATGTTTTTATATAAAACCGAAATAGAGCTTGAATGGGGGTGAAAAAATGGAGCTGAAACTGAAAAATATACCGCAGAAAAAGAAGCTGATGATACTCATAATGATAGGAGTTTTCGGTATATTTCTTGTGATAATCGGTTCTGCGGGCGGAAAAAAGACAAATGCGCAAAAAAATAACGGAGAAAATACGGAATCTAACGCAACATTGGCATATATAGAGAATGTCGAGAATAAAATTAGAACCATAACAAGGCAAATAACAGGTTCGGACAGCGCAGTTATAGTGACGGTGAGCGAAGGTATAAAATACGTCTACGTTTCAAACGAGAAAAGCGCGGACGGTAAAACCGAGCACGAATACATAACGGTACGCAATGAAAGCGGAGCGGGAGAAATGATATTGCAAAAAGAAATCTATCCCGCGATAGAGGGAGTATCGGTTGTATGCCGCGGCGGGGACAATCCTTTGGTTCAATCGAAACTGATATCTGTGATATCCACGGCACTGGGACTGCCGAGCAACAGAATCTGTATTGCCGGAGCAAAATGAATTTTCAAAAAGGAGATTTTATTATGAGAAACGAAGAAAGAGCCGCTATGAGAGCGGGAGCAGCAGAGCAGATCGAAGGAAGCGAAAGTGTACTCAGCCTGCCCGAAAGCAGAGAACACAATTTCAAATTCGGCAGCATTTTTACGGGTGATAAGCTGAAAAAAGGATTTAAAAAATTCGGCGTGCGCAATCTTGTGATAGTTTTGTCTGTTTTGCTGATAGGTGCCGCGGTTTATGTAAACTGGGCTATTTTCGGCAGGGCAAAACCCGATGATACGGATAAAGATAAGACGACGCAGGGCGATGTTACCGATAACAATACCAATCAGAATTATTTTGCAGCCACACAGATTGAAAGACAGCGCGCAAGAGATGAGGCAATGGAAGTTCTTCAGGGCGTGGTAGACGATGCGAAAAGCCTTGACGCCGCAAAGGAACAGGCGCTTTCCGATATAGCCGCCATAGCCGCCACGATAGAGAAGGAAGCCAATATAGAAAGCCTGATAAAAGCAAAAGGTTTTGAGGAATGCGTAGCTGTGATAAACGGCGATAAAGCCAATATTATAGTAAAAAGCGAAGGACTCCAGCCAAATCAGCTTTCGCAGATACTCGAAATCGTATACAAGCAGGCAAATATTCTCCCCGCAAACGTGACTATTGCAGAGAAATAATATATGATAAAAGTAAAAAAAGACCGCCGCAGCGGTCTTTTTTATTCCTTTGTGCAAGGAAATTAAGCAATGCGCGAAGCGCGTTGTTTGGCTCCTTTGCGTGAAGGAAGCTCCCGACGAAGTCGGGTGAGGGATTGCTTCTCCTTACCCAAGAGAACGGGGTCGCGCTTTTCACTGACGAAAAGCGCGGTAAAAGTCATCAAAGGAAGGCTCCTCGCCCTCCTTTGCAAACTACCTCGCACCCCGTCGAGTTAGCCGCGGGCAGTAATGCGCGGCAAGTATGTGCTACAGATAGCAAATTAAAAATCTTAAGTCTATCTCTTTCGCGCATCATCAGCCATACCGCGCGTGCGAACAAAGCATGCCGCAAAAAGCGAGCAGATTCGACGGGGTGGATTGGCTTCCGTCATGGCTTTTGATACGCTTCCCACTGTAGACTAAACTCCGACGGAGCGAGCATGGCTTAATGGATATCGAAACGTGGCGGTTAAGGCTAAATCTGCACAGACTAAAGTCCGTGTTAAGCGGAGGTCTGAACCATACTTCCGGTTTAGTCTATGGTCGGACTGTCGGGGCAGTATGTTCGCACGAGTCGCCGCGAGGCGACAAAGAAAGAGTTCAAAAGAGGAATACCTTCCTCTTTTTGACTTTTGGTACTTTTCTTCACAGAAAAGTACACCCTTTTCTTTGGTAAAAGAAACATTTTTCCCGCGCTTTTATGAAAAGCGCGACACCCGTCCTGTCGGGACAAAATAAACCACTAATGAAAAAAGGGTACGGCAATATGCCGTACCCTTTTTAATTTCATCAGTGAATGATGCACTTTTCAGTATCTTTATCGAAGATGTGAACTCTTTCGGTGTCGATGGCGATTCTGATGGTGTCGCCTGTGCGAGCCTGAGAACGGGGAGAAACGCGGGCAATGAGATTCTGCTCACCGGATTTGTCGATGACCATGTTTTTCTTTCTTGCCAGCTCTTCGTCTACCACTACGCGGTTTGCAATGAGATAGAGATAGATTTCAGCGCCCATAAGCTCTGTAACATCTACATAAACATCGAAAGCGGAATCTTTGAGAGCTTCTACCTGAACAGGAGTATCATAGATACATTCGGGACGAACGCCTGCGATAACTTCCTTGCCGATGTATTCCTGAAGCTCGGGAGCATTTGCCTTGCCTTCGGGAAGCTTAAGCTTGATATCGCCGAATGTGAGATATACGCCGCCGTTTTCCTTTACGAGGGTGCTCTTGATGAAGTTCATCTGAGGAGTACCGATAAAGCCTGCAACGAATTTGTTTACAGGATAGTCGTAAAGGTTCTGAGGGCTGTCAACCTGCTGGATGATACCGTCCTTCATAACAACGATACGGGTAGCCATTGTCATAGCCTCAACCTGGTCGTGAGTAACGTAAATAAACGTAGCGCCGAGATCATAGTGAAGCTTTGTGATTTCGGTTCTCATGGATGCACGAAGCTTGGCATCGAGGTTGGAAAGCGGTTCGTCAAGAAGGAATACCTGAGGATCACGCACGATGGCACGACCGAGCGCAACACGCTGCTTCTGACCGCCGGAAAGAGCCTTCGGATATCTGTCGAGCAGGTGGGAAATATCGAGTATGCGTGCTGCTTCTTCAACTTTGCGCTTGATTGTTTCTTTCGGTATTTTGCGGAGCTTCAGACCGAAAGCCATATTATCGAAAACAGTCATGTGAGGATACAGAGCGTAGTTCTGGAAAACCATCGCGATATCTCTGTCCTTGGGGGCGATATCGTTTACGAGCTTATCGCCGATGAAAAGCTCGCCTTCCGTAATCTCTTCCAGACCTGCGATCATACGCAGGGTAGTGGACTTACCGCAACCGGAAGGACCTACGAAGATAATAAATTCGGTATCTTTGATTTCCAGACAGAAATCCGAAACGGCTGTGACACCGCCGGGATATTTCTTATAGATATGTCTGAGAGATAAACTTGCCATATTAAGACTCCGTTCTCGGCAACAAAACAAATTATTTTGCACGGTTCCCGGTTGCCGTCGAAAGCCGAATGTATGCGCTTTTCGGGCGCATAAAAATGTACGTTAATATTATAACAAAAAACATCCGATTTGGAAAGAGTTTTTTAAAACAAAATTTCAAAAAGTAATTTATGCAAAATTCACAAAAAAACGAAGAAAAAATTGTTTATCGAAAAAAGCAAATGCCGTTTCTAATAAATTATAGATTTTTCATTGAAAGGGCAATGCGCTTCTTTTGCAGATCCACGCTTTTTATGCGGACCTTTACTTTGTCGCCCACGGAAAGCTTTTCGCTCGGATGTTTTATGAATTTGTCGCATATTTCGGATACGTGCACCAGCCCGTCCTGATGAACTCCGATATCCACAAATGCACCGAAATCGATGACATTGCGCACGACGCCGTCCAGCACCATTCCGGGCGTGAGATCCGACATATCGAGTATATCGGAGCGAAGCTCGGGCATGGGCAGGGAATCGCGTATATCGCGTCCGGGCTTTTCCAGCTCTTTCAGTATATCCGTAACGGTGGGAATGCCGGTATCCGTTTCGGCTGCCAGCTTTTCTATGCCGTAGGCTTCGGCGGTTTTGGCTATTCCCGGAATGCCAGCTGCGGCATCCTTTGCCGCATAGCCGAGCTTTTGAAGTATTTCTTTTGCGTTTTTATAGGATTCGGGGTGAATACCCGTATTGTCGAGCGGTTCGCGCGAGCCGCTCACGCGCAGAAATCCCGCGCACTGCTCGTAAGCTTTGGCGCCGATGCGCGGCACCTTCAGTATCTGGGAACGGGCGGAAAATTCGCCGTTTTCCTCTCTGTATTTCACTATGTTTTTGGCAGAGGCGGCATTTATTCCCGAAATATGCTCGAGCAGGGAGAAGGAAGCCGTATTTACATCCACTCCGACTGCGTTTACGCAGTCTTCCACCACGCCGGAAAGAGATTCGTCGAGGCGGCTCTGCTTCATATCATGCTGATACTGACCTACGCCGATGGATTTCGGATCTATTTTCACCAGCTCCGCGAGAGGATCCTGTATTCTGCGCGCTATGGAAACGGCACTGCGCTGTGTTACGTCGAAATCGGGAAATTCCGCCGCGCCGAGCTTGGATGCGGAATAAACGGATGCGCCCGCCTCGTTTGTCATTATATATTTCGTTTTGCCGCAAAGCTCTTTGAGCGTTTCGGCAATGAATATTTCGCTTTCTTTTGATGCGGTGCCGTTTCCTATGGAAACCACGTCTATATCGTATTTTTCGATAAGCCTTTTTACCGTGCGCTTGGATTCCTCGATGCGCTCCTGCGGCTTTGTCGGATAAATGACCGCCGTATCGAGAACTTTGCCTGTCTTGTCCACCACGGCGAGTTTGCAGCCCGTGCGGTAGCCGGGGTCAAATCCGAGGACGGTTTTTCCCTTTATGGGCGCCTGCATCAGCAGATTTTTCAGATTCTGCGAGAAAAGTTTTATCGCGCCTTCGCTCGCATTGTCGAAAAGATCGCTTCTTATTTCGCGTTCTATCGACGGCGCGATGAGCCTGTCATAGCTGTCGGCGACGGCGGCATAAAGATATTTTGCCGCGGGACTTTTGGCATTTGTTACCACGCCGTAGCTTAGATAATTCAGTATGATATCTTTCGATATTTCCACATTTACTTTGAGAAATTCTTCCTTTTCGCCGCGGTTTATCGCGAGCACGCGGTGCGGCGGTACGGCGGAGATTTTGTCCGTATAATCGTAATACATGGAATAAACGGAATCTTCGTCCTTTATATTTTTCACTGCGAGAAACGCATTGTCAAAAGTGAGCGCGCGTATATCTTTGCGGAAATCCGCATTGTCCGAGATATTTTCCGCGATGATATCCATGGCGCCGAAAAGCGCCGCTTCTGCTGTCTCCACGCCTTTTTCTTCGTCTATATATGACGCGGCTGTATCTTCTATACTTGGTTCATACACGTCGCGCTGCTCGCAGATAAGCCCGGCGAGCGGCTCCAGCCCGCGTTCACGCGCGACTGAGGCACGTGTTTTCTTTTTCTGCTTGAACGGGCGGTAAATATCTTCTATTTCCGCGAGAATCTGCGCCGCTTCGAGAGCGTCGTCTATTTCCGGCGTCATTTTGCCCTGCTCGGTGATGGCGGCACGCACTTCTTCCTTGCGCTTTTCCAGCCCGCGCAGATAATTCAGCCTGTCGAAAAGGGCGCGAAGCTGCTCATCGTCGAGCGACCCCGTGACTTCTTTGCGGTATCGCGCGATAAAAGGGATGGTATTCCCGTCGTCGATCAGCTTTACCGCGGCTTCCACCTGCGGCAGCCTGATATTCAGCTCGGATGATAATCTTTCCTGTATATTCATTTTTGCCTCCGTTAATTTCCGGTTGGTTTTATTTTTTCTATTTTGTTTATTTCATCTTCCGAAAGAAAGCGCCATTCTCCGCGTGAAAGGGAAGTATCGAGCGGTATTCCGGCAAAGGCGATGCGCTCGAGATATGTTATTTTATTGCTCACCGCGGAAAACATCCGCTTTATCTGATGATATTTGCCCTCTGTCACGGTTATTTCGCCGCACGTCGGGGAATAAAGCGTGACACGCGCCTCTTTTGTAGAGCTTTTCTCGCCGATATCAACACCGCGGCAGAGCAGATTCACATCATCGGCGGAAAGCGGCGATTCGCATTCAAAACGGTATGTTTTCTCCACATGGCGCGCGGGCGAAAGCATATAATGTGCCAGCTCCCCGTTATTTGTGAGCAGCAGAAGCCCGAGTGTATTTTTGTCGAGTCTGCCGCAGGGAAAAAGCCCTGTTTTTTGCAGATTTTCGGGCAGCAGGGAAAGCACGGTTTCCTCGCGTGCGTCCTCGGTTGCACAAACGAGCCCGTCGGGCTTATTCATCATTATATATATATAGCGCGAGTAACGCACTGTTTCGCCGTCCAGCGCGACTATATCATTTTCGGGTGAAATGTGCGCCGATGTATCGCGCACCGGAATGCCGTTTACGGTGATGCGCCCGCTTTTTGCCGCTTTTTTGCTTTCACTGCGGCTGAGCATACCTGTTTCCGATAAAAATTTATCCAGACGCATAGCCGGCCCCTTTCCTTAATTTATTTACAAATTATATTTTATCATATTTTTCCGGAAAAGTAAATCATGAAAATGAATTTTTCGCAAATACGGCAATAATTTACGAAAATAAAAATTATTATATAAAAAAGATATTGACATAAAACAAAGATGGTGATATAATTATATACAAGCATAGCAAAATGAAATGTTTTTCAGTAAAAAAGCACAAAAATACTTGACAAAGGAGGAATAGGTCGTGTACAATCGCTTGACAGACAGACAGACAGACAGACAGACAGACAGACAGACAGACAGACAGACCTATTTATATCGCTTTGTAAGCGATTCTTTTGTTGCGCAAAAATTAAATATTTTTAAATGATAAGCAGGCAGACCTGCACGAATTTTTATTCGTGCAGGTCTGCCTGCTTAAATTTTTACGGTATTTTACCCCGTTGCGGGATGAAATATATAAAAAATAAAATTTAAAAAGGAGAAAAAACCATGGCAAAGAAGACTAAAAAGCAAGCCTTCACGATAGTGGAATTGGTTATCGTTATTGCAGTTATTGCTATTTTGCTGGCAATAATTATCCCTACATATTCCAATCTCGTGAGAAAAGCGAACGAAGCGACAGCTCTTGTCGATGCTAAAAATTTCATTACCGAAATGCTGGCAGATATTCTTTCGGGCGATAAAGAAGCTGCGGATATACTCGTATTTTCCAAAAAAGGAAATGATGTTTTCCTTTACGGATATGATGCGAGCAGGGGAGTGGTATTGCCGTATAAAGTAAGTCCGCTGAAGGATTTCGGCAAAAATCTTACTGTGACAAATGGGCATGAATTTTATAATCAAGCCGCTTCTTTCTGCGAAGCAATCAACGGAACAGATATCACAAAAGTGACGGGCAATATAGATGACTGGCGCAAACCGGAAGTGCTTAATCTCGGTGTAGACGGAGAAAAGAGCACTGTGGAAGAGCTTGGTTTTGATAAAAATACCATGGCTGTTTTCGCAAACTATGATATAGTGCCCGAAAGTTTCGCAAAGAAAAATTCCGGCGTGGAAGAAGTGCATGTACATGAATGGGGTACGCCTGAATACACGTGGGAAATAGGTGAAATTTATAAATGCACCGCTACGCGTATATGCTCTGCTACAGGATGCAATTTCGAAAACGGAACAGAAACCGAAACCGTAACTGCTACTTATGATGTGATAAAAGAAGCTACTTGCACAGAAGCAGGAAAAGGAAAATATACGGCAACATTCACGAAATCTGTTTTTGAAACGCAGACGCAAGAAATAACAGTAGCTATGCTTGGTCACGATTATAGCGTGTACGAAAAGCTGAATGATACAAATCATAAAGTAAAATGTTCAAGATGTGGCGATGAGAAAACCGAACCGCATGACGGTGCTACTTCTTGTTCCAAGTGCGGCTGGAAAAAGGCTACTGTCGATATAACGCTTTCTCTTGACAAGAGCACGCTGACACTCAAATGGGGCGATAGCGCCACTATTACAGCTACAGTTACGCCCGCGGGTACGACTGTTACATGGTCGAGCGACAATGAAGCGGTTGCCACGGTTGATGGCGGCGTAGTGAAAGCGGTTGGCACCGGAACAGCTGTGATAACAGCAACCGCAGGAGATAAAACAGCGACATGTACCGTGACGGTAACTGACAAATGGGAACTCAAAGACGGACTGCTGTATCGCAACGGTGAGAAATTCACAGGCAAAAACCCGAGCAACGTAGGCGAAAACGGGCTGTATTATGTCGATGGCGTACTTGCCAACGGAACCGTCGGCGGACATGAGTTCAGAAAAGGTATGCTGGTGGTAGAGGATAAGCTCATTGATGGTAAGAATGTTACAACAGAAACCAACAACGGTACAAGAACCACAGATCAGACATTCTCTCTTAACGGCATAGATGAAAAATATATAACGAATAAGCTTGTAATAGACATCACCGATATTTCAATTGCAAAATATAATATAGACATGACCGCGTACAGAGTGGCATCCGCGAGAGCGAAAGTTCCTTTCGCCGATCTGCTCAGCAAAAACGGCTGGACAGAGGAAGATTGCAAGAAGCTGGTAAACGAAAGCGCAAGAGCACTTTTTGAAGAGGGCAACAGCTATAAGCTTCAGAGCGGGAAATTCTTCTGCTATCCTTCGGATCCGCTGAACGAGCTTAAAATGTATTTACCGCATATAAATCTTACAAGCGATTTTGTTGCATATCTTAATGCGCTCGGATATGAATTTACTCCTAATACAGGAGCCGACAGTTATGGGGCAAATCCTGCAATAGCTGATTATATAGCACGTTCAACAGGAACAGGAGAAATTTTGCCGCTCACATTTGCCCAGTATCTCGAATTGAAATATGCAAAGGGAGTAGAGATAAGCAAATCAGGAGATTCCTATACGGCAGGAGCACCAGCTTCGCTTGTGTTTGATGAAGATCATATACCGAATAGTGACGGTGCAATCCGTGTTGGCAAATTTCTTGTTGCCTTAGTGCTTGATAGTAACGGGAATCCGTATTTAGATCAAAATAATACGGGAGTAACTGGACCATACGGTGGAAAATTTATTGTCAACGCTGACAACGAAATTACTGGATTTACAGAAACCTTTAATATGAGTGATATTACATATAGCAAAGATGGTAATGTATATACTTTTAAACATAATAACGGAACATTAACTATAAAAATATCTAAAAATGCGAACGGCACCACAACATTCGCAATTGATAGTGGTTCAAAATCAGCAACAGCAGTATGGACTCCCGGTGTTGCCGGCAGTGAAATTTCAGTCGGTTCGGATGGAAAACTCGATCTTTCATCCTACAACCTTACAGGAGATATATACGGTCAGCTTGATGCATCGCAAAGGGCAAACTTTATTGCTTCGGTATTCAATACTGGATCAGGAACTCTTAATAGCGATTATGTACATTGTGATCCTGCCGTTGTAGAAGCATATATAAAGTCAATGAACAGTCTTAGTTCCATTATCGCCGAAGGAACAAATTATTCCTACGGGGCAGACGGCACGGCAGATATAACAGCCAATATAAAAATAGGCGAGCAGGGAACAATCACAGTGAAATTCCCCGAATCGCAGGGCAGTGATCTGCTTTATCCCAATGTTGAAATAATACTCGAGAAAAACTAACCCCGAGCAGGATTGCTCGCTAAAACACGGTAAGTAGAGTTTCTCCGCTCTTCTTATAAATTTTTTATATTTTCCCCTGCGCTCGGCGCCAAAAAAGCCCCCTTGGCAAAAAACCAAGGGGCTTTTTTGTCAAAATAATAAAAAAAGCGGAAAAAGTACTTGACAAAAGGACAAAAAGTATATAAAATCAATCTTAAATTACAATTATCGACAGGAGAATATACAAAAATGT
>CAKRQU010000023.1 GCA_934394585.1 uncultured Eubacteriales bacterium | reverse complement strand
CAGACAGACAGACAGACAGACAGACAGACAGACCTATTTATATCGCTTTGTAAGCGATTCTTTTGTCGCGCAAAAATTAAATATATGTAACTGATAAGCAGGCAGAGCTGCACGAAAAAATTCGTGCAGCTCTGCCTGCTTAAATTTTTTTCACGGTATTTACCCCTGCAGCTCCTCGTGTTGCCTCTACTGCCTCGGCGGAGCCGAGGATAGGGGAGGGGGACCGCGAAGCGGTGGAAGGGTTGACCGACGGCGGCGCGTCCGCCGCACTACAATACGGTATTTACCCCCTTTGCGGGGGAAAATATATTTTAAATTTTTGAAAAAGGAGAAATAATCATGACTAAGAAAACCAGAAAACATGCTTTCACGGTTGTAGAGCTGGTAATCGTCATCGCAGTGGTCGCAATACTGGCGGCTGTGCTGATCCCGACTTATGCAAACCTCGTGAAAAAAGCAAACGAAGCAACAGCTCTCGTGGACGCGAAAAACGCCGTGACGGAGATGCTGGCAAACATTCTTGACGGCGGAGATGACGCTGCAGATATAATCGTTCTTTCCAAAAAGGGAACAGATATATATGTATACGGTTACAGCGCCGAGGCAGGAAGAATTATTACATACAAGGGCAACCCTGTATCTGCAGACGGCGGATTTGACGCTGTTATTGCAGAGCTTGCCAAGAACGGCGCAATAAGCGACGACAGCGGCGCAATAGCAGACTGGCGCAAACCCGACAGTATAAAAGAAATACTGAAACAGCTCAATTTTGACGAAAACACGACCATGATTTATGCGACATACACCATAAATATAAAGCTTTTTGAAAAGTCGAATGAAGAGCCGCCTGTTGCACATACATGCTCCGCTTCTACGCTTACAAAAATAGCCGGAATAGCTGCTACATGTAAAGCAAAAGGTTATTCCGATTGCTATGTATGCTCATGCGGCAAATGGTATTCCGATGCAGATGCAAGCACCGAAATCAGCGGACGTCCAGAAATAGCTGTAAATCCCAATGCTCACGTAGCAGGCAGCACATGGCTCAGCGATGATGCCGGACACTGGCACGTATGCGCTCTGTGCAATACAGCAATAGACAAAGTTTCTCATAGTATGAGCAACGGCGTTTGCACAGTTTGCGGATACAAAGCACAGGCAGAGACAAGCGGCACGACTGCTTCCACATCTACGTCTGCATCCACATCTGCATCTGCGAAACCCGCCGAAACTACGGCAACTACGACAACACCTCATGTACATGAGTGGAGTGACTGGTCGACAGTGGAGGCTCCTACTTGCACTGTTAGCGGTTCACAGATGCGCAAGTGTTCTTGCGGTGCTACTGAAACAAAGCCAATCCCCGCTACAGGAAACCATAATTGGGGCGACGGCAAAGTTACAACACCTGCCACCTGCACAGAAACAGGCGTAAAGACCTACACATGTACAGGATGTAAAACAACAAAGACGGAAACCATTTCCGCGACGGGACACACGGTTGTTACAGATGCAGCTGTAGCGGCAACATGCAAAGAGACAGGCAAGACAGAAGGCAGTCATTGTGAGGCTTGCAATAAAGTTATTAAAGCACAGACAGTCACACCTATAACCTTTCACACATACGATGCCAGCGGAAATTGCTCGGTTTGCGGACAGGGAAAGGCAGCTCTTGAAGATTTGAAGAGAACTGATATTCATGGCGACAAGAATATAACCCTTACAAGTGATCTTACATTGACCTTGGGCGATGCAAAATATTCAGAATTAAGTAAAACCTACTATTTTTCTATCTATGCCGGTAAAGACAGCGATGGCAAATACGGCACAACAACGCTGAACCTCCATGGACACACTCTCACAGTTGATGTGGACACTGTAGATGGTATAGAAACCTATAGTAGATTCTTCTATGGAAATTTAAAAATAACAGGTTCGGGTAAAATAATATATAAGGGCAAAGCGGCGCTCTTTACGAGAACTAGGGCTGCGTTTGGAAACAATCAATATTCCATATCTGCGGACGACGATGTAAAATTTATTGGAATTAAAGATGGTGTAGAAGTTGAACTTAATAAAGAACCGGAATGCAAATGCGATACTTACGCCAATTCCTTCTATACTCATCCGGATTTCGGCAAGCACAATTTTATAGGGAAAGACACATGTAGAAACTGCGGTGCCGCAAAACCCAACTCCTGATTTCAATACGATAAGTCGGGTATTATTATAAATTACATTTTTACTTGACTTTCCGTGTGTCGGTCTGCGCGGAAAGAGGAAAGCCCCTGCGTTTTGTATTTCGCAGGGGCTTTTCCTTTTATTTATATTGTGCGGCACGCTCTCTGAGCGCTTCATAACACGAATACGGCACGGCGAGCTCGCCTTTGCCGCACCCGATAGCGATATCGGGCTTATTTGCCCCATGAAAATCACTGCCGCCGCTCGGCAATATATCGCAGGCGGAACATAATTTCAGCATTTTTGCCTGAATTTGCGGCGCATAGCATGAATAATAAGCTTCCGCGCCGTCAAGTCCGACTTGCACCGCGACGGGCAGAATTTTTTCCACTGTATCTATATCTGTGCTGTAGGCAGGATGCGCCCATACGGCGACGCCGCCCCACGCGTGAATTCTTTTTATCGTATCGAAAAAATCAAAACGCGGCGACGGGACAAAATATTTGCTTTTTTCATGCAGATATTTTTCAAAAGCTTCGTGCACGTCATGCACATATCCTTTTTTCACGAGCAGAGCGCCTATATTTGCGCGGTTTCTGTTTGACAGCGGGCAATCGCGGCGAAATTCTTCATAGCTGATATCAAAACCATCGGCACGCATTTTTTCGATGATAGCTTTATTTACGGCATCTTTGGCGGCATTGCGCATATCCAGATATTCGTTTATCGCCGGCAGTTTTTCGCTTTCGAAAAAAAGCCCCAACAGATGAAATTCCATGCCTTTATAATCTGTGGTAAATTCCGTGCCGCCCACCGCATTTATATCGGTATTTTCCGCGGCGGCAAAAAAATCGGGCAGCCCAGAAACGGTATTATGATCCGTAAGCGCTATCGCGGAGATATTTTTTTGTATGGCGGAATTTATTATTTCGGCGGGAGTGAATGTCCCATCCGAAAAAACGGAATGTATATGCAGATCACAGATTTTTTTATTCACGGCAAGCCTCCGATTTTATTATTTTATATTGAAATGCGGGGATTTTTATGATACAATATAAAAAGCAAAATATTATGATGGGAAATTTTGCAAATGAAAAATATTCCCCTTATAATTATACCGCAGTGAAAAGGAAAAATCAAGAAAGAGAAAGAGGTTTCATAAAATGAAAATCAATGCGAAATGGATTTGTGCACCGAGCGATATAAATGTCGCGGATTTTTACAAAAAAACAGAGCTTGAAGGCAAAGTATCAAAAGCTGTGCTTAATGTTTCGGCGATGGGTTTATATTTTGCGAGAATAAACGGAAAAAGTGTTACGGACAGTGTATTCAATCCCGGATGGACCACCTATGAAATCCGCACACAGTATCAGAGCTATGATGTGACGGCACTGATGAAAAAGCAGACGGAAATTTCGATTACTGCGGCAGACGGCTGGGCGGCAGGCGATCTCACATGGAAGGACAGAAGAAAGGTTTTTGCCGACAATTTCAGCGTGATCGCATGGCTGGATATCACTTATGCCGACGGCAGAAAAGCGCAGATCTGCACTGATGAAAGCTGGGATGTGCGCACCTCGAAAATTCTCTATTCCGAAATTTATCACGGCGAAACAATAGATACCACCGCAAAAATTAAAAAGCTGGGCAAGGCTTTGCACGACAAAAAAGTAAAAACCAAACTTATCCCGCAGGTGGGTTCTTATATTCATGAGCATGAAAGAATAGCAGCCAAGGAATTTATACTCACGCCGAAGGGTGAAAAGGTAATAGATTTCGGTCAGAATATGACGGGCTATGTGGAAGTGCGCATAAAAGGCGAACGCGGCGGCAGGATAGTTATGACGCATGCCGAAGTGCTCGACACGGAAGGCAATTTCTATAATGAAAATCTGCGCTCCGCAAGAAGCAGAAACGAATATATTCTTTCCGGCGGCGATGATGTTTTCAAACCGACGTTTTCTTTCCAGGGATTCCGCTATATCCGTCTTGACGAATTTCCTTTCGATGAGGTGGATCTCTCCTCGTTCACTGCGGTAGCCGTATATTCCGATATGGAACGCACGGGATATTTTTCCTGCGGCAACATGAAAGTAAATCAGCTCTATCACAATGTGCTCTGGGGTCAGAGAAGCAATTATCTCGATGTCCCCACAGACTGCCCGCAGAGAGATGAACGCCTCGGCTGGACAGGCGATGCGCAGGTATTCTGCCGCGCCGGCGTTTATAATTTCAATGTGCATGATTTCTTTTACAAATGGCTCGGCGATATGGCGGCAGAGCAGTCCAAGAGAACGGACGGCGGCGTGCCGGTAGTTATTCCCGATGCGCTGAAAAAAGGCGCTGTATGCACCGCATGGGGTGATGCCGCCGGTATAATCCCGTGGGAGGTTTATCTCGCTTACGGCGATAAAAAGATGCTCGCAGAAGAATTCCCCATGATGAAAAAATGGGTGGAATATATCCGTCACGCGGGAACGATAGAGGAACTCTGGACAGACAGATGGCACTATGGCGACTGGCTCGCGATGGACGGCATGGACGGCAAAGATACGGGCGCTACGCAAAAAGACCTGATAGCCTCCGCATATTATGCCCGTGTAACGGAAATTCTCGTGAAGGCAGGCAAGATCCTCGGCAAAGATGTATCCGAGTATGAAGCTCTCCATGAGCGTATAGTAATTGCTTTCCACGACAATTTCATAGAAAACGGACTGCCCTGCATGTCAAAGCACGTTTCACTGCGCGACGAAAAGAACAGAGAAGAGCAGGTAGTGATAAAGCCGATAACACAGACGACGCTCGCGATGATACTTTATTTCCGTCTTTATCGCGGCGAAGCCGAAAGAAAGAGCATGGCAGACCAACTTGCAAAGATAATACATGAAAACGGCGACAGAATGAATACCGGTTTTGTCGGAACCCCATACCTGCTTCATGCGCTTTCCGAAAACGGATATACGGATCTCGCGTATACCCTGCTGCTTCAGGAAAAAATGCCCTCGTGGCTCTACTCGGTAAATCACGGCGCCACCACCATGTGGGAGCGTTGGAACTGCATAAAAGAGGACGGAACTTTCAGCAGCGTGAGCATGACATCATTCAATCATTATGCTTACGGTGCCGTGGCGGATTGGCTCTACGGCGTTTGCGCGGGGATAAATTCGCTTCCCGACGGAGCGGGATATAAGCATGTGCTTATCGCGCCGAAGCCCTCGCGCCTGCTCGGTTTTGTAAATTGCCGTATAAATACGGTATCTGGCGAGATTGTTTCCGATTGGTATTATTCGGGAGATTATGTTCACTATGAATTTACTGTACCGGCGGGAGTTACGGCGGAAATAGAGCTTCCCGACGGAAGAAAAGCGACGCTCGGCGGAGGCAAATATATTTACACTACGAAAGCCTGAGAAATGGATATAACAAATTATAAAATAAAAGCCGCCATAAGAAACGGCGCACGCATCGCCGTAGTGGCTGATCTGCATAACGGAGAATGGCGTGAAGTATTCGATACCATAAAAAAGACGGGATGCGATATCATCGTTATTCCCGGGGATCTCACCGAGGGGAAGCGTGCCTGCGAAAACGGACTGGCTTTTCTCCGTGCGGCGGCGACACTGGCGCCTACGTTTTATTCCATAGGAAACCATGAGGTAAAGGACAAGGCGCGGTATATCGAGCTGGTAAAGCAGACGGGCGCCGTGGTTCTGGACAATGCCTGCGTGCGTTGGCATGATATAAATATAGGCGGGCTGACCACAGGCTTTTCCGAAAGGCAGAGCTTTCTTTCGTATACGCCCGCGCCGAATCTGCATTGGCTTTCCATGTTCGGCGAGCTTTCGGGCTATAAACTGCTTCTTTGCCACCATCCGGAATATTATCCGCGATATATCAGGAAAACGAATATAGATCTCACCATATCGGGGCATGCGCACGGCGGGCAATGGCGCATCGGCGGAAAAAGTATATTTGCGCCGGGGCAGGGACTTTTCCCGCGCTATGCTCAGGGCATGCATGAAAAAAGATTTGTCGTTTCCCGCGGTCTGGCAAATAATACGGTTTTCCCGCGTTTCGGCAATGCTCCGGAGCTCGTATTTATCACTCTGGTGCCAGAAGAAAATCTCCATATACGCAAATGAAAATTTCGGTACCCCTTACTTGGAAAAGAGAGGGGTACTTTTCTTTTGAAGAAAAGTATGAAAAGAAGCGGGCGACTGCGGTCGCCCGTAGACGGGGTCGCGCTTTTCCACAAAAGCGCAAAAAGTTACTTTGCCCCCGCGAGGGGACGAAGGTGTACTTTTCACTGACGAAAAGTACCAAAAGTCAAAAAGAGGAAAGTATTCCTCTTTTAAACACCTTCTGTCGCCTCGCGGCGACTCGTGCGAACATACTGTCCCGACAGTCCGACCGTAGACTAAACCGGAAGCGTAGTTCAGACCCCCGCTTAACACGGACTTTAGTCTATTCTGACTTTAGCCTTAGCTGCCCCAACTCGATGTCCATCAAGTTATGCTCGCTCGGTTGGAGCTTAGCCTATAGTGGGAAGCGTATCAAAAGCCACGGCAGGAACCAACCCACCCCGTCGAATCTGCTCGCTTTTTGCGGCATACTTTGTTCGCACGCGCGGTATGACTGATGATGCGCGGAGAGATATACTTGAGATTTTTGATTTGCCATCTGTATCACTTACTTGCCGCGCATTGCTTTTTGCGGCTAACTCGACGGGGTGCGAGGTAGTTTGCAAAGGAGGGCGAGGAGCCTTCCTTTGATGACTTTTGCCGCGCTTTTTGTCAGTAAAAAGCGCGATCGTACCTCGGGCGACCGCAGTCGCCCGCCCCCTCTTGGCAAAAAGTAACTTCCTTTTGATACTTTTCTTCATAGAAAAGTACGCCCCTCCCCGTCCCCGCAGGGGACAAAAGCAAAACGGACAGCTACGGCTGTCCGTTTTGCTTTAACCATATTTTATTTTATTCTTGCGCAGTTGAGAACCGCAAGCAGTGTCACGCCGACATCTGCAAGCACGGCAAGCTCCATCACGGGTGTCGCAATAAGACAAATGAGCATGATCAGCGCTTTTATACCGAGCGAGAAAGCGATATTTTCAATGACGATTTTTCTCGTTTTCTTTGCGATTTTTACTGCTGCGGGTACGTTTTCTATATCGTCGTTTACGATTACGATATCAGCCGCACGCGCCGAAAGCGCCGCGCCGCCTTTACCCATGGCAAAGCCCACATCGCTCCTGATTATTACGGGAGAATCGTTGAGTCCGTCGCCTACATAAGCCACAGAGCCGTTTTTGCTGTTTTCCGCGTATATTTTTTCAAATCTGTCGAGTTTATCCTGCGGCAGAAGTTCGGCGGAATATTCTGTTATGCCCACTTTCTCGGCAAGACGTTTTACAGCAGCACTCTTGTCGCCGCTGAGTATTTCGAGATGAGAAGCGCCGAGCTTTTTCAGCTCTGATACGGCATCTTTTGCATTTGCTTTCGGCGTATCGGAAAATGTTATCACACCGATATATTTGCCGTTTGCCGCGCCGTAAATGCAGGTTTCCGTTTCTTTTTCAAATGTTATATCGGGATATTCCTCATGCAGATATCTTGCGGAACCGAAAATCGCGCGCACATTGCCTGCAGGAGTGTGAAGCAATGCTTCCGTGCCTTTTCCCGCGGTTTCATGGCTTTCCGCGGCTTCATAACCTTCTTTGCCTGCATTGTCCGCGCAGAAAGCGGAAGCGAGCGGATGAGATGAACGTGAAAGCACGCCTATCGCCGTTTTTATAAATTCATCGCGGTCGCATGCGGGTTTTATTTCTTCAGTTCTTATTTTTGCTTCGGTGAGAGTACCTGTTTTGTCAAAAGCCACGGCACATATTTTTGCCGCATTGTCCACGGCTTCGCCGCCTTTGTACATTATACCTTTTTTCGCGCCGACACCTATCGAGGTGAAATAAGCGAGCGGAATGGAAAGCACGAGGGCGCACGGGCAGGAAATTACGAGCACGGTGAGTGCTTTTGTGAGCCACTGCGCCACATCGCCGCTGATTATCGCGCCGAGCGCAAATATTACGGCTGCCAGTCCCATCATTGCGGGAGTATAGATTTTGGCAAAGCTGCGGATGAATTTTTCGTTTTTGGATTTGCGTTTTCCCGCTTCCGTCACGGCGTCTGCCAATTTTGAAGCTACGCTTTCGCCGTAGGGCTTTGTCGCTGTCATTTCCACGGAACCGTCGATGCAGATATAGCCGGAACTTACCGCATCGCCTTCACCGGCGTATACCGGCAGGCTTTCGCCTGTTATGCCCGATGTATCGAAATTTGCACCGCCGGAGGAAATTACACCGTCCAGAGATACTTTTTCGCCTGCGTGGAGCGATATTACCGCGCCGACTTCGACATCGTCGGGATCTTTTTCCGTCCATCTGCCGTTTTCGAGCACGCGGACGGTTTTTTCCGACATATCGAGCATCAGAGAAATTTTCTTTTTCGAATTGTCAAAAGCGAGATCGGAAAGATATTCACCGAGGGAGTAAAGGAACATAACAGCCGCCGCCTCGTAAAATTCGCCGAGGCAAAGCGCGCCTATTGTGGCTACAGCCATCAGCGTATTTTCCGTGAAGAAGCTCTTATGGAGAAAATCCTTCACCATGTTTATGATTATCGGTATTCCGTAATATGCGTAAACTACGAGGGAAGTGACTATCCATACTGCGGCAGGCAGATTTTTGAGCAATATGCCGTGCGCGAGAAGAAAAGCAAATATCATGAGTACGCCGGCTATGGCAAATATCACGATATCCTTTGCACTGTGTTCCCCGTCGTTATCGTCGTCATCTCCGTGGCAACCGCAACCGCCTATTTCGTAGCCGCCGTGCCCGTGCTCATGTTCGTCTTCGCCGCAGCAGCAGCAACCGCAACCGTGCATGTGTCCGTGTTTATGCTTGTGATCGTGCTCATGTTCATGCTCGTGTTCATGTTCATGCTCGTGCTTACGGTCATGGTCATGATCACAGCAGGAACATCCGAGTTCCTTTTCGCTTATCTTTTCTTCCATTTTATTTGTCCTCTCTTATATGTGCTATGGCAAGCTCCAGAAGAAGCTTTACATGGTCGTCGGCGAGCGAATATGTTATATTCTGCCCCGAACGCGCCTGACGTATGATATTTGATCTGCGCAGTACAGCCAGCTGATGCGAAACAGCCGACTGGCTCATTTCGGTTTTTTCGGCGATGTGCTTTACGCAATGCGCACCCGAAAGAAGCACGAAAAGTATTTTTATCCGCGAGCTGTCGGAAAAAAGCTTGTAAAAATCAGCCAGCTCGTAATATTCGTTTTCCGTGGAATGCATTATATTGTCCTGAAACAAGAAAACCCCTCCTTTGTGAGTATATGAATATATGTTCATATATCTTATACCACAAGGCGCGGATTTTGTCAATAGTTTTTTGAAAATATTTTTTCGTAAATATAAAATTGTATGGACTTTTCGCGTATTTGTGCTATAATATAAAGGTAAAAAATCCGTATTTTTCACGGGAGGGAATATTTTGCGCAAACGCAGAGCTTTTTTATATACAGTATTTTCCTTGCTTGCCGCAGTGACGGCGGCGCTCACCGCTTTCAGAACAGCGGGGCTTTTCTCGTCGCTTCGTGATAATCCGCAAATGAAAATATTCACCGAGGGATTTTACCTGTCTGATACTGTTTTCAGAATATCCATACCTGTTTTTATTCTGATTTCGGCATCCGTGCTTTTTCTCATGCGCGGCAAAAAAAGCGTGATCTTTGCTCCGCCGGAAAAAAGAGCGGAGCGCGTATGTGCGCTCGTGTGCTGCGTGGCGCTTTTGCTTTGCGGCGCGGTTTCGGCTGCCGTGTGCTTTTCGGAGCTGGGCGCGGGTATGAGCCTGATTTTGTTTGTGCGCCTCGTCTGCGCACTGCTCGCTTTTCCGTGTGCGGTATATTTTTTCAGAGTGTTTCGCGGGAGCGTGCAAAAGGGAAATGCATGGATATTTGCGCTCGCCGCGCCGTTGTGGGCTACTATTCTCATAGTCGCGGAATATTTCAGCAGATATTTCGCTTTCAATAATCCCGTGCGTGTTTCCGGAAATGTGGCGCTCGCCTGCGTGATAACAGCCATGCTTTTTGAGGTGAGAAGCGTCATCGCATATCCCTGCGGAAAGTTTTTTGCGGCGATAATATCGGCTCTGCCGTGCCTTGTTTTCGTCCATGTGCTGCCGCTCGTTTTCACTTTTCCGCTGTGGATAGGCGGCGCGTCGGCTGTGGAACTCATAAACGATATCGCGCTTTTGCCGATTGCCGTATATATGGCGTTGAGAAATGTGCGCGCCGTAGCAGCGCTCGCCGAAAATAACTGAAAAAATTTCAAAAAAGCTATTGACAAATCGGCATTTTATCTATATAATAACTACCATGATACAACGAGGGCGTTGTGGTGTACAGCCGCAATGCCCTCTTTATTTGTTTTTTTGAGGTGATTATAATGAAAATTTCTGAAATTTACGGTTCTATGGTTTTCGGCGACAGTGCTATGCGCGAAAGACTGCCGAAAGAGGTTTATACACGTCTGCGCAAAACCATTGACAACGGAAAAAGCCTCGATCCCGAAATAGCGGGAGTTGTGGCAAACGCTATGAAGGACTGGGCTATCTCGCTCGGTGCCACGCATTTTACGCATTGGTTCCAGCCTATGACGGGGGTCACGGCGGAAAAGCATGACAGCTTCATTTCGCTCAGTCCCGCGGGGGTGATAATGGAATTTTCCGGCAAGGAGCTTATAAAGGGCGAATCCGATGCCTCCAGCTTTCCGAACGGCGGCATCCGCGCCACATTCGAGGCACGCGGATATACCGCATGGGATGCCACGTCTTATGCTTTTGTAAAGGATAAAACGCTCTATATCCCCACGGCTTTCTGTTCTTACGGCGGAGAAGCGCTCGACAAGAAAACACCGCTTCTGCGTTCCATGGAAACGATAAACAAACATGCGCTCCGTATAATGAAGCTTTTCGGAAACAATGATGTGAAGCGTGTTTATACCACAGTCGGCGCGGAACAGGAATATTTTCTCATAGACAAATCGCTTTTCGACGCGAGAAAAGATCTGATATTTACCGGACGCACGCTTTTCGGCGCAAAACCTCCGAAAGGTCAGGAAATGGAAGACCATTACTACGGCTGCATAAAGCCGCGCGTAAAGGAATTTATGGATGAGCTGGATGAAGAGCTCTGGAAGCTCGGCGTTCCCGCGAAAACCGAGCATAACGAAGTTGCTCCTTCTCAGCATGAGGTGGCTGTGATATACACCACGACAAATACCGCGACGGACAATAACCAGCTCATGATGGAAATAATGAAAAAGCTGGCTCCCAAGCACGGGCTCGCCTGCCTGCTGCATGAAAAGCCTTTTGCGGGCGTGAACGGAAGCGGCAAGCACAATAACTGGTCTATCGCCACGGATACGGGCGTAAACCTGCTCGAGCCGGGTGAAACGCCTTATGAGAATGCGCAGTTCCTGCTTTTCCTCTGCGCCGTGATACGCGCCGTTGACAAACATCAGGATCTGCTCCGCATAAGCGTGGCAAGCGCCGGAAACGATCATCGCCTCGGCGCAAACGAAGCTCCTCCCGCAGTGATTTCCATGTTTCTCGGCGATGAGCTTACCGACGTGCTTGAAGCCGTGAAAACGGATGCCGGATATTCCAAAAAAGAAGCCGATATAATGCGCATAGGCGTACATACCCTGCCGAAATTCCCGCGTGATATGACCGACAGAAACCGCACATCGCCTTTTGCCTTCACAGGAAACAAATTCGAATTCCGTATGCCCGGCTCATCGCTTTCCATAGCCGATGTAAATACCGTGCTCAATACGATAGTTTCGGAATCGCTCGACGATTTTGCCACGGCTCTGGAAAATACGGATGATTTCGAGGGACTGCTCCATACCATTATTCAGGATACGGTAAAAGAGCATGGAAATATCATTTTCAACGGAAACAACTATTCCGCCGAGTGGCTCGCGGAAGCAAAGCGCCGCGGACTTCTCAATCTGCCTTCTACTCCCGATGCGCTCGAATATCTCGTTTCCGATACGAATAAGGCGCTTTTTGAAAAATACAGAGTTCTTTCCGCGACGGAGCTTTCCGCGCGTCATGAAATATTGCTCGAAAATTACTGCAAGACCATAAATATAGAGGCATTGACCATGCTTGAGATGGTGAAAAAGGATATCATTCCCGCCATCAGCGAATATACGGGTGCGCTCGCTTCTTCGGTAGCCGCAAAACGCAGTGTATGCGACGGTATTTCCACGGATACCGAGGAAGCGCTGATACGCAAGCTCAGTGCACTGCTCAATTCCGTTTACGGTAAAACAGAGGCGCTTTCAGCCGCGTCAATAGAGCTGAAAACGGCGACAGATACGGAAGAAGCCGCAAAATTTGCGAGAAGCAATATATTTGTTGCTATGCAGGAGCTTCGCGCCGCAGTGGACGAAGCGGAAACTCTCGTGGCTTCCGATTACTGGCCGCTCCCTACATACAGCGAAATGCTTTTCAGCGTATAAGCACGAAGAGAAAAAGAAAAACCGCGGGGATATCCCCGTGGTTTTTTGTGTTTTTGCGTGATGAAAAGAAAAGTTTCTTTTCCTTGCGAAGGAAACGGGGGCGTACTTTTCACTGACGAAAAGTACCAAAAGTCAAAAAGAGGAAAGAATTCCTCTTTTAAACTCTTTCTTTGTCGCCTCGCGGCGACTCGTGCGAACATACTGCCCCGACAGCCCGACCGTAGGCTAAACCGTAAGCGTGGTTCAGACCCCCGCTTAACACAGGCTTTAGTCTGTTCTGACTTAATCTTTAGCCGCCCCGACTCGATGTCCATCAAGTCATGCTCGCTCCGTTTGAGTTTAGCCTACAGTGGGAAGTGCAGCTGAACTTTCGGCGTGGCACCACCCACCCCGTCGAATCTGCTCGCTTTTTGCGGGATATATGTTCGCACGCGCGGTATGGCTGATGATATGCGAAGAGATAGACTTGAGATTTTAGATTTGCTATCTATAGCACTTACTTGCCGCGCATTACTTCCTGCGGCTAACTCGACGGGGTGCGAGGTAGTTTGCAAAGGAGGGCGAGGAGCCTTCCTTTGATGACTTTTGCCGCGCTTTTGGTCACTCAAAAGCGCGACCCCCGTCCCTGTCGGGACAAAAAAACACGGGCGGCATGTGCCGCCCGCTTCTTTTCATTTTTATTTATTCCAGTGTCGCGCCGAAAGGGAGCAGCGCGAGCCGCATCAGCTTAAAGCACTGCAGTCCGAACGGTATGCCTATCACTGTCACACATAAGATAATGCCCATGGCAAGATAATAGACCGCAATTTCCCAGCCGAAAAGCAGAAGCCATAGAATATTTGCTATCGGATGCGAATCAAAATCCGTGCTGATATTCATTCCTACAGGTGCGGCGCAGGCGACGCCCAGCTTAAAGCATTGTATACCAAAAGGTATGCCTACAAGCGTTAAGCAAAGCAATACTCCGGTGATAAGCCAGTATATAAAAGATAACAAGCCTATAAAAACAAACCACAGAATATTTCCTATAAATTTCATAAAAATCCTCCGTCAGTCGAAAAGACACAAAAGAAAATCCTTGTCCAGCGCGAGAATTTCGCGGATATCGCGATAAAACTGCCCGCGATATGTGCGTATGGCGGCATCTGCGCCGACGGCTTCCATACCGACGCTGCGCGCTATATAAATCGCGCGGTAAAGATGGTATTTCTGCGTCACTATGATGGCGCGGTCCACGCCGAAAAGCTTTTTTGCGCGAGAAACCGTTTCATAAGTGGAAAATCCGCTGTAATCGAGGACTATATCGTCCTCACGAACACCGTTTTCGAGCGCATAGCGCTTCATCGCGCCGACCTCGTTGTAGTCATCGCTCGCATAATCGCCGGAAAGCAAAAGCTTTTTTACCGTATTGCTTTTGTAAAGCGATATCGCGGTTTTCATTCTGTCCTCCAGAATATGCGAAAGCCGCCCGTTTACCACGGAAGCACCGGGGACTATGGCGTATTCATATTCGTGGGGGACTTCATCCGCGCTGAAAACGCGGCTTTTTACGGATAAAACCATACATGCGGGGACGACGGAAACCGCCAGAACAAGAATTGCCGCCGCTATCGCCGCGATACGAAGATATTTTTTTATCTTCATAGATTTTTGGCGCGCATATCTATATTATGCTTGAAATTGAGCAGCATACGCGGATATTCGCTGTCCATGAGCGGGCTGGATATGATGAAATCCGCCGTAGCGCGGTTATTTGCTATTGGTATATCGTAAACCTGCGCTATGCGGAGCAGTGCTTTTACATCGGGGTCATGCGGCTGTGCCGTGAGCGGATCCGAGAAAAATACCACGAGATCTATATCACCCTCTGCTATACGCGCACCTATCTGCTGATCTCCGCCGAGAGGACCGCTGTTGAAACCGCGTATGGGAAGTCCTGTCCTGTCAGCTATCATGCGGGCGGTGGTTCCCGTGCCGCAGAGAGAATGACGCTCGAGAATTGCCTTATTTGCGAGGCACCAGTCTATCATTTCGGATTTTTTATTGTCGTGCGCTATCAGCGCGATGCTCTTTTTTGCGGGAAGCACGCATTCTATATATTGATTTTCAAACATGTACAATCTCTCCTTTTTTACAATTATATGATGATTTTTTTATTTAATGAACAAACGAATTGCCGCGCGGATATATGTCAAATTTTATCTGCGGGAAATCTTCGGAAAATGCGGAAGAGAAAAATGCGCATACGCCTTTTTCCGTTTCGTAATGCCCCGCCTCCACTATGCTTATCCCCGAGGAAGGCGCATCGAGCACGGCATGATATCCGGCTTCGCCGAGCAAAATCACATCCGCGCCGCAGCTTTTCGCCGCACGGATGAAATCTTTTCCCGAGCCGCCTATCACGGCGACCGTTTCGATTTCGTTTTCCGTGAAATGCCCTGTTATATGCCCGCTTATTTTTTCTTTCACGAGCGCGGTGAAATCCGCCGCACTCATTTTGCACGGCAATCTGCCTATCCTGCCTATTTCCTCGCCTGCGGGACCGAACGGCACTGTATCGCACAGCCCCAAATTAGCAGCCAGTATATCGTTTACGCCGCCTTCGAGCGCGTCGAGCCTCGTATGAAAGCTGAAAACGGATACTCCTGCCGCTATCAGCCGCAGTGCGCGGGCGCAAACGGGATTTTCAGTATTTATCGCGCGCAGAGGAGCGAAAATCAGCGGATGGTGCGAGATTATCACGTCATATCCGCCCGATATCGCATAGTCTGCCGTTTCGTCTGTCACATCGAGGGCGAAAAGCACCTTTTTTGCGGGTTTTGCGCCGTCGGCACAGACCATCAGTCCGTCATTGTCCCATTCGCATGAAAGCTCGCGCGGGATTTTTTTGTCGAAATAAGAATAAAGCTCCTTTACCGCAGTCATTTTGCCTCTCCTTTCACTTCCGCCGACAGGGCGGAAATTTCATTGAAAATGTATTTTGCTTTTGCATATTCTTCGCTGTCTTTTGGCAAACAGTCCGCTTTCTTTTTATACATCGCGAGATATTTGTCGCAAAGCATGGAAAAAAGCCATCGGTTTTGCTCACGCGCGGCGATGTTTTTTTCGCCCAGCAGCAGGGAAACGTCGTCCAAGCGGCGCTTCTTGCCGTCGTATACGGCGCGCATTATCTGATAAAGCTTTCCTTCGTCGAAGGCAAGCTGCTCGTGTGTTATTTCAAACCCGTTTTCCGCGAGATACAGGCGGAGCATATCCGCATTTTTCATCGGCTGAAGTATCAGCGCCACGGAAGCGTTGCGCACAAAAGGCGCGGCGTCTATGATATCGCGTATCATGAGTCCGCCCATGCCGGCTATCACTATGTCGGTAAAGCCCTCGCCCTCCATCCCGCAAAGCCCCGGTGTGAGCCGCGCAGATATCGCGTCGGAAAGTCCGCAGAGCGCTATATGCTCCTTCGCGCGGGCGAGAGGTCCCTCTTTTATATCGGAAGCCACTGCGCGCGATACCGCGCCTTTTTTGCAGAGATATATAGGGAGGTAGGCATGGTCTGTTCCCACATCGCAAAGCACGGCGCCATCTCTCACGAGAGAAGCGCAGGCATAAAGCCGCGTGCCCGGTTTTATATTTTCTGTCATAATCTGTCCTTAATTTTTAATATACAAAAATGCGAAAAAAGGAACGTGCAAAAGGCGCGTTCCCACATTTTCTGCGACGCGCGGCGGAGAAAAGTCCGCTTTATGCGCGAAAAATTTTATTTTACGTTCGCGAGAAAATCATTGATTTTCTTTATAAGCGCGTCCGCATCGGTTCCGTGAACAGCGCAGGCATCGCCTATGCTTTCACCTCTGGAATGAGGGCAACCGAGGCAGTGCATGCCTATTTCAAAGAAAAACTGAGCCGTTTCCGCATTGAAATCGAGAACATCGCCGATAAGAGTATCTTTTGTAACCTGCATTTTATTTTCCTCCGATAAATATATTTATCTATGATTGATTATACAATTTATCATTCCGATTGTCAAGGCAGAATATTCTTTTTTAAAGAAATTTACACAAAACAATGTAAAAATGATGAATTCAATCAATATTTTGTAATTTATGCACAAAGAATATAATGTTTTTTCTACGTTCACACGTTAAAAAAAACAAGTTTTGCTATTGATAAAATGTGAAAAACAAGCTATAATTATCTTGTTATGTGAAGTTTGAGAAGTAAATACTCCGAACCGCACAGCACAAAATCTATAACCAGAGGAGTTAATATATATGATCAGCGCAAAAAATTTACGTGATGTTTGCCTGCTCGGACACAGCGCAGGCGGTAAAACTTCGGTTGCCGAGGCAATGCTTTACCTCGCGAAAGGCACAGACCGACTCGGTAAAGTTACCGACGGAAATACGGTTTGTGACTACGATCCCGAGGAAATCAAACGCGGACTTTCCATTTCCGCGGCTATTGCTCCGCTCGACTGGAAGGGTTGCGTTATCAATATAATCGATACGCCCGGATATCTTGATTTTGCGGGTGAGGTAGTGCAGGCTACACGAGTGGCGGACAGCGCCATCATCGTGGTGGACGGCAAAGCAGGTCTGGAAGTCGGCACGGAGCTGGCATGGGATTATGCAAACGATGCCGGCATACCCAAAGCTTTCTTTATAAACAAATGCGACGACCCCGAGGCGAGATTCAAAAAAGTTTTCGAGCAGCTGCGTAATCAGTTCGGTCACAGCGTATGCCCCGTGGTAATCCCGATAATGGACGGCGACAAGATAGCCGGACTCATAGATCTCATAGATATGCGCGCCTTCAAAGTAGGCAAAAACGGCTCTACGGGCGACGAATGCCCCATCCCCGCAGATCAGCAGGAAAAAGTGGACAAATGCCGCGATATGCTGCTGGAAAGTCTGGCGGAAACATCCGATGAGCTGATGGAAAAATATTTTGCCGGTGAGGAAATCACGCGCGAGGAAGCAAACAAAGCTCTCCACGACGGTATCGTGGCAGGCTCTATAGCTCCCGTGGTATGCGGCAGTGCGGCTTATGTTTACGGCATAAAAGTGCTCCTCGATATCATCGCGGATTCTTTCCCGTCGCCTCTTGCAGTCGGCAAGGAAGTAGTAATGGACGGCGATGAAGAAAAGGTTATCCCCATGGATGAAAACGGCAAAACGGCGATATTTGTTTTCAAAACCGTCGCAGACCCGTTTGTAGGTAAAATGTCCTTCTTCAAGGTTATGAACGGCTCGCTCAAAAAGGACGACACGCTCTATAATCTTACCACTGGCGGACAGGAGAAATTCTCTCATATATATATCATCAAGGGCAAAAAGCAGAAGGAAGTGGAGCGCGTATGCATGGGCGACCTCGGCATGACGGCAAAGCTTACTGCTACAAATACAAACGATACTCTCTCTGCAGATCCGAATGCGCTTCCTTATAAGAAGATAAAATATCCCGAGTCGTTCTATCAGATGGCTATGCAGCCGAAAGCAAAAGGCGATGAAGAAAAGATTACTCAGGGTATAGCCCGTCTGCTGGAAGAAGATCTCACTCTGAAATATGAAAACAATGCAGAAACCAAGCAGATGCTTATTTCCGGTCTCGGCGATATACATCTCGATGTAATTCTTTCGAAGCTGAAAGCACGTTTTGGCACATCTATTGATCTCGTTGCCCCGAAAATAGCTTACAGAGAAACCATAAAGAAGCGTTACGCCGCAGAAGGAAAGCATAAAAAACAGTCCGGCGGCAGCGGTCAGTACGGTCATGTAAAGATTACATTCTCGCCCGGCGAAGATCCCGGTCTTACATTCACGCAGAGCGTAGTCGGCGGCAGCGTTCCGAAGAACTATTATCCCGCAGTGGAAAAGGGTCTTCAGGAAGCCATGAAAAAGGGCGTTCTCGCAGGATTCCCCGTAGTAAATCTCGCGGCAGATCTTTTCGACGGTTCTTATCACCCTGTTGACTCGAACGAAATTTCCTTTAAGCTCGCCGCTATCCTCGCATACAAAGAAGGCATGAAAAATGCCGGTCCCGTTATTCTGGAGCCGATAGGCAAGCTCAGCGTTTACGCGCCCGACAGCATGGTAGGCGATATCATGGGTATGGTAAACAAGCGCCGCGGCAGAGTGCTCGGTATGGAGCCCACGCAGAAGAAAGGCGAACAGCTCGTAGAAGCAGAAGTGCCTATGGCTGAAATGTCCGATTTTGCTATTCAGCTCCGCGCCATCACTCAGGGCAGAGGCAAATATACGCTTTATTTCGATCATTACGAAGAGGTTCCTGCTATGTCTGCGGCTAAGATAATCGAAGAAGCCAAAAAGGACGCTCAGGACTGATAAACGATATTCTCTCCTTTCATTTTCATTATATGGGTTGGGGAAAACGGACATGGGAAACCGCGTCCGTTTTCCTTGTTTTATGGGGGAGTACGATTTTGCAAAAAGCGCGCTATCACCAAAATGACAAAACTCCGCCGCGGTTTTCCGCGGCGGAGCTTCTTTTTTTATTTTTATTTCAGCAGTTCATAAACCGCGTTTGCGAAAATTTTCGCATTTGTGAGCAGGCTTTTTTCCGTGATAAATTCATCGGCACCGTGCATGCGGTTATCTTCTCCGGGGAAAGCACAGCCGAAAGCCACGCCGCCTGCGGTATTATGCACGTAAGTGCCGCCGCCGATGGCAATGGTTTTGCCCTCCAGCCCCGTAATATCTTCATAAACATGAAGCAGAGTTTTTATAAAATCGCTGTTTTCATCCACATAATGCGGCTCTGTTCCCGTCATAGCCGAGAGTGTGAGGGAATATTTCGCCAGATTTTCGCCGAGAATTTCGCGCACACGGGCTACATTCAGGCATATGGGAAAACGTATATCGAATTTCGCTGAAAGCGAACCGCCGCAAAAATCGAGTATGCTGAAGACAAGCGTGAGCGGACCGGAACGTTCGTCGCTGATATCGAGCGAGAGCGCGGCGCCGTTTGTTTCGCCGAAAGGAAATGCCGCCGATATACGCGAGAAAAGATTTCCCGTTTCGTCATCTGTTTTCAGAGCGCCGAGGACGCGCGCCAGCGCAGTCAGCGCATTTATGCCGTCCCACGGGGTAGAAGCGTGAGCGCTTTTTCCGCGTGCGTAAAGCGTATTTTCATTATAAGAAAATGTGATTGCGGTTATCCCCGAGGCATCTATGGCATCCGCCACTTCTTTTTCGGAAAAGCCGCGGAGCACGGCACAAGCCGATGCGGGAACGGCATTGACCACCGTGCCTGCATGAAATTCCGCTATACTTTTTTTGCCGTCATGAGTGCAGGAGGCGGATATTTCGCCGCGGATCATGCCTTTTTCGAGGTTTATTACGGGATATTCGCCGTCGGGAGTGAAAAGCTTTTCGGGCAGGGCTTCTTTCTTCGTGTAATAAGCGAGATCACCCGATCCGTTTTCTTCATCCGTGCCGAAAATGAAACGCACGTTTTCGCGGACGGGAAGCGAAAGTTCTTTCACGGCGCGAAGCGCAAAAAGCGTAGCCACGGCGGGACCTTTGTCATCTATCACACCTCTGCCGTAGAAAACGCCGTCGCGTTTTTCCATTCTGAAAGGATCACTGCTCCAGCCTTCGCCCGCGGGAACCACATCGAGATGGCAAAGTATACCGAGCGCAGGTTCTTTTCCCGCTTCGAGATCTGCCGTGCCGACATAATTTTCATGATTTTTTGTGTAAAATCCGTATTTTTCGCAATAGCCGAGCATTTTGGAAAGAGCCTTTGCAGGCTCCGCTCCGAAAGGCATGCCGTTTTCCGCTTTGCCCTTTACGCTGGGTACGGAAACGAGATCCGCGAGGACATCTTCCATTTCGGCGGCGTGCGATTCTATATATTCATCTATACGGTTTTTGATATCGTTCATATAAATCTCCAAAAAAATCCGATTTTATTTCTTTATCGAGCCATCGGGATTGAAAAGCGGCAGTTTTTCGAGATAAATGATATCAGATCTGTCCTGCGCATCGCCCTCGGCAAGTATAGCCATTTCGCCTACGATATTGCCGCCGGCATGCTTTACCAGCGTTTCCATGGCGCGCATGCTTTCGCCCGTGCTGATGACATCGTCGATTATCAGCACACGTTTGCCGCGGAGATATTCCGCATCATTGCCGTCGAGATAAAGCATCTGCTTTTTTGCCGTGGAAATGGACTGCACTTCCGTGGAGAAAATGTCCTTCATATAGAGCTTCGGAGCTTTTCTCGCGATGAGATATTTATTTTCGCCGGACTGACGTGCCATTTCAAATACGAGCGGTATGCCTTTGCTTTCCGCCGTTATCATTACGTCATGCTCGGGTGCCGCTTTCAGAAGCTCGCGCGCACAGGCGCTCGTAAGCTCCACATCGCCGAATATAACAAAAGCGCCGATATAAAGTTCATCATTTACTTTGCACAGCGGCAGTGCTCTTTCAAGTCCCGCTATTTTCATTTTATATTCCATTGTTATTCCTCCGAAATAATATTTATACAAGATTATATTATAATAATATGCGCAAAAAGTCAATAAAAATGTCGGATTTCCTTTTCACATTCTGCTTTTGAAATTGAAAATCAATGAGAAAACGGCATCGACAAGCCATGCGAAAAGAAAAACGGCACATACGATATGGCGCGCCTTTGCGCCTATTTTACGGCTGAGAAAGAAAATAAACGGCTGAAGCGCATAAATCAGCACCAATGCCAGAGCGCCGAATATCAGCGAGCAACGAAGGCATATAAGCCCCTCAAAATTGAATTTTATCTCGCCGTAGTCCCAGAGGCGGATATCCGCTATCACAAGCAAAAGCTTTCCCACGGCGTATTCGAGCGCGGTGGTTACCGCGGCGGAAACAATGAATACGAGCGCGGGATGGCAACGCAGCTTCGACGCCGAGAGAAGTATCAGCATAGAACCTATCCCGTATATCGGGATGATGGGTCCGTAGAAAAATCCGGAATTGTGAAAACCCCAGCCGAGATAGTAATAATATATTACCTCGTAAATCCAGCCGACAAAAGCACAGGCAAAAAACAGCAATACGAGCGTTTCCGCCACGGCAAGTCTGTTTTCCTGCTTTAATTCTTTATACGGTATGTATGAGATGCTTTTTGGCAATTTCATAAAGTAAAACCTCCGTTGATTTTTGCGGGGGAATTATTTTGCGGTGATTTCTCCCGCTTTTGAAAGTGATATTTTTGTTATTACAGGTCCGACTATTTCATATACGAGCGTGGCACAGAGCACCACAGCCTGAATTTTAGTGCCGTATTCCGGAGGCAATTCGGCTACAGCCATCTGTGCCATACCGACGGCAACACCGGCCTGCGGCAGAAGCGTCATACCGAGATAATTGCGGACGGTTTTAGGCGAATGCGTGATAGCCGCTCCCACAAAAGCGCCGGAATATTTGCCCAGCGAGCGGAAAATGATATAAAGTACGCCGACCAGACCGACAGAGGGAAGTATGGAAAGATTGAGCTCCGCGCCCGAAATAACAAAGAAAAGCATAAAGAGCGGCGGCGTCCAGCGATCCACGCCCTCGAGTATTTTTTCGTATTCTCCGCAGAGATTTGCGAAAAGAGCGCCTATCATCATGCAAACGAGAAGCGATGAAAGCGAAAGTATTTCCGAGAGAGCAACGCCGACTATAGTCGCCATTACGCAGAGCGAAAGGCGGTTTGCACGCGATTTGAAAAAGCGGCAGCAGAAAGAAAGCACTACGCCTATCGCCGCGCCTATCACGAGTGAAAGCACTATTTCAAGCAGCGGCTCGAGCAGCATATTTTTCACATTCGGTTCTGTTCCCGTGGCGAGAGCCTTTGCTATGGAGAAAAATATCGAGAATATCATCAGACCGAAAGCATCATCCAATGCCACTACGGGGAGAAGCGTATCCGTGAGGGGTCCTTTTGCTTTATACTGACGCACCACGAGAAGCGTGGCTGCGGGAGCCGTAGCCGTAGCTATGGCTGAAAGGGTGAAAGCGATTGATTTATCCGTGCCTGTGACAAGCAGTATCAGCAGGACAAAAACCGTGGCTGTGCATGCCTGAAAACCCGTGATAACGGTTATTCTTTTTCCGAGGGATTTCAGTGAAGAAAGGCGGAATTCTCCGCCGATGGAAAATGCGATGAAGCCGAGTGCTACATTTACTATTATATCGAAGCTGTCGATCACATCGGCGCTTATAAGTCCTGTCACGGACGGACCGATGATAAGTCCCGCGATAAGAAATGCAGTTACATTGGGGAGATGAATGAGCTTGATAATACGCGTCATGACAAGACCTGCCGCCATTGCTATACCAAGCGCAAGTAAAGTATTATTCATTGTATTAAACTAAAATTCCGTGAAAACGGGATAATCCTTTCAAAAGTAAATGTTTTTTCGATTATATTCCCTCGGTAAACGAAACGGGAACGGTGAAAACTATACCCGTGCCGGGCTTGTCAAGACCGCCTGTGGCTTTGTTTACGAGCGCACGCGCTGTTTCCACCTGCTCATCGCGCAGTATAACGAGCACGGTTTTATTCTGTTCGTGATCGGGATTTATAAATTTGCGCAGTGAACCGAAAATCGGGGGCGGCTCTACCGATTCATGACCGATGTATTGCACTTCGCCCATGGAATCATATATCGTCGCGCCTTTTATGCCGGCATCGAGAAATTCGCCGAGCAGTTTCGGCAGACATTCTGTTTTATTGAGAATCAAAACGAAAAGTTGCATTGAAAAATCCTCCTTACAATATAGTATAAAATGACATTAGTCTACGTTTTGTGATTATATCACCGATGAGTAATTTTGTCAAGTGCGGCAGGGTGCGCTTTTTACAAAAGCGCGGGAAAATCCTTTCCTTTACGAAGGAAACGAGAGTGTACTTTTGCGTGACCAAAAGTACCAAAAGTCAAAAAGAGGAACGCTTTCCTCTTTTAAACACCTTCTGTCGCCTCGCGGCGACTCGTGCGAACATACTGCCCTAACAGTCCGACTGTAGACTAAACCGGAAGTAAGGTTCAAATCCACGCTTAACACGGGCTTTAGTTTGCTTAAGCCAAAACTATAACCTTCCCCAACTTGATGTCCATCAAGCCATGCTCGCTCCGTCGGAGTTTAGCTTACAGTGGGAAGCATATCAAAACTTTCGGCGTGGCACCATCCACCCCGTCGAATCTGCTCGCTTTTTGCGGGATATTTTGTTCGCACGCGCGGTATGGCTGATGATACGCGGAGAGGCGGACAAAAGCTTTTTGATTTGCTATCTATAGCACATACTTGCCGCGCATTACTTTCTGCGGCTAACTCGACGGGGTGCGAGGTGGTTTGCAAAGGAGGGCGAGGAGCCTTCCTTTGATGACTTTTGCCGCGCTTTTCGTCAGTGAAAAGCGCGATCGTTTCCCCATAAGGGACAAAGTAACTTTTTGGTATACTCCGTCTCGGCGACGCCGTTCAGAGGTGGCTACGCCACCCTGAACTCTCCTCTTGGTCACGCAAAAGTACACCCCGTCCCCTCGCGGGGGACAGAAGTAACTTTTTTGCGCTTTTATAAAAAGCGCGACCTTCGTTCTCTTTGGGCAAAGAAAAACGGGTACGGTTTTTATCGCCGTACCCGAAAAAACATTTTTATTTAAGTAATCCCTTGGCTGCTTCGAAAGCTTTTGCTACCTGCTCGCTGTTGAGAGCCGCAGAATAAATTTTTGCATCTACCATTGTCATGCCGCTTGTCGGGAAATCGCCGCCTACGTTTCCGGGCTTTATATCATCGCCTATGCAGAAACGATTGAAAGTATCGCCTTCACCGGTAACGAAATTGGTATTTATGCTTACTGTGGTGGAAAGCGCGCCGTTTACATAAATATTGCATTTTCCTTCGCCGAGATCATAAACACCTACCACATGAACAAGAGAAGCCGTGGATGCGGCATTTTTCGCATAAGCGCCGGAATTGTATTTCGTGCCGCCGCCCGTGATGAAATAAGGTATTCCGCTCGCATTTTCGGCAAGACCCCAGCCGCCGTTCTGCGTGCCGCATACGATGCCCTGTACTGTGCCCTTGGTATTCATCACATAAAATGCTTCTACAGAGAAACCGGACTGTGCCCATTCACTGAAAGATTCTCTCGTGGAAAGCTCTGTAAACTGGCATATAAGATATTTACCTTTGGAAGCGCGGAGTACATTTGCGACATAATCTTTGCCGTCAAATCTTACTTCGGATTTGCTTACGGAAGCGCCCTTATTGGTGATGGAAACATGATTTTTGCTGTCTGTGATATTTCCGTTTTCAAAATCGAGATCGACATACGCATCGGGAAGATCGGAAGAAACTTCACCCTTCTTGGATTCCCATTCTATTACAACAGATTCGCTTTCGGCATCCCATGAGTCATAAGCCGTGATGGTAACTCTGTATTTGCCATCCTTGAGATTGCCGAGGAAAAGGCTGTAGTCCTTTTTCATATCGCTTCTCTTTGCATGATGATAGAAATCGGAAAGAATGTTTTTCACTGTCGTTCTGCCTGCGTCGATGTTTTTCAGCTCTATTTTGTAATGATGCGTGAAATCGTCATCAAATGCGGCATCAAAATCGAGATATGTTTTTACGCCTGTTTTGGTGGATTCTTTCTGAACCAGCTCTACATTGCCGAGTACGGGAGCTTTGTTTGCAGCCATTCTTGTTTCGCGGCTGAATCTGGTCAGATGCGTGCCCTCTGCATTGGGATGATCCAGTATCCACTGATCTTCAAAGGAAGTTTCTTCGGAGAAGAACATTTTTGTCACTCTTGTATTGCCGTTTTCATCCACCTGAATGAGAAGACCGGAAGAAATCTCATATCTGTCGTTCATAGTGGTCTGGCTTGCCATGTTTTCATAGCCGCCTCTTTCTATTGCCATGTAACGCACGGATCCGCATCCGAGAGAGGTGAATTTGCCCTGCATAATGGAACGGTTGTCATTTACGGGGAAATGGAGATGTCCGCCGAATGTGACTACCTGAGAATATTTTTCGAGAGTGCTTGTCAGAGCCGTGGTAGACCAGTAGGAAGGACTGCCGTCGAGCGTGCTTCCGTAGCAGGTATTGTATATCATCGGGTGAGTGCATACGAAAACGTATTTCTCGGGTTCTGCCTTGGTAAGCTTTTCGAGCATACGATCGAGCCACTGAACAGCTTTTTCATCGTAGGGACAGCCTATGGAAGAATTGTATGTAAGCGGTTCCAGCATGAGGAAATGATATCCGTTTACCACGCAGTCGCGCACGCCGATGGAAAGATCTGTATCTTCCGTATCGATGCCTTCGCCGAAATATTTGCTTCCTAATACGCGCTGATAATCGGTGAGCTTCAGGCATTCGCCCATTATGGAGTCGTGGTTGCCCGTGACGAGCAGAGTTTTTATTCCTTCGGGAGCGACGCTTTCATAAGCATCTCTGAAATAGCCGAGCTGTGCTGCCTGACCGTTGTCCGCGATATCGCCGACTACAGCTATGGCATCGAGTTTGCCGCCGTTTTTCGAAGCTTCTTTTGTGAGAAGAGTAACAGCGCTTCTCACTTTATCCACCGCGTCACCGGTAGCTGCGTTTACATGAACGTCGGAAATGGCGCCGAATGAAAGCACTATTTTGCTTTCGTCAAATTCGGGCGTTACTATTACGGGGACCGTTGTGGTAGCGGTAGTTGATGTGGTGGCTTCCGTAGTCGAAGAAGTCGTTTCGGAAGAAGCCGTGGTTGCCGAAGAACCTGCGGTCGCCGAAGATTCTGTCGTGGACGACGATCCCGTGGTTTCAGCGGGCGTAGTACCGCAGGCGCAGAGAACGGCAAGCATCGTCAGCGCGAGCAGTATCGCGAAAATTTTTTTCATTTGTGTTGTTCCTCCTGATAAAATCAGATAATTTGTTAAATAATATAATATCACATTTTGGACAATTTATCAACCCACTTTGATAAGCTTGGGGGAGAAAACGCGCGGATTTGCATGTAGAAAATATGCCTGTTCTTTTATGCATTTTGCCAATATGTAGGGCGAAAAATCAAAAAAGCGAAAATTTATAAAAATAAATTCCGAAAATTGCATAAAACTATTGACTTGTAGCTTTTTTTGTGGTAAACTATCAAAGCGCGGTAAAGCCGCGGAAAATATTTTTTGGAGAAGTCGCCTAGTTGGTCGAGGGCGCACGACTGGAAATCGTGTAACCGCCATAAACGGTTCGAGAGTTCGAATCTCTCCTTCTCCGCCAGAAAGAAACGGCAATTTTCTATTGAAAATTGCCGTTTCTTTCTTTTGTTTCTTTCTCAACCGAGAAACGAGGTCGCGCTTTTTACTGACAAAAAGCGCGGTAAAAGTCATCAAAGGAAGGCTCCTCGCCCTCCTTTGCAAACTACCTCGCACCCCGTCGAGTCAGCCGCAAAAAGTAA
>CAKRQU010000022.1 GCA_934394585.1 uncultured Eubacteriales bacterium | reverse complement strand
AGGTAGTTTGCAAAGGAGGGCGAGGAGCCTTCCTTTGATGACTTTTGCCGCGCTTTTGGTCATTCAAAAGCGCGACCTTCGTTCTCTTTGCGCAAAGAGCAACCTCTCCTACCTGAGCTTGTCGAGTTCGGCAAAGAGCCGCTCGCGGTTTGTTTCGCTCATTTCACAAAGCGGAAGCCGACATTCGCCCACATCAAAACCGAGCCTGTTCATCGCCGTTTTCACGGGTATGGGATTCGGTTCCGAAAAAAGCGCATTTATCAGCGGGATATTTTCTTTCTGTATTTTTGCCGCGCCGGCAAAATCGCCCGAAAGCGCCAGCCGCATCATTTCCGAAACGGCGCGCGGGCGTATATTGGCAAGCACGGAAATAACGCCGCATGCGCCCATGGAAACCATCGGCACGGCGATATCGTCGTTTCCGCAGAATATGCTGAAATTATCCGATATGAGATGCGATATTTTCATGAAATACGACATATCGCCGCTCGCCTCTTTTATGCCTATTATATTTTCGTGCCGCGAGAGGATTTCCAGCGCGGAAACCGAAACAAAACAACCTGTGCGCGACGGGACATTATAGATAATAATCGGTATCTGCACGCTGTCCGCGATTTGCGTGAAATGACGTATCATCCCGTTTTCATTGGCTTTGTTGTAATACGGCGTGAGCACGAGCAGAGCTTTCGCGCCGAGCGCTTCGTATTTCTTTGCCTTTTCCTTTGCCGCGCGCGTATTATTGGAGGCACAGCCGATTATCAGCGGCATATCGCCCGCATGGCGCATTGCGGTAAGAATTATTTTTTCGGCTTCTGTTTCGGATATGGTGGGGGATTCGCCGGTGGTGCCGAGAATGACGATCCCGTCGGTGCCGTTTTCTCTGTGGAAACCGATAAGCTCCGCTATTTTCGGATAATTTACTTCGCCGTTTTTATCAAACGGGGTTACAAGAGCGACATAAGAACCGCTGTACATAAAAAATCACCTCATGCCATTTTACGCGGCAGAGGTGATTTTTGATAATTTTATTTTATATACGGTTTTGATTTCAAAAGAAAATCCGCAGGGGCGGGGGCATCGAGAGCGAGCGTCCACAGCGCTTCGGCACGGAGCGATTTTTCATAATCCGCAGAAAAGGGGCTTTGCCTGTAATCCGCAGGCTTTGTAAGCACAAAAAGTCCGCCTTTTTTGTTTATATCCGAAAGTACGGCGCGCCCCGTTTCGTTTGCGGCGAGCAGATATGTAAAGTCCGCCGAGGAAAAATCGCTTTCTTTTATGCCGAGAAATGAGAAAAGCAGGGCACGTCTTATCCGCGAGGCGGAATATGATTTTGTTTTTGCGCTTTCGATGAGCATATCCATGCCCGTCGCCTTTTTTGCCGAACATACGAGGCGCGATGCTATTTCGTCGTTCATTTCGTGAAATCCGCTTATATCCGCGGCTTTTGCCGTGCGCAGAAATGCGGCAAACGGGCGGAAAAGATTTTCATATCGCGCGATTTCTCCGCGCTTTGCACATTCGAAAATTATTTTTTCGCTTTCCGCGGGAAGCGATACATGCTCGCCCGCGGCGAGCTTTTCTCTTATCGCGGAGGCGGAAAGAAAACCGTTGCCGCATTTGTCATTGTACGCTGCGCCGACGCGCTTTACCGTATGCGCCGAAATATCGCTTTTTCTGCGCATAAGCTCGCGCAGATATGCTATGGCGAGGATATTGTTCGACCCGTCGAAAATATCCGTTTCGCCGAAAAGCGAGCGGTAAACGGAAAAATACATCCTGCCGAAATGCTCTCCGCGGCTTTCTTCCGACGCGGATTTCAGCGCATTGATAAAATTCTCGGAATACGTATTTTCCGCCGCTTTGCGCAGCGTATTTATATCCGCGTTTTCACTGCCGAAGGAAATTTCCGATACCACGCCGCTTTTTTCCGCTATATCGATACCGCCGCGGGCGAAATATTCCGCAGATGCCGCCGAAAAGGGAAAGGGAAGCTCCAGAACAAGATCGGCGCCTGCGCATACAGCCGCCCGCGCACGCAGATATTTCGAAACCACGGCGGGCGTGCCGCGCTGAGTAAAGCTTCCGCTCATCACGGCTATCACCGCGTCGGAATTTTTCTTTATTTCGGAAATATGATATTCGTGACCGAAATGAAAAGGATTATATTCGCATACAACAGCGGTTATTTTCATAAAAATTCTCCGTTTTTTGCTATTTGCTATTGAAATTACATGAAACTTCCTGTATAATATTCAGTATAATGCAAAATTCAAATAAAATCAAGTCCAAACGGAGGTTTCATTTTAAACATGTATGTTCTGGTTGTAAATGCGGGAAGCTCATCGCTGAAATATCAGCTTTTTGATACGAAAAGCGGAGATGTTCTCGCAAAAGGTATCTGCGAAAGAATCGGTCTTGACGGATTTCTTTCTCACAAAACGGCGGACGGCAGAAAATTCGAAAAAGAATTTCCCATGCCCAATCATTCCGTGGCAACAAGACTCGTAGTAGACACACTCACCGACCCCGAAACAGGCTGTATAAAGGATATGAGCCAGATCGAGGCTGTAGGTCACAGAGTGGTGCACGGCGGTCCCTATTTCTTTGAAAGTGTTCTTGTCACAAAAGAAGTTCTCGAAAAGCTGGAGCTTTGCCGCGATTTCGCGCCGCTTCACACAGGCGCGCATCTCATGGGTATAAAGGGCTGCACGGAAGTAATGCCGAATGTACCTCAGGTGCTTGTTTTTGATACGGCTTTCCATCAGACAATGCCCGAAAAGGCTTTTGTATATCCCATTCCTTACGAAATGGTGGAGAAAAAGCACATACGCCGCTACGGTGCACACGGAACTTCTCACAGATATGTTTCCGGCGAGATGATAAAAATTCTCGGCAAGCCCGCTTCCGAAACGAAGATAATAACATGCCATATAGGCAACGGTTCCTCCATCACTGCCGTAAAAGGCGGAAAATGCGTGGATACCAGCATGGGCTTCACGCCTCTTGACGGCGTGGAAATGGGCACGCGCTGCGGTTCCATCGACCCTGCCATAGTTACCTATATCATGAAAAACGAAGGCTTTACGCCCGATGAAATGAGCAATTTCATGAATAAGAAATGCGGATTTCTCGGCGTTTCCGGCGTTTCCTCCGACAGCAGAGATCTCGAGGCTGCCGTAAAGGAAGGCAATAACCGCGCACGCCTCGCCGTGGAAATACTCGGATACCAGATACAGAAATACATCGGTTCATACACGGCGGCAATGAACGGACTTGACGCGATAGTATTTACCGCAGGTATCGGCGAAAACAGCGCCGAAACGCGCGCCCGCGTATGCCACGGTATGGAATATTTCGGCATAAAGCTGAATGACGAAGTAAACGCAAAAACAAAAGGCTCGTCCGGCGTGACAGAGCTTTCCGCTCCCGATTCAAAGGTAAAGATTTACATGATACCCACAAACGAGGAGCTGATGATAGCAAGAGATACGGAAAGCATAGTATCCGCGCTTTAAAAAAATACGCTGAAAATACGGCATTGGCGGAGAGCCTTTGCCGTATTTTTTGCTTTTTTCGCGAAAAAAACCGATAAAATGCGGAGTTTTTTTAAAAATATTTGAAATAAACCTCTGTACAAAACGTTTATGATATGGTATAATCATAAATGTATAAAAATAGGGGAGGCGGCTTTTTTGGTCAGACGCTTGCTTTGCATAATGCTCGCGGCGATGCTAGCTTTCTGCTTTTTCTCATGCGGAAAGGAACAGGGAGCGGAGGAAATATTTGCCCTTGCGATGGACGAAATAAAGGCTTTTGATCTGCGGGATTTTGCAGAGCATATTGCGGAGTCGTCCGCTTCTTATTTTGTTTTTGCCGTTTCGCGTGAAAAGACGCTTTCGTCCTACGGAAAGGAAGCTCTCGCGGCGCTTTACGCCGGCATTTCTTATGAGATAACGGGCGTGGGCGACGGCTTTCTTGACGTGAAGATAAATTCGTTTGATTTCGCGAAAATCACGCGATATGTCGAAAATTCGTATGCGCTCGGTACGGGCGGGAGCAGAGCGGAAATACTCGCTTCGCTTTTGAAAAGCGAAAGCTTCTCTTCGGTTTACGGCAAATCTTATGAAATAAAAGTGAAATTCGCAAGTGAAGCTGGCAAGGTGAAATTTTTCTTCGATTCCGCGGAAAATTATGATTTCGTGACGTCGCTGGGGCTTGCGGAAATGATAAATCTCATGGCAAAATGACCGCTTTTTGAAAAAGAGAGAAATTATGGAAAAAAATAAAAGATTTGCGGCGGAGCAGTCGGAGGATTCCTCTGTCGTAGTGGGAAGAAATCCCGTGCTGGAGCTGCTGAAAAGCGAAAAGCCGATAGAAAAGATATACATTCTGCGCGGCGAACGCGAAGGCTCGGTGAAAAAAATATTTGCGGAGGCAAAGGCGCGTTCCATTCCCGTGGCGGAAGCCGATAAAAAGAAGCTGGATATGCTTTCCGCGGGAAATGCGCATCAGGGCGTAGCCGCGATAGCGGGCGAAAAGGAATATTCGAGTGTGGCGGATATAGTGAATATCGCAAAAGAAAAGGGCGAAAAGCCTCTGATAGTTGTTTGCGACGGCGTGGAGGATCCGCACAATCTCGGCGCGATAATAAGAAGCGCGGAATGCGCGGGCGCGCACGGGCTGGTGATAAGCAGGCACAGATGTGCCGCGATAGGGCAGACCGTACATAAATCATCAGCGGGTGCAGTTACGTTTTTGCCGATAGCAAAGGTAAACAACATCGCCTCCGTGATAGATGAGCTGAAAGAAATGGGCGTATGGACATTTGCGGCGGATATGGAAGGCGAGGACTACAGAAAGACCGATTTTGACTGCGCATGCGCTCTCGTGCTGGGTGGAGAAGGAAACGGAGTTTCGCGTCTTGTGCGGGATAAATGCGATTTTACGGTTTCGATACCGATGCGCGGAAAAATAAATTCGCTGAATGTTTCGGCGGCTGCGGCAGTGCTTGTTTTCAAGGCGGCAGAAAAAAGATAAAACAGTGATAACTATTTCAAATATAACGCAAACGGAGGTTTATTATGGCAAACAACGTTGATTTTGACAAAAACAACGGTTCCGGCGATGACAAATCCACTACCGACCTCATACGCAGGCTGAATTACCGTTTTGATTCCGGTAAGGTAGAGGCGGAAAAGCGCGCTGCGGAAGATCTCGGAAAAAAGGATGAAAATGCCGATGAGAAAAGCGATTATATTTTCAACGATTCCGCTATGACCGATGAGGAAAAAGCGGAAAGCGACGAATTTCAGAAGCTTTACGAAAAATATCTCGGCAGTGACGCGGATAGTGAAAAAACCGCAGAGGAATCCGTAAAAGAGGAATACGAAGTGCAGACTCTCGACCTGACAGGGGAAACCGAAGAAACGGCAGCTCCCGAAGAAAACGAAGCCGACGCTGAAGCTGAAATTGACGACGCGGACGAAGCCGACGATTTCGAAGAAAGCGAAGCTTCCGAAGAAGCGGAAACCGAGAGCACGGAGAAAGCCGCTGTGACCGGGGAGGCAAAAGAAGCCGACGCGGCAGCGGAGGAAGTTCCCACCGTGCCCGCAAAGGAAAAGCACAGACGCACGCTTTTCGACATTCTCGCTTCCGTAGTGCCGTCGGACAAAAACAAAAAACATAAAGACGAAAAAACCGAGGAAAACCACGCCGAAAAACCGGAGGAAGCAGCACCGGTAAACGAAGTGACAAACGATATAGACCTTTCGGTTTTCTCAAGAAAAAATGAAGAGCCGACAGAGTCCGAGATTGCGGAAGAGCCGGAGGTTGCGGAAGAACCCGAAGTTGCGGAAGAACCCGAAGTTGCGGAAGAACCCGAAGTTGAGGAAGAACCCGAAACTGCCGAAGCTTCCGATATCGAGGAAGAGCCGGATTTCGATGAAAACGAATACACCGAGGAAATAATAGAGCGGTACAACGATACAAAAATGCTCGATCCCTACAGCCCCGATACAAAGGAAAAAGCGGATCCCGACGATGCCGAAAAGGCAGAGAGCGACGATCCCGACAGGGATACCGAAATAATGATGGCTTTCGGGCTTGATCCCAGAAAGGTGGAGAAAAACGATTCTCCGAGAAAGATTTTCGACGAATATCCTTTTGATGTCACCACATCCACTGCCGTAAGCGATATTCCGAATACTGCCGACGCGGAAAAGGACGACGAAAATCCCGCGGAAGAGAAGCCGCGCAAAAAGCCGCACGTTTCTTACGAATACAAATCTCCCGAGCAGACAAAAGAGGTTTTCGACAAATACAAGCAGAAATATTCCGTGGCAAAAATGAGAATAGGCGTAGCCGTATTCTTTGCCATAGCGCTCTTTATTCTGGAATGCATACCCGCGATAGCGGAAGCTATAGGAAATACGGGCTTTATCCTTCTTGATTTCGCCGTGACATTCCTCTGCGCATTCTTTGCTTTTGACAGAATAGTAAACGGTTTTTGCGGAATATTCCGCCGCAAACCCGACGGCGATATTTTTATTTCGATAATGTATCTGATGTCACTGCTTTCCACCGTGTCCGCGCTTCTTACGGAAACGGACGAGGCGGTAAAGCTTTTCAATTTCACATTCGCGCTCTGCGTGCTTTTCGGTGCGATAGGTTCGTTTGTCCGTGTGCGCAAGGAAATTTATACATTCAATATCATTTCATCCAAAAAGAAAAAGCTCGTGCTTTCTCATCTCTCGAAAAATGACGGCGCGGATGAACGCGGACGTTTTGCAAATTATCTTTCGGGAGATTCCGAAATATACAAAACACGCGAAGCGGGCTTCATAGACGATTTCTATGCGCGCAGAAAAGATTATCCGAAATCCAAAAAGGTTATCGGTCTGCTCGCGGGAATAAGCTTTGCGATATCTCTCGTCGTGCTCGTGCTCTCGATCTTCATGCAGGAAAATCCGTCTTTCTATTCATGCGTGAGAAATATGTATACCGCAATGCTTGTATGTGCACCCGCGTCGGTATTTATTTCATTTGCTTATTCGGCATATCTCGCCTCCATACGCGCTTATTCTTACGGTTCTGCCATAGTCGGCGATGCGACACCCGAAGAATATGAGAAAGCTTCCGTAATATCTTTTGCCGACAAAATAGCTTTCCCTGCCGACAGCCTGAGAATAAGAAGCGTAAAGGTTTTTGAAAACCACAGCATAGAAGATGTAATATATCTTGTTTCCGGCGTTTATTCGAAGCTGGGCGGTCCGCTCGAAACAGTATTCCGCAAGGCGGCTCTCGACGGTTGCGTTTCCGAAAATGTGGAAATAGTTTCGCTTTCGGAAAACGGCGTGGAAGCCACTGTGGACGGCGCTCAGGTGGTAATAGGTCAGGGCGCTTACATGGACAATCAGTGCTACAATACGACCTACGAAGCGGGTGATGAACTTTACGAGGGCGATACAAACAAACGCATTCTTTACCTCGCAAAGGACAATGTGGTGATAGCGAAATTCTATCTCCAGTACAATGCATCGGCTGATTTCATCTATATAGTAAGGCATCTCGCCGAGCAGGGAATATGCATTGCCGTTACCACGGCGGATCCCGGACTGGACAGTGATCTGCTGAAGAAGAACAAGCTCGATCCCGATACATATCCGATAAAGATTATAAAGCCCATAATGCCTGCCGAAACGCTCGACAGAATTTCGGCTTACGATGCGGGCATAGTTTCCACGCACGATGCAAAGGGCCTGATAAAGACTCTGATAGCCTGCGAAAAGGCAAGAAACATCGGCAAAACAAATCTCGCGATAAAGCTTATCTCGGTGCTCATCGGCGCGGCGCTCACGGTGCTGCTCACGGTGACGGGAAATTCGGACAAAATGCTCCCGATATATCCTGCGCTTTACCAGCTTTTCTGGATGATACCGATGTATCTTGTTTCGAAAATTTATATCTGAAAATGAAAAATGCCGCTTGCGAAAGCAAGCGGTATTTTTTTGTCCCAGCTGGGACGGGCGCGTACTTTTTCGCAAAAAGTACCAAAAGCTTCCCTTATGCAAAGAAATTAAGCAATGTGCGGAGCACGTTGCTCGGCTCCTTTGTGCAAAGGGAGCTCCCGACGCAAGTCGGGTGAGGGATTGTTTTCTCTTTGCCAAGAGGGGGGTGGGCGACTGCGGTCGTCCGTGTTTTCTTTGCGTAAAGAAAAAAAGCTACTTTGCCCCCAATGGGAAAACGATCGCGCTTTTGAGTGACCAAAAGCGCGGCAAAAGTCATCAAAGGAAGGCTCCTCGCCCTCCTTTGCAAACTACCTCGCACCCCGTCGAGTTAGCCGCGGGAAGTAATGCGCGGCAAGTATGTGCTATATATAGCAAAGTGAAAATCTCAAGTACATCTCTCCGCGCATCATCGGCCATACCGCGCGTGCGAACAAAGCATGCCGCAAAAAGCGAGCAGATTCGACGGGGTGGATTGGCTCCCGCCGAAAGTTCAGCTACGCTTCCCACTGTAGACTAAACTCCGACGGAGCGAGCATGGCTTGATGGACATCGAGTTGGGGAAGGCTTAGTTCTGGCTTGAGCAGACAAAATCCCGTGTTAAGTGGGGGTCTGAACCGTACTTCCGGTTTAGTCTATGGTCGGACTGTCGGGGCAGTATGTTCGCACGAGTCGCCGCGAGGCGACAGAAGGTGTTTAAAAGAGGAATTGACACATACGCGCAGCGTGTGTGTCGGCGTCGCCGAGACAGGAGTTTCTTTCCTCTTTTTGACTTTTGGTACTTTTGGTCACGCAAAAGTATACCCCAGTTCTCCTGCGGGGGATAAGAAACTTTTTCTGCGCTTTTATGAAAAGCGCGACCTCGTTTCTCAGTGGAGAAAGTAACTTCTTTTGATACTTTTCTCATAGAAAAGTACCGCGTGTGCTTATCCGTATTTGTACTTGCGTCGTCTTGTGGCGGAGGTATCGGGCGTTTGCGTGGTCTGTGTTTCGTCGGTGCCTCTGTTTCTCCACCTCTGCCACCATGATTTTCGCTTTTCCTCGGTTTTTTCTTGCGTTTCTTTTGCTGAATGCGCACTTTCGGTAGAAACGGGATTTTGCTTTTTTGTTTCGGTGGTTGCGGCTTTGCCTGTATTTTTCGTATGCTCGCCGCTCTGCTCGGTATCGTCCGGTTTATCTGTTTCATCCGGCGTATCCGGCATGAAATAATGCTCCGTGCATATCCTGTTGAAAGCGGAAGCGCGGCGCGATGTTCCGAAAAATTCGCCTCCCGCCGCCAGACTGCTGAAAAACGCTTCGCTTGCGGTGCATGAAGGCACAGCGCCTACGGGCAGCTCGCGATACATATACTGCGCATCCGTCACCTGAACCTGACACGGAAATGATCGCGAATAATTTTTAACCAGCGAAATTTCCTTTATATTTTCTTCGGGGCATTTGTCACAGGCGATGGCATGGGTTTTATAATCGTATTTCACGGTGATATGCGCATCGCATTTTTCTTTCGGCTCCGTGCCTTTCACGAAATATCCCAATTCTATGCGGTTTCCGCGCGGATCCAGCATGCAGGCGGGGCATGGCAGCTTTCCGGAATCGCGACAATACAGCACGGAAACTATATTTTCCTCCGTATCCGCGGATACGCTTTTTGCCGCCTGTGCCGATATCAGATTTTTGCTGTACAGCGCAGTCATCACCTTGTCGAAAACCGCGCCCGCGGGATTGTCGGAATATACGCCGATATCGCGCGCTTCTTTGTATCCGTACCACACGCCGCAAACATAGCCGCCGCGCGTATATCCGATAAACCATCGGTCGGTATTTGCGCTCGATGTGCCTGTTTTGCCCGCTATCGGTATCACTTTTGCGAGGGAAATATTGCTTGCCGTGCCGTGGGAAACTACGCCTTCCATCAGGCGCGTCATTATTTCCGCATTTTCCGGAGATATTATCGCGCGGCTGTTTTGCTTTTTTTCGAGCAATATATCACCGTTTTTGTCGAGCACGCGCGTATATGTGCGCGCACGCGAACCCACCCCTTCCGCCGCAAACATGGTATATGCCGCCGTCATTTCCTTTACGGAAACGCCGATGCTCGTAGCGCCGAGGGCGAGCGGTGCCACAGCCATATCCGTAAGAGAATCGCCGGAAGGAAGCTTCTTTCTTTCCGTCATGGTGGTAATGCCCGCTTTTTTGCAGAAATAAAAAGATTTGCTTATTCCCACGCGTTCCACTACCTGCACGGCGACGGTATTTATGGATTTTTCCACGGCTGTTTTTATATTTGTTATACCCGAATAAATCCGCGGATTGTTTTTCGGCCATGGGATATATTTATCGCCCGATTTATTGAATTTGCACGGCACATCGTCAAAAACACTCGACCATGTTATGGCTCCGCTCTCAAGCGCCGGGGCATAAACGCTCACGGGTTTTATCACGGAACCGGGAGAACGCAGCATCTGCGTGGCAAGGCAGAAAATCCTGTCGGATTTCTTTTCGCCTCTGCCGCCGACGAGCGCGACCACATTTCCGTTTGCGCTGTCCACTATCACGCAGGCGGAGTCGGCGGAATATCCGCTTTTGTTTTTCGGAAAATTTTCGTCATGCAGATATATATTTTCCAGCTCTGACTGGATTTCGGGGCGCATGGTCGTATATATCGAGAGTCCGCCGCAATATATCAGGGAAGAAGCCGCCGCGCGGCTGTAGCCCTTTTCATTGCAGAGATCGTTTATCACTTCCTCTATCACGGCGTCCGTAAACCATGAATTATGCGCGCCGTCTTTTTTCGTTTCGGAAATATTCAGCGTGAGCGGGGTAGCGGCTGCCGCGGTATATTCCGCCTCGCTTATCATTTCCAGCTCATACATGCGGAGCAGAACGGTATTTCGCCGCTCGCGGCAGTTTTCGGGATTTGATATCGGGTCATAATGCGTGGGGTACTGTATTATCCCCGCGAGAGTGGCGGCTTCTTCAAGCGTAAGATCCGAAACATCATGCGAAAAATATTTTTCCGCGGCTGTTCTTATGCCGTAGCATCCGCGGGAAAGATATACCGTATTCAGATAAAGCTCCAGAATACGTTCCTTTGACATGCTTTTTTCGAGAGTGAGCGCACGTTTTATTTCGGTCAGCTTGCGTTTCACCGTGACGGAATTATCACCCGTCAGATTTTTTATCAGCTGTTGCGTTATTGTGGAACCGCCATAACTTCCTTTTGTAAAAAATGTGAGCACAGCGCCGGCAGTTCTTTTTATATCCACGCCGTCATGAGAATAAAAACGGTGGTCCTCTATGGCGATAAAGGCATTTTTTACGTGACGGGGAATATCGTCGCCGGATATCCATATTCTGTTTTCCGCGCCGAAAAGCCGCTCGTTTTCAAGCTCTATGGGCGTTTCGTTTGCCGAAACAGCATAGATTTTTGTGGTAAGATTTTGTCCGAGGGCGAGCGATTCTATATCGAGATCGCCATTCACGCCGAATTTCATATAAAGAAGAAAAGCCGCGCCGCATATAAGCGCGGTAAATAAAATGATAAGCAGGAAAGCAGAGATAAAAGTGCGTAATTTATGGGTTTTTGTCAAAAATATCACCTCTTTACATGAATATTATGTTTTTTCCTGTCAAATAATATGTATCGCAAAGTGAATGGAAAAAAGAGGCAGGAGGTTTTTGAATTTATGGAAAACAGAGGGAGATTTTCTTTCGGGCTGACTTCGCTTTTGTGCTGTATTTCGCTTATTATTTCCGTGGCGACGCTGGCGGTATGTATAGGAATGCGGGCAAATATACCCGCGGCGGCGGAGAATTTTTCCGTGCCGTCCGATACGGTGAAAAACGAAAAGCCCGTTTCCCCGATATATTATGTCGGGATAAACGGGGAAAAAATAGTGGTGAGCACGCCGGACGGCGATGTGATACGCGAGCTGGGCGCGCGGGCGGATTTTCTGCCGGAAAGCGAGCGGGAAATGCTGCGGCACGGCATAGCCGTATATTCGGATGAGCAGCTCTATCTGATAGAAGAAAATTATATGGACTGAGGCGGGAAAAAGAAGTGGGCGGCATTTGCCGCCCGTGTTTTTTTGTCCCGACGGGATGGGCATACTTTTTTCAAAAAAGTATCAAAAAGAAGTTACTCTTGGCAAAGAGATGGGGCGGGCGACTGCGGTCGCCCGAGGTACGATCGCGCTTTTGCGTGACCAAAAGCGCGGGAAAAGTCATCAAAGGAAGGCTCCTCGCCCTCCTTTGCAAACTACCTCGCACCCCGTCGAGTTAGCCGCAGGAAGTAATGCACGGCAAGTAAGTTCTATATATAGCAAATCAAAAATCTCAAGTATATCTCTCTGCGCATCATCAGCCATACCGCGCGTGCGAACAAAGTATGCCGCAAAAAGCGAGCAGATTCGACGGGGTGGATGGTGCCACGCCGCGGCTTTAGTTACGCTTCCCGCTATAGGCTAAACTCTAACTATGCGAGCATGACTTGATGGACATCGAGTTGGGGCGGCTAAGGCTTAAAGCAAAACAGACTAAAGTCCGAGTTAAGCGGGGGTCTGAACTGCGCTTCTGGTTTAGTCTATGGTCGGACTGTTGGGGCAGTATGTTCGCACCGGTCGCCGCGAGGCGACAGAAGGTGTTCAAAAGAGGAATTGACACATACGCGCAGCGTGTGTGTCGGCGTCGCCGAGACAGGAGTTGCTTTCCTCTTTTTGACTTTTGGTACTTTTGGTCACGCAAAAGTACACCCCGTTCTCCTGTTGGAGAAAAGCTAACTTTTCCTGCGCTTTTTGTAAAAGCGCGACCTCGTTTCTCGGCGGAGAAATAAATATTCCCACGCAAAAAAGCACGGCGCATTTCGCGCCGTGCTTTTTATTTTTTCCTTATTATATGTTCATTTTGGAGCGTATTTCATCTATTTTAGCATAGATTTCTTCTCTTTTTTCGGCGATTTCTTCTTTTTTGGCGGCGATTTCATCGTTTTTGCTGCTTATTTCCTCTTTTTTGGCTGTCATTTCGTCTGTTATATTTTCGCGCTCGTCGGTTTCGGCATCGCCAAGCTCGTCAGCGAGATCGGAAAGTTCGTCGCGGAGATCTTCTTCTTCATCCTTCAGATCGTCCAGCTCGTCCTTCAGATCGTCCAGTTCATCATTCAAATCGTCCAGTTCATCTCTCAGATCATCCCACTCGTCTGTCAAATCGTCAAATCTGTCCTTCATATCATCCATAGCGTCTATTAAGTTTTCTGCTTTATTATACAGAGCTTCATCGGATAAAGAATTGCAATCTGTACCTACATGAGCCATTGCTTTTTTGACATTTTCGAGATTTTTCATGACATTGCTTACGATTTTATTGATATTGGGCATATTGGGATTGCCGCTCAGGTCAGAAAGCTTGCTCAGGTCAGAAAGCTTGCTCAGGTCAGAAAGCTTGCTCAGGTCAGAAAGCTTGCTCGGATCGGGAGCGTCGCTTGCGGGCGAACTTTTTATATTGATTTCAGCACCTGTTCCTATTACTTCGCCGTGTACATTTCCGTATACGGCTGTCGTCGCGCATGTGCCGACTATATCGCCCTGCACATCCCCGTATACTGTCACTTTCATATCTTCGCCGACCACGTCGCCTTCCACGTTGCCTGTCACTTCCACGGCAATGCCGGATATTATATCATTTGAATTGCCAGTGTACGACAGCACGATTTTTTCCGCCGCTTCCTTGTCGGCTTCCGTGTATGTTTTTTCCGTCAGCATTTTTCTGCCGCGGAAAAGCACTGCATGCAGTGTATCGTCGTCCTGCCAGTCTTTGTCCGCTTCAAAATTATATTTCTGCGCGGATACCGTCTGCGTATCGGGCTGCTCTTCGCCGAAAAGCTCGGATATTTTCACTCCGAAATATTCCGCTATTTTCGGAAGCAATGTGATATCGGGGCAGGCGAGCGCATTTTCCCATTTTGAAACCGCCTGATATGTTACGCCCAGTGCCGCTGCGAGCGCGTCCTGCGTAACGCCGCGCGATTTGCGCAGATCATATATTTTTTCGGAAATTGTCTTTACTACATCCATGATATTTTATCTCCTTGATTTTAATATTGAAAAGCGACACCGGTCATCGCCTTCTGAGCAAATCATATCACATTTGCAACAAAACGTCAATAAAAAGTTGGTTGAGTTGCACAATTCGTCTAAACTTAAAGTTGAAAAACCGTCGGGAACCGTCGTTTTTTTATGCTTCAACTTCGGGTTGAGCAGGCGGATAGGAGATGCAATCCGCAAAACGCATAGCAAAAAAAGCGGCATGGGCAGTCGTTTTTGCGTTTCAACTTTGAGTTGAGCGGCAAAAGCGGCGGGATTTTCATTTCAGCACGACGTTTTTTTCGCCGAGAATTTCACAAAGGAGCTTCATCATATTTTTTTCCGGCGAAGTCCCCGCGCCCACGGCTTTTATATATTTGCCCTGCGACATATCGTAAAAAATTATTTCGCATCTGCCAGCGAAAATATCGAGCAGAGCAGAAACGCGATCGAAAACAGCCCCCGTCATATCGGGCACTCTCAGATAAAGTTTTTTCGGGTGCGGCTCGCGTGTTTCCGCAGGTGCCGCGGGCGAGACATTTTCGGCGCGTCCGGTTTTCTGCACGGGTTCGCTTTCGGGAGATTCGAGCAGAGGCGTGGCATATCCGTTGAAGGCGGGTCGGAGAAGCACCGCGTCGGAAACTATGATTTTCGGCGCGCTGTCTTCCTTTGCCGAAATTCTGCCTGCCACGGCTATCGCCGAATCGGGATTTATCATATATGAAACTTTTTCAAGTACATTCGGGAAGAAAACCAGCTCTATTTCTCCGCTTTTGTCTTCCAGCGTGACAAAAGACATAGATGTGCCTTTTTTGGTCTGCTTGTTTGTGCGCGATGTTATTATTCCCGCTACAGCCACGCGCTCATTGTCGGAATAAATGCGCTGCGGTTCGTTTTCGGCTTCTTCATCAAAGGAGATGAGTATATCGGATATCGCGCTGTTTGCGCCGAGAGCTTCGGCATGGGCGGCGTATTCGTCGAGCGGATGACCCGAAAAATACATTCCCGTACTTTCCTTTTCCTGCCTCAGCTTTTCTTTCAGCGGCAATTCCTCACGCTCGGCGAAATTATATTCCGCCGCAGGCGCTTCCGTTTCCATTCCTTCAAAAAGTCCCGCGGAAAAAAGATCGAGCTGTCCTTCCGCCTGCGTGCTTTTTCTTCTGGCAAAGATATCGAGCACGTTTTCATATTCCGCGAGGAGCATGCTGCGCTTTGTCCCGAGAGAATCGAAAGCGCCGCTTTTTATAAGTCCATCTATCTGACGTTTGTTCAGTTCGTTTCCGCTCATGCGGGAAACAAAATCGACAAACGATGTAAAATTTCCTTTTTTGCGTTCGGCTATGGCGGCATCGAGAATATTCGCGCCGACGTTTTTTATCCCGAGAAGCCCGTAGCGTATAGCTTTTTTTCCATTCGCGTCGGTCACCACGCTGTATAGCTTTTCGCTTTCGTTTATATCGGGGGAGAGCACGGGTATCCTGTAGCTTTTCGCCTCTTCGATATATTCCACGGTTTTTGTCACATTGCCGAGCACGGATGTGAGCAGAGAAGCGAGATATTCGCTCGGATAATGACATTTCAGATAAGCCGTGCGGTATGCCGTGTATGCATAAGCCGTGGCATGGCTTTTATTGAAGGCGTATTTTGCAAAGGAGGACATCGTATCGAAAATTTCATTTGCATCCGCTTCGCTTGTCCCGCGCGCTATGGCGCCCTCGCAGGTGAGATTGCCTTTTTCATCCTTTTCGCCGTAGACAAAGGCGGTGCGCGCCTTTTCCATTTCGGCGGTTTTCTTTTTTGCCATGGCACGGCGCACTATATCGGCGCGTCCGAAAGAAAATCCCGCCACCTCGCGGCATATCTGCATTACCTGCTCCTGATAGATTATGCAGCCCGCGGTTTTTTCGAGTATTTTGCGCAGGGCGGGTATTTTGTATTCCGGCACGGATTCGCCCGTGCGATTGCGCAGAAATTGCGGTATGGAATCCATGGGTCCCGGGCGGTAGAGCGATATGGCGAGGGTGATATCCTCTATATCGCGCGGCTGCATATTCACGAGCAGGCGGCGCATTCCCGAGGATTCGAGCTGGAATATGCCGCTCGTTTTGCCCTGCGAAATCAGCTCATAAGCCTTGGCATCATCGAGCGGGACTTTTGTTATATCAAAATCCGGCATGGTTTTGCGTATCTGCTTTTCCGTATCGGAAATGATGGTGAGATAGCGCAGACCGAGAAAATCAAATTTCAGCAGTCCCAGCTTTTCTATGATATCCATGGTAAATTCGGTTAGCACCATATCATTGTTCACCGCGAGCGGGACATGCTCGTAGGCGGGCTTGTCCGTGATGACTATCCCCGCGGCATGAGCCGAGGCATGGCGCGGCATACCTTCGAGAGCCATGGATATATCTATCAGGCGGCGTATCTGCGCATTTTCGTCGTACATGCGTTTCAGCCTGCCGCTCAGCGCCTCTTTCAGCGTGATATGCGGGTCGTAAGGGATGGCTTTTGCCACTATATCGACATCGGCATAGCTCATTCCCAGCGCTCTGCCCACATCGCGCACCACGGCTTTTGCGGCGAGAGTGCCGAATGTGGATATGCCGCATACATGATCGGCGCCGTATTTGCGCGAAACATATTCTATCACTTCGCCGCGCCTGTCGTAGCAGAAATCCGTATCGAAATCGGGCATGGAAACTCTTTCGGGATTGAGAAATCTTTCAAACATCAGATCGTATTTTATCGAGTCCACATCCGTGATGCCGCAGAGATAAGCGACAAGACTTCCCGCGCCCGAACCTCTGCCGGGGCCTACGGGAATGCCCTCGCGCTTCGCATAAGCGATGAAATCCCATACTATCAGATAATACTGTGCGTAGCCCATTTTGCTTATTACGGAAAGCTCGTATTCTATGCGGTCGGTATAAGTTTTTTTCGTATTTTCTTTTGTGAAAATTATCTCGCCGGAGGCGACTTTCTTTTCAAAACCGGCGAGCGCGAGCTTTCGCAGAAATTCTTCGGGCGATTCTCCCGTTTCCGGCTCGAAACGCGGCAGATATATATGGGAAAAATCGAAATCGTAATTGCACATATCGGCGATTTTTCCGGTATTTTCCATAGCTTCGGGAACGGCGGAGAAAAGGCGCTCCATTTCTTCCGTGGATTTGTAATAAAATTCGTCTGTTTCAAAACCTATCGGTCTGCCGTCGGCTATGCGGCTGTTTGTCTGTATGCAGAGCAGGATAGCCTGCGTATCGGCGTCGGCGCGGCGCATGTAATGCACATCGTTTGTGGCGACGAGCGGAATGTCCGTTTCGCGCGACATGGCGATGAGAGCTTCGTTTACTTCTTTTTGCTCGGGCAGCCCGTGGTCCTGAAGCTCCAGATAAAAATTGCCGTGACCGAATATTCGGTCAAATTCGAGCGCACGCTCGCGCGCACCGTCGAAATCGCCTGCTGCTATATGCCGCGGGATATATCCCGCAAGGCAGGCGGAAAGCGCGATCAGCCCATCGGAATGCTCGCGCAGTAGCTCCATATCCACGCGCGGCTTTACATAAAAGCCCTCGGTGTACGAGCGGGAAACCATATAAATGAGATTTTTATATCCCGTTTCGTTTTTTGCGAGGAGGACGAGATGATATCTGCCGCCGTCCGCCGCCTCGCGTCTGTCAAAACGCGATTCCGAGGCGGTATATACTTCGCAGCCTATTATCGGCTTTATTCCCGCTTCCTTGCATGCGAGATAAAAATTTACCGCTCCGTACATGGCGCCGTGGTCTGTCAGCGCGACGGCTGTATGTCCCGCCGCTTTCGCCGCTTTCGGTATATCCGCTATGCGGAAAGCGCCGTCCAGCAGGCTGTATTCGCTGTGGAGATGCAGGTGAACAAACGACATTTTGTTTCCTCCTTTTTATTTTTCCTTTATTGCCGCGAGAAAATCGAGTATTTTCGAAAGGCGCTTGCTTTCCTGCGATTTCGAAACGGGCGGGATTTCCATTTCGGCAAGCTTTGAAAGCGAAAGATACCTGTTTTCCATGCGGAGCTTTGCTGTTTTTCTCAGCTCCGGCGAAAGCTCGTCAAATTTGCCCAGCGCGATGATTTCCTCTATCGCTTTTATATATTTGTCGGCGGAAAGCGCCGTTTTGCGTATGTTTGCCACTTCGAAATTGGTGGAGCGGCTCGTCGCCAGTGCCGTCATGCGGAAAGCCTGATTATTGAGCAGGTCGAAATAACAGCCTGTCGCGCCGCACATTCCGAGCAGATCGGAAACCTTGCCCACTCCCTGAAGATACAGCACGCATTTGTCACGGCGCACGGTCTTTTTCGGCGGGAGCTCGCGCCTTTGCAAAAGCCCCTCCAGTATGCGCCACAATTCTTTATCGCGCATGACAAATTCCGCCTGATATTTCTTTTCGGGCGGATAGACAAATCCGCATGAAATGAATGCGCCCGCTATAAAGCTGCGTTCGCAGTCGGTGCAGAGCAGAGAGGAGCAGACCGCATTTTCTGCGGAAAGCGAAAAATCGCCGCCTATCATATCGTCCTCGCCTATACCGAAATAGGCGAACGTGGCTTCCACCGTGTTTTTGTCCGTGACGGAAAAAGTATATGCGTCGCCGTTTTTGGCGCGTGCTGTGCGCATTTCTCCGCTGTCTCCGAAAGTTTCTTCAAAAAAAGACCGGAGCAGCAGCGCCGCCTCTTCCGTTTCGGTGGTGACTGATATTTTCTCTCTTGAAAATCCGCCCGAAAAAAGCAGTATGCCGAAAATTTTTGCCTTTGCGCAGCATTCGTGTTTCGGCGTTTTTATTGCCGCCTCGGTTTTTGCTTTCGATGAAAACGACATACAGCCCCTCCTTTGATTTTTCAGTCCTTTATATGTATAAATTCCGTTTCCAGCAAAACCCCGAAACGGTCGGATACTTTTTCGCGTATTTCCTCTGTCAGCGCCATGACGTCGGCACTCGTGGCACCGCCGCGGTTTATTATGAAGCCCGCATGCTTTTCCGATACCTGCGCGCCGCCGTGCGAAAGCCCGCGAAGCCCCGCATCGTCTATCAGTTTCGCCGCGAAATATCCCTCGGGACGTTTGAAAGCACTGCCCGCGCTGGGATATTCTATCGGCTGTTTTTCACGGCGCGCAGCCATATTTTCAGACATTTTTCTTTCTATTTCGGTGATATTTCCGTTTTTCAGCGAGAATGAAGCCGAAAGTATTATATACGGCGAATGCTGAAAAACGCTTTTTCTGTAGCCCAGTCCGAGCGACTGCGCGGGCGCTGTTTTTATTTCGCCGCTTTCCGCATCGAAATATTCCGCTTCGCAGAGCACATCTTTTATTTCTCCGCCGTAAGCGCCCGCATTCATATATACGGCGCCGCCGACGCTGCCCGGAATGCCGAAAGCAAATTCCAGCCCCGAAAGAGAAAGATTTTTTGCGAGAATGCAGAGCGCCGAGAGGGGAAGCCCGCATTCCGCGCGGAAAATATTGCCTTCGCGTTCGGTTTTGTTCACCCATTTCGTAAATATCACGGCGCCGGAAAAGCCGCCGTCATCGAAAAGCACGTTTGAAGCGCATCCGATTATTCTGTAGGGAATGCCGAATTCGCGGCAAGCCGTGACGGCGAAAACGAGAGCATTTTTGTTTTCCGGAAATATGGCATATCGCGCATTTCCGCCTATTTTGAAAGTACTGTATTTTGCAAGTCCTTCGCCTTTTTTTATCTGCGTGTCGCCGCGCAGAGCGATAAGCGAAGCAAATTCCTCTTTCATACATACCTCCGAACATAACTATACATAATAATTATATCACATAAGGGAAAGAATTGGTATAGCTTTTTTGAAAAAAATTTCTCTTTTTATTGACACGGGGAAAAAAGTATGCTATACTGAAACTGTACCAAATGATACAGTATTCAGGAGAAAAAGAATGAAAGCCGATATTCTTATAAAAGTACTTGAGCGAAATCCCGTTTTCGCCTCTCCGTCGGAGAAAACCGCGGCACGTCTTTGTGCCTGCGCGGCGAAAAGCTTTGCGGGCGGGGAAACGATATATTCGCCGCAGCATTTTTTCAGGGGAATAGGCATAGTGATTTCGGGCGCTCTTTTTGTTTACGGAAAAAACGGAGAGGGCGATGTTTTGCTGAACATTATTGACAAGGGGGGTATGTTCGGCGCGGCGGCGCTTTTCGGCGGCAGCGGCGAATATGTCAGTACGGTAAAGGCAAAAAGAAAAAGCGAAGTGCTTTTCATTCCCGAGAGTACCCTTTGCGAGATATTTTTATCGGACAGCGCGGCGGCGCTCGCGTATATCCGCTTTCTTTCGGAGCGCATACGCTTTCTGAACGGGAAAATAACGGGCTTTTCCACGTCGGATACGGAAAGCGCCGTGGCGTATGCCGTTTTTACGGCTGCCCCGTCGGACGGCGGAACTTTTCCGGTGAATGTTTCGCGCATGTCCGAGGCTCTCGGTATAGGCAGGGCGTCTGTTTACAGGGCTTTTGCCTCTCTCTCGTCGGACGGTATCATACGATACGAAAACGGCAAAATCACCGTTCTCGACAAAAAGCGTCTTTATGAAATGACGCGGAAATAACTTTTTTCGGAGGAAAACAAAAATGAAAAGAATTCTGTCGATTGTTCTTGTGCTGGCGATGGCTCTCATGCTTTTTGCCTGCGGCAAGGTTCAGGAGGAAGAACCCGTCACCGTCCGCATGGCTGCGCTCAAAGGTCCCACCGGTATGGGAATTTCAAAGCTGATGGCTGACAATGACGAAGGCAAAACCAAAAACAAATATGAATTTACCATAGCTGCGGCACCGACCGAGGTTTCCGCCGCAGTAATCGGCGAAAAGGTGGATTTTGCGGCTATGCCCGTAAATCTCGCTTCCGTGCTGATAAATAAAGGCGCCGACATCAGCCTCGTTGCCGTAAACACTCTCGGCGTGCTTTACGTTCTCGAAAACGGCAATGAGATAACCGATATTTCATCGCTCCGCGGAAAAACCATATATTCCACGGGTGCGGGCGCTACGCCGCAGTATGTTCTCGAATATGTACTGAAGAAAAACGGCATAGATCCCGAAAAAGATGTGACGATAGAATATCTTTCCGAGCATGCTGAGCTTGCTTCCAAGCTCGCCGCGGGAGAGGTTTCCATAGGCGTTCTTCCCGAGCCGAATGTTACGAGCGCGCTCCTGAATAAGACGGGCGACCTGCGCATAGCGCTCGATATCACCGAGGAATGGGACAAGGTAAGCACGAGCAAGCTCGCTCAGGGCTGCATAGTGGTATCCAATAAATTCAAGACAGAGCATCCCGAAGCATACAAAGCCGCGGTTTCCGAACTTGCGGCTTCCGTGGAGTATGTCACATCCGACGCAGACGGCGCTGCCGCTCTTATCGAAAAATACGGTATAATACCGAAAGCGGCTCTCGCAAAGAAAGCCCTGCCCAATTGCAATATATGCTTCATAACAGGCGAAGAGGCTGTGAAATGCATGAAGGATATGCTCGGCGTGCTTTTTGAGGCAAATCCCTCATCTGTAGGCGGAAAGCTGCCTTCCGATTCATTCTACGGAAACTGATTTTACGGAGAAATATATGATTTCAGCAGGAGAAAAAAAGAAATACAAAGATTTTCCGGCGCGCATATTACGCGCTTTTCTCCGCTTTCTTTTCTGGATAGGCGTATGGTATATATGCGCCGCCGCGCTCGGAAAAGCGGTGATTCTTCCCATGCCGCACAATGTGCTGAAAAGGCTCGTCACCCTTGCCGCGACAAAGGATTTCGCGCTCGTATGCCTGCGCTCGCTCGGCTCTGTTTTCGCGGGAATAGCCTGCGGCGTGGCTGTGGGGGCGGCACTCGCCGTGCTTTCGCATTTTGTTCCCGCGGCGGGCAGGCTTTTGTCTCCGGCGCTTTCCGTGATAAAGGCTACGCCTGTGGCGTCGTTTATCATACTTTTGCTTTTTCTGGTGAATAAAACCGCCGTGCCGCCCATTGCCACATCTCTCATAGTGATACCGATAGTGTTTTCAAATGTAAAAAAAGGCTTTTCTTCCGTTTCAAAAGACGTTTCCGAAACAGCATACATATACCGTTTCGGCGCGGCAAAAAAATGGAAATACTGCTATTTGCCGAGCGTGATGCCGTATTTTGCGGCGGCTCTGAAAAGCGCCGTCGGCATGGCATGGAAAGCGGGAATAGCCGCCGAGGTTATCTGCTCGCCGAAAGGCACGATAGGCTCCGAGCTTTACAATGCGAAAATCTATCTGGAATCGGAGGATATGTTCGCATGGACGCTCACTGTGATAATACTGAGCATCATCATAGAAAAGCTGATAGTGAATGTGGCTTTCGGAAAGTTCGGAAAGGAGGCGCGAGATGATAAGGCTTGAAAATATAAAGAAAAGCTACGGCGATAAAAGCGTTCTGCGCGGCTTGTCGCTTTCTCTCGGCAATACGGAAAAAGTCGCTGTGATGGGCGCTTCCGGTTGCGGCAAAACCACACTGCTGCGCATAGCGGCGGGGCTGGAGCGCGCCGATGCGGGTGATATTTCGCCTTCTCCCGATAAGCTGAAAATATCATTTTGCTTTGCGGAGCCGCGTCTTTTTCCGAATGCTAATGTGCTGGAAAACGTGATGTGCGTTCTCCCGCGCGAAGAAAGGGCGGACGGGGAAGAAAAATGCCGCCGCATACTTTCGGATCTCGGGATAAGTGCGTTTTCGGCATATCCGCGCGAGCTTTCCACGGGCATGGCGCAGAGAGTTTCGCTCGCGCGCGCCGTAGCATGGGATGCCCCTCTTTTTCTGCTGGATGAACCTTTCCGCGGGCTGGACAAATCGCTGCGCGACGAAGCTGTTTCGTATATGCGCGGTGTGCTCTCGGAAAAAAGCGCGATAATAATAACGCACGATCCCGATGAAGCGGCGGCTCTGGCGGACAAAATATATCTGATGTCCGACGGGACGTTGACCGAAAAAATATAAAAACCTATATTTACACGCAAAGGCGAAGCCAAACGTGCAAAAAAGCGACTTCTGTTTAGTACAAAATTCACAACAGATTGTTACTTTTGCACAAGAGAGGCTTCGCTCTTTGATTATTAGGTAGAATTTTCAAAAAACGGAATAAAACGCTTGAAAAAAGACCTTTTTAAGTATATAATAAACATGAATAATAAAATTAATTTGGGGAATTATCACAAATTTCCGGAAGGGCAGTGAGGCATTTGCACAAAAACAAGGATATGGCACCCGAGCTTTTCTGCAAGGGCGTGAATTTTTATGCTTATGATTATCTCGGAGCGCATCTTATCCGGTGCGACGGGGAATACGAATACATATTCCGCCTGTGGGCACCGAACGCGAAAAGCGTCGTTCTCGTGGGAGATTTCAATTCATGGAATCCCGAATCCGACAAAATGGAAAAAGACGCGGAAAGCGGCGTATGGCAATGCGTGGTAAAACGTCCGTACAGGCTCGACGAAAACAAATATAAATTTGCCGTGACGGGGGCGGACGGCAGGCTCCGCATGAAAGCGGACCCGTATTGCCTCTACAGCGAAACGCTCGCAAAAAGCGCGTCGATAATATACGATATCGACGGCTACGAATGGGGCGACAAAGCGTATATTTCAAAACGCGGCGATGTGGTGCGCAAATCGCAGGAAAAGGGGCATTTCTACCCCGCGCCGATGAATATATACGAGCTTCACGCCGCCTCATGGAAAACGCGCGACGGAAAGACAAATGTCGACGGCGACGCTTATCTGAATTACCGCGAAATAGCGGACGAGCTGGCTCCTTATCTCATCGATATGGGTTACACGCATGTGGAGCTGATGCCGATAGCGGAGCATCCGTTTGACGGCTCGTGGGGATATCAGGTATGCGAATATTTCGCGCCCACATCGCGCTTCGGCACGCCGACGGATTTCATGTATTTTGTGGATACCATGCACAGAAACGGCATAGGCGTGATAATGGACTGGGTACCCGCGCATTTTCCGAAGGACGAGCACGGACTTTCCGATTTCGATGGCACGCGCCTGTACGAATATCAGGGCGACGACCGTTTCGAGCAGAAAACATGGGGCACGCGCTGCTTTGACGTGGGCAGACCGGAGGTGCAGTCGTTCCTCGTTTCGAATGCGCTTTTCTGGATGAGAAAATATCATATAGACGGACTGCGCATAGATGCGGTGGCATCCATGCTTTATCTCGACTATGACCGCAAACCCGGCGAATGGATACCGAATGAACACGGCGGAAACGAATGTCTTGAGGCGATAGCCTTCTTCCGCAAGCTGAATACGGCTGTTTTCGCGGAGTTTCCCGCGGCGCTGATGATAGCGGAGGAATCCACGGCATGGCCGATGATAACAAAACCCGCGGACGTGGGCGGGCTCGGTTTCAATTTCAAATGGAATATGGGCTGGGCAAACGACATGTTCGAATATATGCAGACCGACCCGTATTTCCGCTCGGGCATACACGGCAAGCTCACTTTTCCGATGATGTATGCCTTTTCGGAAAATTACATACTTCCCGTATCGCACGACGAGGTGGTTCACGGGAAAAAATCGCTGCTGGACAAAATGTTCGGCGAATATGAAGATAAATTCCGCGCGATGCGCGTATTTATGGCGTATATGATGACGCTCCCGGGAAAGAAAATGCTTTTCATGGGCACGGAATACGGACCTTTTCGCGAGTGGGATTACGAAAACGAACTGGAATGGTTCATGCTGAAATATCCCGCGCATCATGCCATGCACGATTATATCCGCGCGCTCAATAAATTTTATCTCGCAAATCCCGCGCTTTTCGAAATAGACGATTCATGGGACGGTTTCGAATGGGTGGATGCCGATCTTGCCTCCATGAATATGATTTCGTACAGACGCACGGACACGCGCGGCAGAAGCCTGTATGTGATACTGAATTTCGCCCCCGTCGAGTGGGACTACGATATGAGAGTGAAGCGCCGCGGCGAATACGAAACGGTATTTTCCTCCGACGATACATGCTACGGCGGTTCCGGCACGGCTGTGACTGGCAATACATACCGCGCCTTCGGCAGGAAAACAGGAGAAAAGACAGAGCATTTCATAAAAATGAAAATCCCGCGCTACGGCGCACTGATACTGAAAAGCAAATCCCCGGCAAAGAAAAAATGACTTGAAATTTTTTGATATATCAAAAGGAGGACTTTTTCAATGTACAGAAAAAAAGAATGCGTGGCAATGCTGCTTGCGGGCGGACAGGGAAGCCGCCTCTATGCGCTGACGGAAAAAACGGCAAAACCTGCCGTTCCTTTCGGAGGCAAGTACAGAATCATTGATTTTCCTATGTCAAACTGCGTCAATTCGGGCATAGATACGGTAGGTGTGCTCACCCAGTATCAGCCCCTCGTGCTGAACGAATACATCGGAAACGGACAGCCGTGGGATCTGGACCGCACGCGCGGCGGCGTAATGGTTCTCCCGCCGTATCAGGGCAAAAAATCTTCCGACTGGTATAAAGGTACGGCAAATGCCATATATCAGAATCTGAATTTCATAGAGAGATATGACGCCGACTATGTGCTCATCCTTTCGGGCGACCATATTTACAAAATGAATTACAGCAAAATGCTCGCATTTCACAAAGCGATGGGAGCTGACTGCACGATAGCCGTGATCGAGGTCCCCATGGATCAGGCGAGCCGTTTCGGCATACTGAATACCAATGCGGACAACAGCATTTACGAATTTGAAGAAAAGCCGAAAAAGCCGAAAAGCAACAAAGCTTCCATGGGCATTTACATTTTCCGCGCGGACGTGCTGAAAAAATATCTCACGGAAGACGATGCCGATGAGAAATCGTCAAACGATTTCGGCAAGAATATAATCCCGAAAATGCTTGCCGACGGCAAAAAAATGTACGCATATCTTTTCGAGGGCTACTGGAAAGACGTGGGCACGATAAAGAGCCTCTGGGAGGCGAATATGGATCTGCTCGGAGACAAACCGGATTTTGATCTTTACGACAAATCGTGGCGCATATTCTATCGCCACAGCGCAGAGCCGCCTCAAAAGCTTTATGCCGGCTCCACGGTGGAAAATTCCATGATCACCGAGGGCTGCAAAATACGCGGCACGGTGAAAAATTCCGTTCTTTCCGAGGGAGTTATCGTGGAAGAAGGCGCCGTCGTCGAAAACAGCGTGATAATGCGCGGTGCGCGCGTATGTTCGGGCGCCGTGGTGGAATATGCCATAGTGGACCAGAACAGCGTGATAGGAAACGGCGCGCATATCGGTTCCGAAAACGGAAGCGACGGCATAACCGTAATAGCCGAGGGACTGAAAATCAAACCCGACGCCGTGATAGGACGCGGCGAAATGATAGACGACGCCAATGCGGGCGACTATGTAAACTGAGAGCGGGAGGACAAAAGCATGAAAACAGCCGGCATTATTTTTTCCAATATTCATGACAGCAATATTCCGGAGCTTACGAGATACCGTACTCTCGCATCCATTCCTTTCGGATGCAGATACCGTCTTGTGGATTTCGCCCTTTCGAATATGGTGAATTCCGATATAAGCAATATCAGTATCATAACTCATTACAATTACCAGTCGCTGATGGATCATGTGGGCAGCGGTAAGGACTGGGATCTGGCGCGCAGAAGCGGCGGCGTGAAAATTCTTCCGCCGTATATCACCGCTTATGCAAATAACGTAAATTCGCTTTACAATACTCGCCTCGAAGCGCTCAAAAGCGTAAACTACAGCATTTCCAATATAAATGCCGATTACGTCGCGCTTTCCGATTGCGATGTGATATGCAATATAGATCTGAATGCCATGATAGCCGACCATATAGCGAGCGGCGCGGATATCACGATGGCTGTGCAGAAAATGCATCTCACCCGCGAGAGAGCAAAGGCAAATGTTCTCGTGAAATACGATGACTCCGGCAGGATAACGGATATGGAGGCATATCCCACAAATTTCGAAGGCGAGGCGGACGTAAATCTGAATATACTCGTAATGTCGGCAGCTTACCTGAAAGAAATCGTAATGGACGCCATCGCGCACAATTATATGAGCATGACGCGCGATGTTTTCCTGCGCAATCTGAAGCATCGCAATTACCGCGTATACAAATACGACGGATATTTTGCCTGCATCTCTTCGATGAGCGATTATTTCAGACACAATATGGAGCTTATTTCAGATGAATCGTGCTATCGCGAGCTTTTTGAAATAGAAAGCCGCCCCATATATACAAAAGTGCGCAATTCCGCGCCTACATACTACGGTCCCGATGCAAAAGTAAAGGATTCGCTGATAGCGGACGGATGCCGCATTTACGGCACGGTGGAAAACAGTATACTTTTCCGCGGAGTGAAAATAGGCAAAAATGCCGTGGTGAAAAATTCCATACTTTATCAGGATGTATTTACGGGAGAAAACGTAACTCTCGGTTATATAGTGGCTGATAAAAACGTGGTCGTGCGCGACGGCGTGACGCTTTCGGGACACGAAACACTGCCTTTCTATATAGAAAAGGGCAGAATGGTCTGATTTTTTTGGGAGAATAAAAAATGAAAAAAATATTATTTGCAGGCGCGGAGGCTATGCCTTTTGCCGCTACGGGCGGACTCGGCGATGTGATGGGTTCGCTTCCGATCGCGCTGAAAAAGGCAAAGCCGGACTGGGATATACGCGTGGTGATGCCTCTTTATTCCGCGATAAGCGACGAGCATCGCGCCGAAATGAAATTCGAATGCTGGACTACTGTTTCCGTTTCATGGCGCAGACAGTACTGCGGTATATTTTCGCTTGATCGCGAGGGCGTGAAATATTATTTCATCGACAATGAATATTATTTCAAGCGCGACGGGCTTTACGGTTTTTTCGATGACGGCGAAAGATTTGCTTTCTTTTCAAATGCCGTGCTCGCGATGATGGGCATACTGGATTTTTATCCCGATGTTTACAGCGCAAACGACTGGCAGACGGCACTTTCCGTAATTCTGCTGAAGCGCAGAAACGGCATGAGCGAGGGCTATCGCGATGTAAAAGCCGTATATACAATACATAATATAGAATATCAGGGCGTTTACGGCAGGGAAACAATGGGCGATCTTTTCGGTCTGGATGAAATGGATGCTTCCACTGTCGAGCTGGACGGCGCCGTGAATCTGACAAAGGGCGCGATACTCTGCGCCGATGCCGTAACCACCGTCAGCCCGAAATATGCGGAGGAAATACAGACGCCTTTCTTTGCGCACGGGCTTCACGATATACTGCGCGAGCACAGCTTCAAACTCAGCGGCATAGTAAACGGCATAGATACGGATTATTACAATCCGAAAACGGACAAGGATCTGAAATTCAATTTCTCTTACCGCGGACTCACCGGCAAAGCCAAGGACAAGGCGGCTCTCCAGGCGGAATTCGGGCTGGAAGTAAGACCCGATGTCCCCGTGATAGCCATGGTTTCACGCCTTGTTAATCACAAGGGATTTGACCTCGTGCGGGAAATAGCTTACGAACTGCTTTCGCGCGATATGCAGTTTATCCTGCTCGGCACGGGCGATTACGATACGGAATGCTTTTTCCGTGATTTCGCTGCTGCTTCCGGCGGCAAAGCGGGAGTGAAAATAGCATACAACAGAAAGCTTTCCAAAATGATATATGCGGGCGCGGATATGTTTCTGATGCCTTCGAGAAGCGAGCCGTGCGGACTGGCGCAGATGATAGCTTCACGCTACGGTACCGTGCCGATAGTGCGCGAAGCGGGAGGACTTTACGATACGATAAAGCCGTATTATGAGGGCGCGGGCAACGGTTTTACCTTTGCCGCATACAATGCTCATGATATGCTGAATGTGATAGATCAGGCGATAGCGCTTTATCACGATAAGGAAAAATGGACGGCTCTCGTCAAAAATGTGATGAAAACGGACTTTTCATGGAATGCATCCGCTGAAAAATATGCGGAGCTTTTCCTTTCGCTTTCACCGGAAACGGTTTAAATTAAAATTTAAATAAATAATCAAATTCACTCAGGGGGAAATTACCTATATGGTCAATACTGTAGCAAAAGACGATGTAAGGCAGGCGCTGGACGGCAAGCTTTCACGCTATTTCGGCGTGGGCGCGGACGAGGCGACAAAGGCGCAGTTATACAAAGCGGTGATACTCACCGTAAAGGATATTCTCACAAACAAGCGCTCGGCTTACCGTCACGATATGAAAAAACAGCAGGCAAAGAGAGTTTACTATCTCTGCATGGAATTTCTGATAGGCAGAAGCCTGAAAAACAATCTCTGCAATCTCGGAATAGCGGACGCTTATGCGGATGCTCTCGCGGAAATGGGATACGATCTGAACGATTTTTATGAAATGGAACCCGATCCCGGTCTCGGAAACGGAGGACTGGGCAGACTGGCAGCCTGCTTTATGGATTCGCTTGCCACGCTGGATTATCCCGCCACGGGATTTTCGCTTTGCTACGAATACGGGCTTTTCAGACAGAAAATAATAGACGGAAATCAGGTGGAAATGCCCGACGTATGGATGCCGGGCGGCGACGGATGGCTCGTCCCGAGAACGGATAAGACTTATTCCGTCCGTTTCGGCGGCAGAATAATCGAAAACTGGAATAACGGTCACTGCACCATAACCCATGTGGACTACGACGAAGTGCAGGCTGTTCCTTACGATATGATGATATCCGGCAGCGACAGCAAAGCCGTGAATAATCTCCGTCTGTGGCGTGCGCACGATATCACCAATTTCAATATGAAGCTTTTCACGCAGGGTCAGTATATGCAGGCTGTTCAGCAGAATACGCAGGCGGAAACGCTTACAAAGGTGCTTTATCCTTCGGATGATCATACCGAGGGCAAAATCCTGCGACTCAGCCAGCAGTATTTTCTCGTATCGGCTTCGCTTCAGAATATCATAGCGGATCATCTCGCCGTTTACGGCACGCTGGATAATTTCGCGGATAAAACCGCAATTCATATAAACGATACTCATCCCGCGCTCTGCATACCCGAGCTGATGCGTATATTTATGGATACGTATTCTTTCTCATGGGAACGCGCATGGGATGTGGTGACAAAAACGGTTTCCTATACAAATCACACCGTGCTTCCCGAGGCGCTGGAATGCTGGAACGAAGATCTTTTCCGTCTGCGCCTGCCGAGAATTTATATGATAGTGGCTGAAATAAACCGCAGATACTGCGAAAATCTCTGGAATCTCTATCCCGGCGACTGGGACAGAATATCGCGCATGTCGATAGTGGCTTCCGGTCAGGTGAGAATGGCAAATCTCAGCGTGGTCGGCTCGCATACGGTAAACGGCGTTTCAAAGCTTCATTCGGAGATACTCAAGCAGACTGTTTTCCACGATTTTTATAAAGCGGAACCGGATAAATTCACAAATGTGACAAACGGCATAGCTCACAGACGCTGGCTTTGCTATTCAAATCCCGCGCTTGCCGCGCTGCTCGATGAAATGATAGGCGCGGATTACCGCAAAAATCCGCAGGAGATTTCCGCTTTCGGAAAATTTGCCGATGATGCCGCCGTGCTTGCGCGTCTGCGCGATATAAAGCACAGAAACAAAGAACGTTTTGCCGAAGATTATTTCAAAAAGACAGGCAGAAAAATAGATACGCATTCTGTTTTCGATGTGCAGGCAAAGCGTATTCACGAATACAAACGTCAGCTTCTCAATGCGATGAAGGTGATAGAATACTACGCGCTCCTGCGTGAAAATCCGAATCTCGATATCCCCGCGCAGACATTCTTCTTTGCGGGAAAAGCCGCACCCGGATATTATTTTGCAAAAGATATAATAAAGCTTATCTGGAGCCTCGGCGAGGAAATAGAAAAAGATCCCGTGATAAGAGAGAAAATAAGGGTGGTATTCCTCGAGGATTACAACGTGAGCATGGCTGAAATTCTCATGCCGGCGACGGATATCAGCGAGCAGATTTCTCTGGCGGGCAAAGAGGCGAGCGGCACGGGCTGCATGAAATTTATGATAAACGGCGCGCTCACCGTCGGTACGCTCGACGGCGCCAATGTCGAAATGGCAGAGGCGGTCGGCAGAGATAATATTTATATTTTCGGACTCAATGCGAGCGATGTGGACGAGCTGTGGCGCAGGGGATATTCCTCTATGGATTATTACCGCTCGAGCGAACGCATACGCAGAGTGATAGATATGATATCGCACGGCTTTAACGGAAACGATTTTTCCGGCATAGTGAATTATTTCATTTCATCGCCCAATATTTCCGATCCGTATATGTGCCTCGCGGATTTCGATTCTTATTTCAATACGTATTCCGGAGCTGTTTCCGATTATGCTGACAGAAAAGGCTGGACGGAAAAATCGCTTAAAAATATTGCGGGTGCGGGCTATTTTGCTTCCGACCGCAGCATAAAGGAATATGCGGAAAATATCTGGCATATAAAACCCGTGGAGTAAGGGAAGCACGCTTTTTGCAAAAGCGGGGAAAAGAAGCGGGCGGCGCAGTCGCGCACCTGTTTCTTTTCGTAAAAAGAAAGGGAAGCGGGCGACTGCGGTCGCCCGTGGACGGGGGGGTCGCGCTTTTCACTGACGAAAATCGCGGGAAAAGTCATCAAAGGAAGGCTCCTCGCCCTCCTTTGCAAACTACCTCGCACCCCGTCGAGTCAGCCGCAGGAAGTAA
>CAKRQU010000021.1 GCA_934394585.1 uncultured Eubacteriales bacterium | reverse complement strand
GCAATAATCCTTGAAAACAGCAGATTGATCCTCGAAAATACCGTGGTAAAATCGCAAAAACGCGGCATTTCCGTGACGGCGGCGGGAAATTCTTATGTGAAAATATCCGCCGATTCGAAAATAATCACGGACGGCGTGGGGATTTATCTCTCGGACGGCAAAGGCTATTGCGACATAGATATCTACGGCAGCATGAGTTGCGGTGACATATATTCGGTTTATTGCGGGAAAAATTACTCGGGCAAGCTGAAAATATACGACGGTGCGGAAATCAAAACGGAAATACACAATGAATCCGCAGATTTTGCCGCATTCATGTACGGCGGCAGTTTTGTTTCGTATACGGGATTTACTTTCACGGCAGGAGAACTTAATATATCCGGCGGCGAAGTGAATGCAGACGGTGCACCCGATGATGGCAAAACAAGCGGCTATGCCGTATATATTTCAGGCGGCAAACTGAATATATCGGGCGGAATATTTACGGCACAAAACCGTGATTTGTCCGTTTGCGTCGACAGCGGCTCCGCTCTTGTCACGGGCGGTATGTTTTACATAACATTGCCCGACGGGATACCGCAAAACGCCGTGAAAACCACGGCAATGTACTGCGGCAAAACTTATACGCAGATAACGATGCCCGCAGAAAAAGCGGATTACCGGATAAACAAAACGGGAGCACAGATAGCGTTGCTGGAGCCGTGGGGCGTGAGAGCGAGTGCATGCATTCTCCGAAACGGGAAAGCACTTTCTCCCTCGGACTACGACAAATACGGAATAAAATGCAGAATACTTTTCGTCTGCGGAGATAAAAAGCTCACCTCGGTCGATGAGATAAAGCAAAGCAACGTAAAATATGCGGAAGCCGGGAGTAACAGCGAAGGCTTTTTTGCCGACTACAGAGGAATATATATTTCGGAATTTGATAAATATATCAGTTTTGTTTTCGAAGTGACGGCGGACGGAGAAACCACTTATTCCAAAGTCATATCCGTCACGATGAACGAACTCATAGATATGCGCCTTTCCATGAACGACTGCAAAAACGCGGAAGCCGACCTCCTGCGCTTCCTCAAGCAGTATTTCGCCTATATCAAGGCTTATATCGGCAATTGACAGGGGAAAAACACCCGGCTGAAAAGCCGGGTGATTTTTTATAAGCCAAAGATACGCGGCATATCGCGAAAAATCCGCGCAATATATTCCGCGGCTTATTGACACGGCGTGCCGCTTGATGTATAATAAAAAATAGTATAATTATATTCAGATAAAATTACGGAGTAAAAACATGAAAAAAACAGTCACACTCATTCTCACTGTCATTTTACTGGCCGCAGCGCTCGTTTCCTGCGGAAAAAGCGATATTCCGAGCGGCATGCAACGCGTGGAAAGCGATTTTTTAGATTACGATTTTTTTGTGCCGATCACATGGACAATAGATGTTTCCACGGGTTTTGCAGCGGCTTCGGACAGCGCGGGCAGAACGGTAAGCATGACGCGCATAACCCCTGAGGAAGGCTATGAAAGCATAGATGACTACTACAATAATTACTATATGAAAACGCTCGGCGAAACTTTCAGAGAGGTCACTCTCGATGAAAGCTATACGGAAAATCAGAAGCTGGGCAATGCCCCGGCATGCAAATATGTTCTTTCGATAAAGACAGGTGAAAAGGAATACCGCGCGATACAGGTGGTGGGTTCATACAAATATCATCTTTATATCCTGACATATTTCGCGACTGCCGAAAATTTTGACGGCGGCATAGAGGACGCGGAAAAAATCATAGAAAATATAAAATTCTGAGGCTGAAAATGATATCTTATCTCGACAATGCGGCGACCACACTGCCGTGCAAAGCGGCGGCGGAAGCAATGGAGCGTGCCACGCGCGAAATATACGGAAATCCCTCCTCGCTCCACGCGATGGGACTGGAAGCTGAAAAGGCTGTAAACGAGGCGCGCGCACAGGTAGCCGCCGCCATGACAAAGCAAAAATTAGCCGACGTGAAAAAGCCGGAAAAGCAGATAATTTTCACATCATGCGGCACCGAGGCAAATAATCTCGCCATCATCGGCACGGCAATGGCGAAAAAGCGTTTTGCCGGCAAAAAAATAATCCTCGGCGAATCGGAGCATTCCTCTGTCGCGGAATGCGGAAAGCGTCTATCGGAGCTCGGTTTTCACGTAGTATATATTCCGTCGCCGCGCGGCGTATGGGATATGGAAAAATACCGCGCGGAGCTGGGCGGCGATGTCATTCTCGTTTCCGCCATGGCTGTAAATAACGAAACAGGCGCCATACACGATATGTATAATATAGTGAAGCTCGCACGCGAGCTTGCGCCCGATGCGAGTGTACATTTCGACGCGGTGCAGGCTTTTTGCAAATTCCCGCTGGAGCGTTTCCCCGGTGCCGATCTGATTTCCGTTTCATCGCACAAGATATACGGACCGAAAGGAATGGGTGCGCTTTATATTTCCGAGCGCATACTGAAAAACGGAAATATTTCTCCCGTGATTTTCGGCGGCGGGCAGGAGCAGGGACTTCGCAGCGGCACGGAAAACGTCATCGGAATAATAGGTTTCGGCGCGGCGGCAAAAGAAACGGGTGCGGATATCCGTGCGAATGCGCAATATTTTGCCGCGCTGCGCTCTTATCTTTGCGAAAAGCTTGCCGATTTCTCCGAAAACACGGTGAAAATAAACGAGCCGGCGGTTTTTGCTCCGCATATAGTGAGCATCACTGTTTCCGGCATACGCAGTGAAACCATGCTGCATCATCTTTCCTCGCGCGGAGTATACGTTTCCTCCGGTTCCGCCTGCTCTTCGAATACGCATCATAAAAGCAATGCGCTTTCGTCCTTCGGACTTTCGGATTCCGAGGCGGATTCCACGATACGCATCAGCTTCGGTCTGCAAAATACGCGCGATGATGTTGATAATTTCATTTCCGCGCTTTCGGAAGGCATTTCGAGGCTCGCAAAAAAGAGATAAGGAGAGGCGTATATGGAATATATCACAAATTCTCCCGCCGAAACGGAAAATCTCGGCAAAGAATTTGCAAAGCGGCTGAAGCGCGGCGATTTTGTCGCGATGTTCGGCGATCTCGGCGTGGGTAAAACAGCGTTTATCCGCGGAGCGGCAAGCGTGCTTTGCCCCGGTGTGCGTGTGCAGAGTCCCACTTATACGATAGTAAATGCCTACGGCGGAAATATCCCCGTTTATCATTTCGATATGTACCGCATAGACGGAGAAGAATCGCTTTATTCATGCGGATTTTTCGATTATCTCGATGCGGGCGGCGTATGCCTTGCGGAATGGTGCGAAAATATAAGGGATTTTATCCCCGAAAACGCCGTGAGGGTCACGATAAGCAAGCTGCCGCAAAATGAAAACGCGAGAAAAATAACGATAGAATAAAGAAAGGCACGGCAAAAATGAAAATATTAGCTCTCGATACCACAGCAAAATCAGCATCTGTCGCCGTGACAAACGACAGCGAGCCTCTTGCCGTTTTTACGCTCGAAGCCGGTCTTACGCACAGCGAAACAGTCCTCCCCATGGCAGAAACGGCGCTGAAGTCGCTTCATCTCTGCGTTTCGGATATCGATATGTTTGCGGTAACGGCGGGCCCCGGTTCTTTTACGGGCGTGCGCATAGGCATTTCCGCCGTAAAAGGCTTGGCTTTTGATTCGGCAAAACCGTGCATCGGCGTTTCCGCTCTGGAAGCGCTCGCGTATAATCTGCGCGAAATGCCGGAGGATTGCATCGTATGCCCCGTGATGGACGCACGCAGAAACCAGCTTTACAATGCGCTTTTCCGCCTTGAAAACGGCAATCTCACTCGCCTTTGCGAGGACAGACTGATATCGCTTTCCGATCTCGTATCGGAAATATCGGCTTATGACAAACCGATATACGCCGCGGGCGACGGATATGCTCTTTTGAAAAAGGCTTTTCCCATAAAAGCTACGCCGCGTCTGCTCATCACGCAAAACGCCTACGCAGCGGCGCTTCTTGCCGCGGATATTTATGAAAAGGCGGAAGATAAAAGTATTTTCGGCGATATATCGCTTCTTCCCGTATATCTGCGTGCTTCGCAGGCGGAACGCGAACTTGCCGAAAAAGAAAAAATACGGTAAAATAATAATTACAGAAAGAGGAACAGATATGAAAAAAATAGTTTTCGGTGCCGATCATGCGGGCTATGCCTACAAAAATATACTGATCGGGATTTTTGAGGGCATGGGTTATGAATGTATAGACATGGGGACAAATTCCGATGCCTCGGTGGATTATCCGGAATACGCGGGCAAAGTATGCCGCGAAGTGCAGGCGGGTGCCGATTTCGGCATACTCGTATGCGGCACGGGAATAGGAATGAGCATCGCCGCAAATAAATATCACGGAATACGCGCAGCGCTTTGCGGGGATACGGTTTCGGCGAAATTTACGCGGCTTCACAATAATGCGAATGTTCTGTGCCTCGGCGCACGTATAATCGGCATTTCATCCGCGGAAGAAATAGCAAAAACATTTATAACCACGGTTTTTGAAGGCGGACGCCATCAAAGACGCATAGATATGCTGGAAAAGCAATAAGTTTTTACATCGGTGAAAATAAAAAGGGCGACCGCAGGTCGCCTTTTTTATAGGGAAGGGGTATGTTTTTCCCCTGTCAGTTGCCGATATAAGCCTTGATATAGGCGAAATACTGCTTGAGGAAGCGCAGGAGGTCGGCTTCCGCGTTTTTGCAGTCGTTCATGGAAAGGCGCATATCTATGAGTTCGTTCATCGTGACGGATATGACTTTGGAATAAGTGGTTTCTCCGTCCGCCGTCACTTCGAAAACAAAACTGATATATTTATCAAATTCCGAAATATATATCCCTCTGTAGTCCGCAAAAAAGCCTTCGCTGTTACTCCCGGATTCCGCATATTTTACGTTGCTCTGTTTTATCTCATCGACCGAGGTAAGCTTTTTATCTCCGCAGACGAAAAGTATTCTGCATTTTATTCCGTATTTGTCGTAGTCCGAGGGGGAAAGCGCTTTCCCGTTTCGGAGAATGCATGCGCTCGTTCTCACGCCCCACGGCTCCAGCAACGCTATCTGTGCTCCCGTTTTGTTTATCCGGTAATCCGCTTTCTCCATCGGCATCGTTATCTTAGTATAAGTTTTGCCGCAGTACATTACCGTGGTTTTCACGGCGTTTTGCGGTATTCCTTCGGGCAATGTTTTGTAAAACATCCCGCCCGTGACAAGAGCGGAGCCGCTGTCGACGCAAACGGACAAATCACGGTTTTGTGCCGTAAATATTCCGCCCGATATATTCAGTTTGCCGCCTGAAATATATACGGCATAATCGACTGCGCCGTATGCATTCACTTCGCCGCCGGATATATTGAGTTCTCCTGCCGTGAAAGTAAAACCAGTATCCGAAACAAAACTTCCGCCATACATAAATGCGGCAAAATCTGCGGATTCATTGTGTATTTCCGTTTTGATTTCCGCACTGTCGTATATTTTCAGCTTGCCGGAGTAATTTTTCCCGCAATAAACCGAATATATGTCACCGCAATTCATGCTGCCGTAGATATCTATGTCGCAATAGCCTTTGCCGTCCGAGAGATAAATCCCCACGCCGTTCGTGATTATTTTCGAATCGGCGGATATTTTCACATAAGAATTTCCCGATGAAGTCACGGAAATGCCGCGTTTTTGCGATTTTACCACGGTATTTTCGAGGATCAATCTGCTGTTTTCAAGGATTATTGCAGGAGTTGTTATCCCTGTGGTGGAAACGGAACCGTTTCTTATTGTCACGACCGAATTTTTTATATACAAAGCGCTGTCGTCGGAATTTTCAATCGTGATTTCATCGAGGACGATATTTTTGTTTTCCACTGTCAGCGAGCCGTTCAGCTCCTCCGAGGTAAATTTCACTGTATCACCGCTTTTTGCCTCACTTATCGCCGAGCTTACTTTTGAATATTCTTTGCCGTTTATCGTCGCCATAGTGTTTGCCGAAATATTTACGGAAAAGAGTATTGCTATGAGTAAAATGCATGATATGAACCTTGTTTTGCCGCGTGACATCGCCGTTATTCCCCCGTAAATCAATCAAAATATATCTTGCCGCCGAAATCCTTTTCTTCTGTTTTTCCGATGCGGCTGGCGGTGATCACATCCTCACACCGAATTATTATAATATTAACTCTCGCAGGCTCGAATTTTTCTTTTTCTGCCTTTTTCTCGTCGAAAATCACCGACATTTTTGTATATTCTCCTGTCGATAATTGTAATTTAAGATTGATTTTATATACTTTTTGTCCTTTTGTCAAGTACCTTTCTTACTTTTTTTATTATTTTGACAAAAAAGCCCCGCGTAAATAAATACGCGGGGCTTTTTTTGGGGGGTAGGCAAACATTATGTAAACCTGAGTTTACGCTTTTGATCTTTTTATCAGCGCGACGATGTCGGAGGCTGTGCTTTCGACTGTGGCATTCGGTGCGGTCGGAGTGCGGAAAGCGACTGTTTCACCGCTGTATATTACAAAATCGGCGGTTTTTATTTCCGTATCGTTTTTTCCCTCGCGGAAAGGCACTGTATGCGTTATCATTTCCGCGCGGTCAGCTTCGGAAAAGAGAATTTCTTTTATTTCTTCCGTATCGCTATTGTTTACGAGAGAGAATTTTCTTTTTGAAGTCACTATGCCTTTTTTGGTGATAATTACGGCGGAAATGCAATAAACGGAAGATCTTATTTTTCCGTCGAGTCCGCGTTTTATCAATGCGTCGCTGTCGTCGTAATCATAGCCGGCTATAAGAACGGAATCCGCGTTCGGTGAGAGTGTATTTACGAGCTCCAGTTCGCTTATTTTCTTTTTCAGATATCCGTCTTTTTCTTTTAATATCAGCTCATCGATATCTTTATCCGAGCTTCTGCTCCATTGCGGAACGAATGCAAGTATCGCGCCGATCACGGCGAGGGCCGCGCCTATCATGAAAAAGTAATAATAAAGCCAGAATGCGCGCTGAAGAATAACCAGCGCCACACCTATGACAAGCATTACCAAACCCGCATAAAAATGAGTATTTTTGCTTCTGAAGTATTTTTCGTTTCTGCTGTAATCCATAAAAAGTTCTCCTTTTTCGTTTAAATTGCCGGCTTTCATTTATATAGTGTCGAAAATGGCAATTGGGTTTGCATTTATTTCAAAAAAGTCGGAAATATTTTCTGATATTATTTTATCATATAACCGAAGGCTTGTCAACAAACCGAAAGTTGAAAAAGGTAAACCTGTATTTTAGAGGGACAAAAGAAGCTGGCGGCGTCTGCCGCAGTGCTCATTTTTCTTTGGGCAAAGAAACAAAAGTCAGTTTGTCCCCGCGAGGGAGACGGGGTGTACTTTTCACTGACGAAAAGTACCAAAAGTCAAAAAGAGGAAGGTATTCCTCTTTTGAACTCTTTCTTTGTCGCCTTGCGGCGACTCGTGCGAACATACTGCCCCAACAGTCCGACCGCAGACTAAGCCGGAAGTATGGTTCAGACCCCCCGCTTAGCACAGACTTTAGTCTGTTCGGACTTTAGCTTTAGCCGCCACGTTTCGATGTCCATCAAGCCATGCTCGATTTGGTGGAGTTCTGGCTATAGTGGGAAGCGTATCAAAAGTCACGGCGGGAGCTAACCCACCCCGTCGAATCTGCTCGCTTTTTGCGGCGTACTTTGTTCGCACGCGCGGTATGGCTGATGATATGCGGAGAGATAAACTTGAAATTTTTGATTTTGCTATCTATAGCACTTACTTGCCGCGCATTACTTTCCGCGGCTAACTCGACGGGGTGCGAGGTAGTTTGCAAAGGAGGGCGAGGAGCCTTCCTTTGATGACTTTTCCCGCGCTTTTCGTCAGTGAAAAGCGCGACCCCCGTCCGCGGGCGACCGCGGTCGCCGCGCCCCTCTCTTTGCAAAGAGCAACTTCTTTTTGGTACTTTTGGTCACGCAAAAGTACGCCCTTGTTACCTTCGCAAAGAAAAGAAACGTTTTTGCGCTTTTCGTAAAAGCGCCCCACATTTCTTTGGGCAAAGAAACCTTACCCGCATATAAAAACGGCACGGAGAAATCCGTGCCGAAAAAAACAAATCAGCTTTTCTTTTTAATTTCGAAATGAAATGCCTTGTATTTCCCGAGCAGGAACATCAGCGGATAGCCGATTACCGCGCAGGCAAGTATTTCTCCCGCGGTCACCGTGAGCAGGATATACGGATATGACTGCGGAACGCCGTAAGCGAAGATGAGAAGCGGCGGCACGATGAGTGCATTTGCAACTATCGGCGGAACAGGCGCGAGAAGCGGATATTTTCTCAGCGCATAAGTACCGAGCGCGCCGAGAAGCGTGGCGAGGCTTCCGAATATTATATCGGGCAGGGCGGCGCCGTATACGATATTCGATATAAGGCAACCGACAAAAAGCCCCGGGACGGCGGCGGGCATAAAGCAGGGAAGAAATCCGAGCGCCTCGGAAAGACGGAGCTGTATTACGCCTTTGTCAAGTCCCGCAAGGTACGATAACCCCGTGAGTACCGTGTAAATTGCGGCGATGAGCGCCGCGCGTGTGATGAAACGTGTTTTTTCTTTCATTTTTATTACTCCTTAGTTTTATTTTAGGTGAGGATGGTTACGAACTCACCGCGGCGCGAAAAATTCCGTGCCGATACTGAATTGTACCACGCAGAAAAGAAAAAATCAAGCATTTTCGGATTTTTTCTTTTGAAGAAATCCGGCGGAATATATGGCGCGGCGCCGCTTTTGTGCAATAGTTCCGACATATATCGATATATATATAACCGATATGATAAAAACAACACTTTACAAATCCGACATCTTGTGATACAATATACGATGAAATAATGTTGTTATACTTTTATACGACAAAGAACGACAAAAATTTACAGGAGAGAAAATCATGAACAAAATTTCCATCATCGGAACCGGAAGCGTAGGTTCCACCATCGCCTATACGCTTACAGTTATGGGTATCGCCTCGGAGATAGTGATGATCGACATCAACAGTGAAAAGGCTCTCGGCGAAGCTCTCGATATCAGACAGGGTACACCTTTCTGCGGTGCATGCTCCGTTTATGCGGGCGATTACCGCGATGCAGCCGGCTCGGATATCGTTATTCTCACCTCGGGTATAGCGAGAAAACCCGGTCAGACACGTCTGGAGCTTGCCCAGACAAACGTGAATATCACAAAAAGCATCATCCCCGAAATCACAAAGTACGCACCGGATGCCATCTACATAATAGTAAGCAATCCCGTCGATATCCTCACTTATACTTTCAATAAATTTTCCGATATTCCCGAGAGCCATATCATCGGTTCCGGCACAATACTCGATACGGCTCGTCTGCGTGCAAGACTTTCCGAATATTATAATATAAATCAGGGAAATGTTCATGCTTACGTTTTCGGCGAGCATGGCGATTCCTCCTTTATCCCGTGGTCCGTAGCAAATATTTCCAATGTTCCGATAATGGAATGCGGAAAGCTCATCACCACACCCGGAATAGAAAACCCCACTCTCGATGTGGATGAAGTGGAGCAGTATGTAAGAAAATCCGGCGGCAGAGTAATCGCGCGCAAGGGTGCCACATTCTATGCGGTTTCCGTTTCCGTATGCCATATATGCAAATCCATACTCACCGGCGTGGACACTACAATGACGGTTTCCACGATGATGCACGGCGAATACGGCATAGATGACGTATGCCTGAGCACACTCAATCTGATCGGACGCGACGGCGTGCGCGGCAAGGTCAATATTCCGCTCACAGACGAAGAAGTGGCAAAGCTTCATCACAGCGCCGATACGCTGAAAGATGTAATAAAAAGTCTTGATATATAAAATTTAAGGAGCGATGATGATGGAATACCGTATCGAACATGATTCCATGGGCGAAGTAAAGGTTCCCGCCGACAGACTCTGGGCGGCACAGACCGAACGCAGCCATGAGAATTTCAGAATAGGCGTGGATATAGAAACAATGCCGCGCGAGATAACGCATGCTTTCGGCATACTGAAAAAAGCAGCCGCGCAGGCGAATGCGGAGCTGAAACCCGAAAAAATGACGGCGAAAAAGCTGGAAGCCGTTTCCGCCGCGTGCGATGAGGTTATATCCGGCGCGCTGAATGAGCATTTTCCTCTCGTGGTATGGCAGACGGGTTCGGGCACGCAGTCCAATATGAATGCCAATGAAGTAATAGCAAACAGAGCCAATCAGATAGCGGGCGAAAAGCTTTGCCATCCGAATGACGATATAAATATGAGCCAGTCGTCCAACGACACTTTCCCGACGGCGATGCACATATCTGCCGTCATTGCGATAGAGGACAAGCTGCTCCCCGCGGTGGAAACTCTCATTGCCACATTCAGACGCCTTGAAGCGGAGAATGAAGGAATAGTGAAATCCGGCAGAACGCATCTCCAGGATGCGACGCCGATCAAATTCAGCCAGGAAATTTCCGGCTGGAGAAGCAGTCTGGAGCGCGATGCAGAGTTGCTCCGCATGGCTGTAAAGCCTCTTTACGAGCTGGCTCTCGGCGGCACAGCCGTTGGAACGGGACTCAATGCGCCGAAAGGATTTTCCGAGCTTGTCGCCGCAAAGGTGGCTGCGCTCACGGGCAAGCCTTTTGTGACGGCAGTAAACAAATTCCACGCGCTCACGTCGAAAGACGAGCTGGTATTTGCTCACGGAGCAATAAAGGCGACCGCCTGCGACATGATGAAGATAGCAAACGACATCCGCTGGCTGGCGAGCGGTCCGCGCGACGGTATGGGCGAGATACATATTCCCGAAAACGAACCCGGTTCGTCTATCATGCCCGGAAAGGTAAATCCCACTCAGTGCGAGGCTGTGACAATGGTAGCTGTTCAGGTAATGGGCAACGACGTGGCTGTCGGAATGGCGGCTTCCCAGGGCAATTTCGAGCTGAATGTATTCATGCCCGTCGCCGCATACAATTTTCTCCAGTCGGCAAGACTTCTCGCAGAGGCTATAGTATCGTTCAATAAAAACTGCGCTGTGGGTATCACGGCAAATAAAGAAAAAATGTATCACAATCTGCACAATTCGCTCATGCTTGTGACCGCGCTCAATCCTTATATCGGATATGAAAACGCGGCAAAAACGGCGAAAAAGGCTTACAATGACAATATTTCGCTGAAAGAAGCGTGCGTGGAGCTGGGCTTCCTCACGGCAGAGAAATTTGACGAGGTATTCCATCCCGAAGAGATGGTATGATATATTTTTATCGGAGGTAAAATGATGAAAGTCAGTTATTTTCCAGGCTGTACTCTCCGCACAAAGGCAAAGGAGCTTGACCGCTATGCGCGAAAAAGCGCGGAAAAACTCGGCGTGGAGCTTTGCGAGATAAAGGACTGGCAATGCTGCGGCGGTGTTTTCGTTTCGGCAAAGGACGAAATAGCGACAAAGCTTTCGAGCGTGCGTGCGCTCGCTTCCGCAAGAGATGCGGGAGAGCCGCTTGTCACGGTATGCTCGGCTTGCCACAATGTAATCAAGCAGACAAACCACGCGATGAAAACCGATGCGGATTTTGCCGCAAAGGTGAATTTATATATGGCGCAGGACAAAAATCACGGCGCACCCTACAACGGCGAAACGCAGGTTTACCATTATCTGGAGCTGCTGCGCGATGTCGTGGGATTTGACAGGGTAAAGGAAGCGGCGGTAAATCCGCTGAAGGGCAAAAAGATAGCCGCATACTACGGCTGTATGCTCCTGCGTCCCGCAAAAGTAATGGAATTTGACGACGCGGAAAACCCGCGTATAATGGAGGATCTGATCCGCGCGACAGGCGCGGAGCCGGTGGTATATTCCATGCGCAACGAATGCTGCGGCGGATATGTCGCGCTCGAGGATCCGGAGCTGGCAAAAAAGAAATCCAATGCCGTGAGCGACAGCGCCGCGGCAATGGGGGCGGATATGATAGTTACGGCTTGTCCGCTCTGCAAATACAATCTCGTAAAAAACGGAAGCTCTGTTCCCGTAGTATATTTCACGGAGCTTCTTGCCGAGGCACTCGGCGTAAAGGAGGAGCAGGATGGAGAGTAAAAACGATCGCAGAAAGGAGCAGGTGCTGCGCATGAGCGGGGTAAATCCCCTGAAATGCATGCGCTGCGGAAAGTGCTCCGGCACATGTCCGTCTTACGGAGAAATGGAATATCATCCGCATCAGTTTGTCTACATGGTGGAAACGGGCGATATAGAAACGCTGATGAAATCGGAATCGGTATACAAATGCCTTTCCTGCTTTGCCTGCGTGGACAGATGCCCCCGCGGAGTGGAGCCGGCGAAGCTCGTGGAAGCTGTCCGTCTGCTCGCAATACGCGAAAAAGGCGCAAACCATCTCAAAGCGGATGATATCCCCGCGCTTCTCGATGAAGATATGCCGGGACAGGCTATAGTTTCGGCAATGCGCAAATATTCCAAATAAGGGAGGAGAGGCAAGCTATGCAAAGAATAGGTGTTTTTGTCTGCCACTGCGGTACAAATATCGCGGGAACGGTGGACGTAAAGGCAGTGGCGGAGGCTCTCTCTCACGAACAGGGAGTAGTCGTTTCCGCGGATTATCAGTATATGTGCTCTCAGGCAGGGCAGAATCTGATAAAGGAAGCAATAGAAAAAAATCATCTCACGGGTATCGTGGTATGTTCATGCTCGCCGCGTATGCACGAGGCGACATTCCGCAAAACGGCGGCGTCCGCGGGGCTGAACCCATATATGGTGGAGATAGCCAATATCCGCGAGCAGTGCTCATGGGTACATAAAGATATGCCGACGGGCACGGAAAAAGCGATAATCCTCGGCAAGGCGGCTGTGGCAAAGGTAAATCTCAATGCGCCGCTGACCCCGGGAGAAAGCCCCGTTACAAAGCGCGCACTCGTGATAGGCGGCGGTATCGCGGGAATCCAGACGGCTCTCGATATAGCCGACGCGGGTTTCCCCGTGGATATAGTGGAAACAAAGCCGACCATAGGCGGAAAAATGGCACAGCTGGATAAAACTTTCCCGACGCTCGACTGCGCCGCGTGCATTCTCACGCCGAAAATGGTGGATGTCGCTCAGAACGAAAAAATACGCATTTTCTCTTATTCCGAGGTGACGGATGTAAAGGGCTTTGTGGGCAATTTCAATGTCACGATAAAGCGCAAGGCAAGATATGTAAAAGAAGAAATATGCACGGGCTGCGGACTCTGCACGGAAAAATGCCCGCAGAAGAAAGTGCCGAATGAATTCAACCTCGGCATGAACAACAGAAGCGCAATATACATTCCTTTCGCGCAGGCAGTGCCGAAGGTGGCTACGATAGATCCGAATTACTGCATGATGCTGAAAACAGGCAGATGCGGAGTATGCTCCAAGGTTTGCGGTGCGGGCGCCATAGATTATAAGGCAAAGGACGAATTTATAGAAGAGAAGTACGGCGCTATAGTCGTGGCTACGGGCTTCAATCCCATTTCGATGGAAAAATTCGATGAATTTGCTTATTCCCAGTCAAAGGATGTCATCACATCGCTCGAGCTGGAGCGTCTGATGAATGCGGCAGGTCCTACGGGCGGCACGCTCCTGCGTCCCTCCGACGGCGAACATCCGCATACGATAGTTTTCGTTCAGTGCGTAGGCTCACGTTGTGCTTCCTGTGCGGGCAAGGGCAAGGAATATTGCTCCAAAATATGCTGTATGTATACGGCAAAGCACGCGATGCTCATCCGCGACAAGTATCCCGATACGGAAGTTTATGTTTTCTACATAGATGTGCGTACCCCGGGTAAGAATTTCGATGAATTTTACCGCCGCGCCGTGGAGGAATACGGTGTACATTATATAAAAGGAATGGTAGGCAAGGTTTCGCCCGAGGGCGGCAAGCTGAAAGTTCAGGGTTCCGATCTCATTTACGGAAATCAGCTTCATATAGATGCCGATCTCGTAGTTCTGGCGGCGGCAATAGAACCCGATAAATCCGCGCGTCATCTCGCTACCATGCTCACGGCAAGCATGGATACAAACGATTTCTTCACCGAGGCGCATCCGAAACTTCGCCCTGTGGAAAGCCCCACGGCAGGCGTTTTCCTTTCCGGAACGTGCCAGGGTCCGAAGGATATCCCCGAAACGGTATCTCAGGCGGGAGCGGCTGCTTCCAAAGTTATCGGACTGCTCTGCAAGGACAAACTGACAGGCAACCCCTGCGTCGCTCATTCCGATGAGATGATGTGCAACGGCTGCTCGACCTGCGAAAAGGTTTGCCCCTACGGCGCAATAACATATACAGAAAAAGAATTCAGAATGCCCGACAGAACGACCAAAGTCCGTCGCGTCGCTTCCGTAAACGAAGCGGTATGTCAGGGCTGCGGAGCATGCACGGTGGCTTGTATGTCTGGTGCAATGGATCTGCGCGGATTTTCCAACAGACAAATCATGGCGGAGGTGGACGCAATATGCAAGTAAACGAATATAAGCCGCTTATTGTGGCATTCTGCTGTAACTGGTGTTCCTACGCGGGCGCAGACCTCGCGGGAAACAACAGACTGAATTATCCCGCGGATGTAAAAATAATCCGCGTGCCATGCTCATGCAGAGTAAATCCCATGTTTATACTCCGTGCATTTCAGCGCGGTGCGGACGGCGTGATACTCTGCGGCTGTCACCCCGGTGACTGCCACTATACCTCGGGCAACTATTATACGCGCCGCCGTATGGCTCTGCTTTTCTCCATGCTTGATTATCTAGGCATAGAAAGAGAACGCACGAGAGTGGAATGGGTGAGCGCGGCGGAAGGCGCAAAATTTGCCGCCACGATGAACGATTTCGCAGAGAAGGTAGCTTCTCTGGGCGAAAACAAGAGATTGGAGGATCTGAGATGCAAGAAATAAAAAGAGATATTCTCATATCCAAGGCAAAGGAGCTTCTCGAAAACGGTACGGCAGACAGAGTACTCGGGTGGAAAAAGGGCGAATTTGACTACGACGTTACGCCTGCCGTATTTCACAGCGCAGAGGAGCTGGAAAAGGATTTCGTATGGAACGGCTTCTGCGGCGCAAACTTTTCGAAATATCTGATAAAAGAAACGGCGGCGGGAGAAAATAAAGTTATCGTTTTTCTCAAGCCGTGCGATACATACAGTTTCAATCAGCTGCTCACGGAGCATCGCTTTGACCGCGAAAAGGTGTATGTCATAGGCGTTCCGTGCGACGGCATGATGGATGTAAATACGCTGAAATCCCATGCGGAAGGCATACTTTCCGTTTCGGAGGAAGGCGATGACGTAGTGATAGATACGCTTTACGACGGGAAGAAAACTTTCCCGCGCACAGAGCTTGTTTCCGAGAGATGCCGCTGCTGCAAATCGAAAAAGCACGTCGCTTACGACGAGCTTATCGGCGAGGACGGCGATGTAATCGAAAATACCCGTTTCGACGAGGTGGAAAAACTCGAAAAAATGACGCCGGATGAGCGCTTTGCTTTCTGGCAGGGCGAGCTTTCTCGCTGTATCCGTTGTAATGCGTGCCGCGATGCCTGCCCCGCATGCACATGCGAAAAATGCGTTTTCGACAATCCGAATTCCGGCGTGGAAAACAAGGCGGCATCAAACTCTTTTGAAGAAAAAATGTTCCATATCATCCGTGCATTCCATGTAGTCGGCAGATGTACGGATTGCGGCGAGTGCTCACGCGTTTGCCCGCAGCATATCCCGCTTCACCTGCTGAACCGCAAGTTTATACTCGATATCGACCGTTTCTACGGCGATTATCAGGCGGGAGCAGAGGTCGGAAACCGCGCGCCGATAGTAAATTACACTACGGAAGATCCGGAACCTTCCGAGGCTGTGGAAAGGGGAGAGAACAATGCGTAAAATTTCGCTTGACAATCTGAATACTCTTTTTGCTGCCATATCCGAGGGGGATGCGCTTTATCTTCCCGTAGATACGAAAGCCGGCGCAAAATTTGAAAAATGGGAAGAGGGCAAAACTCTTTCCGACGCTCTCAATACCGTGCGCAGTGCAAAAGATTTCTTTTTCCCGCAGACGGAAAACCTGATGGATTTCAAAACAGCGGGAAAAACCATCGAAATAATAGATACAAGAAAAGAATGCGAGGATTTTGTGGTATTCGGAGTGCGCGCATGCGATGTGCGCAGCTTTGATGTGCTCGATAAGGTATTTCTTGCCGAGCCGCAGGATTCCTACTACAAAAACCGCCGCGAGCATGCCGTTATCATGTCCATGGCTTGCACGCGCCCTACCGAAACATGCTTCTGCCACACATTCGGCATAGATGCGGCAAATCCCGCGGGCGATATTTCCTGCTGGAAAACAGACGGCGCGCTCTTTATGCAGGCTAATACGGAAAAGGGAGAAAAACTGCTCGCAAGACTCGAAAACATTACCGAGGAAGCGGACGAAACTCCCGTTTCCGAGCAGAAAAAGCTCATAGATGAGCGTATGAAAAAACTGCCGCTCGCATCGCTTTCGGCAGACGCTTTCGGCGCGGGAAAAACCGAAGAATTTTTCGGCGCACCCGAATGGAAAGAGCTTTCGCAGTCGTGTCTCGGATGCGGCACATGTACTTTTGTCTGCCCCACATGCCAGTGCTATGATATCAAGGATTTCAATACGGGTCACGGCGTAAAGCGTTTCCGTTGCTGGGACTCCTGCATGTATTCCGATTTCACCAAAATGTCGGCAGGTCAGCCCAGACTTACTCAGCTGGAGCGTTTCCGCCAGAGATTTATGCACAAACTCGTTTATTTCCCGACGAACAACGACGGTATGTTTTCCTGCGTTGGATGCGGCAGATGCCTCGCAAAATGTCCCATCCAGATGAACATAGTGAAGGTAATGAAAAAATTAGGAGGAGAGAAAAATGGCTGAGCTGAGAGAACCGCTTATCCCCGCCATCGGCGTAGTTACGGACATACGCATAGATACGCCCGATGTAAAGACTTTCCGCGTGGTGACTCCGGACGGCAAAAAGGCTTTTGAGCATAAGCCCGGTCAGTGCGCCATGCTTTCCATCCCGGGCGTCGGCGAAGCTATGTTTTCCATAACATCATCTCCGACAAACGAAGAATATATGGAATTTTCCATAAAGAAATGCGGCTGTGTCACGGAATGGCTTCATTCCATGGAGGTCGGTCAGCAGATAACGATAAGAGGACCCTACGGCAAGCCTTTTCCCGTGGATACGGAATTTGTCGGGCATGATATGCTTTTCATCGCCGGCGGTATAGGACTTGCTCCGCTCCGTTCCGTCATTAATTACTGCCGCCACTACCGCGACCGCTACGGAAAAATAGATGTGGTTTACGGCTCGCGCAGTATGCAGGATCTCGTTGATTACAGAGAGATAATCGATGAATGGGCAAAGGACGCGGGAGTTTCCGTGCATCTCACGATAGACCGCGAGCAGCCCGAATGGACGGGTCACGTCGGATTTGTTCCCAATTATGTAAAAGAGCTGGGCTTCTCCACGGACAAGATAGCGATACTTTGCGGACCCCCGATAATGATAAAGTTTACGCTCGCGGGTCTTCAGGAACTCGGATTTGACAAAACCCAGGTTTATACCACTCTGGAGCTTCGCATGAAATGCGGCATAGGCAAATGCGGCAGATGCAATGTCGGCGCCAAATATGTCTGCAAAGACGGTCCGGTATTTCGCTGCGATGAGCTGGATGAGCTTCCTAATGAATATTGATGGAGGAAAACAGCATGGAAAATATGATAGATATTTATTTATTCGGCAAAAAATACAGTGTGCCGGATAATCTGACCATAATGCGCGCCATGGAATATGCCGGCTATCAGCTCGTCCGCGGATGCGGTTGCAGAAACGGTTTTTGCGGCGCGTGCGCTACGATTTACCGTATAAAAGGCGAGAGAGAGCTGAAAACCTGTCTTGCCTGCCAGACCAAGGTGGAAAACAATATGTATGTAGCCACCCTGCCTTTCTTCCCGCTGGTAAAGCAGGTTTACGATATAGAAAAGATAAAGCCCACAGAGCAGATAATGATGCAGCTTTATCCCGAAATATATGCCTGCGTCGGTTGCAATGCGTGCACAAAAAGCTGTACGCAGGGGCTGAACGTAATGCAGTATATCGCTTATGCTCAGCGCGGCGAATTTGACAAATGCGCGGAGGAATCTTTTGACTGCGTGATGTGCGGAGTATGCTCCTCACGTTGCCCCGCGGGAATTTCCCATCCGCAGGTGGCTATGCTCGCCCGCAGACTGAACGGCAAATATCTCGCGCCGAAATCCGAGCATCTCGAAAACAGAGTGAAAGAGATAAAAGACGGAACCTTCACCGACCTCATCGAAGCGCTGATGGGCAAACCGATAGAGGAAATGAAGGAACTCTACAACAACAGAGATATAGAGAAATAAGGAGGGCAGGAAAATGTATTCAAAGGAATTTCAGAAATCTCTTGCCGCTGTCGAAGCCGCAAGAAAAGAAAATATCGCTTATGAGCCTGCCCGTATGACTGCGGATGAAAAGGACGCGCTCCTCGCGGCTTATCATCCCGACTATAAAAAGAGCGAATTTGCCACGCTGAAAATAGGTCCCAATAAGGGCGAGGCTGTTCCGCATGAGCTTTGCGAAATGCTGGAGGCTCACAGCCGCATAAAGGCGGAGGATGTGGACCTTTCCGATATTGCTTACGATGTGGATGTGCTTATTATCGGCGGAGGCGGAGCAGGTGCTTCCGCAGCGATAGAGGCGGATAACGCAGGCGCAAAAACGATGATAGTGACAAAACTGCGTATCGGCGACGCCAATACCATGATGGCAGAAGGCGGCATACAGGCGGCTGACAAGCCGAATGATTCTCCCGCTATACATTTTGTGGATGCTTTCGGCGGCGGTCACTATGCGGCAAAGCGCGAACTGCTTGCAAAGCTCGTATGCGATGCTCCCGAAGCTATAGAATGGCTCAATGACCTCGGCGTGGAATTTGACAAAGCGCCCGACGGCACAATGATAACCACCCACGGCGGCGGCACATCGCGCAAGCGTATGCACGCGGCAAAGGACTATTCCGGTGCCGAAATAATGAGAACCCTGCGTGACGAAGTGCTCAACCGCGGCATTCCCGTGGTGGATTTCACCGCGGCGATAGAGCTTATTCTCGATGAAAACGGCAAGGCGGCAGGCGCCGTGCTCATGAATATGGAAACTCATGAGCTGATGGTAGCACGCGCAAAGACGGTAATCATCGCGACGGGCGGCGCGGGAAGAATGCATTATCAGGGATTTCCGACGTCAAATCACTACGGTGCTACAGCCGACGGACTCGTCCTCGGTTATCGCGTGGGCGCAAAGCTGCTCTATGCGGATACGCTTCAGTATCATCCCACGGGCGCTGCTTATCCCCAGCAGATTTTCGGAGCGCTCGTTACGGAAAAGGTTCGTTCTCTCGGTGCTAAGCTCGTAAATCGCGACGGTAAAGTATTCATGCATCCGCTGGAAACGCGCGACGTAGCGGCGGCTTCCATAATACGCGAATGCTCCGATCGCGGCGAAGGCGTGGACACCGGAAGCGGCGAAGCCGTATGGCTCGATACGCCGATGATAGAGGCTATAGGCGGAGAAGGTACGATAGAGCGCCGTATTCCCGCGATGATGCGTATGTTTGCAAGCTATGGCATAGATATACGCAAAGAACCGATACTTGTTTATCCCACGCTCCATTATCAGAACGGTGGTCTGGATATAAATGTAAACGGCATGACGACCAATGTGGAAAATCTTTATGTGGCGGGCGAAGCCGTGGGCGGTATTCACGGACGCAACCGTCTGATGGGCAATTCGCTCCTCGACATAATAGTTTTCGGCAGAAGTGCCGGCAAAAATGCGGCAGAGCAGGCGAAGAATGTAAAAGTCGGTGCTCTTACGCTCGAACATATAGCAAAATTTGACGCGGAGCGCGAAGCCGCAGGCATCGAAACAGATGCTGTTTCGCCGAAACTGCTCCCCGATTACAGAAGAAAACAAAACTGAAAAGAAAGCGTAAAATAAAATGACTATTACACAAATTGTTGACCTTTTTGAAGCACTTACAATATTCTGCTTCGGTCTTTCATGGCCTATTTCGATAAGAAAATCACTGATTTCGCGCACGGCAAAGGGAAAGAGCCTCTTTTTTGAGGTGTTTCTGCTCATCGGATACGCATTCGGTATTGCGAGAAAAATTATTTATATCGCATCTCCCGCGCTGACGAGCGGCGGATTTATCTTCTATCTCAGTTTCTTCTTCTATGTGCTGAACTTCATAGAAATTTCGATCGATGCGGCACTTTATTTCAGAAACAAGAAGCTCGACGAACTCGCCGATGCGGCAAAATAAAAGCATGCATAAAAAAGCCCCGCGATACGGGGCTTTTTTGCAAATATTTACAGTGAGGACAAAATGAAAAATCTGATTTTTGTGAACGGGACAATGGGCGCGGGAAAGTCGGCGACCTGCACGGCTCTGCGCGATATAATGAAGCCGGCGGCTTTTCTGGACGGAGATTGGTGCTGGGATATGCGTCCGTTCACCGTGACCGATGAAACCAAAGCCATGGTCATGGACAATATAAGCTATGTGCTGGGCAATTTTCTGCGCTGCTCGGAATATAAAAATATCATATTCTGCTGGGTGATGCATGAACGGGAAATAATAGATGAGATTATTTCGCGCCTCGATATGACTGATGTGAAATTTCGCCTTTTCACGCTTACTCTTTCGGAAGAGGCGCTGAAACGTCATCTCGATGCCGATATCGCAGCAGGCAAAAGATGCAGCGATATTTTCGAGAGAAGCCGCGCGAGATTGCCGCTATATGAAAAAACGGGCGGCAAAAAGGTCGATGTGAGCGACATCGACGAAAAAGAAGCCGCGCGCAGGATAGCTTTTGAATGCGGATATTTTGATGCGCCGCCGAGCTTTGAAACAGAGCGTCTGATACTGCGCCCATGGAAAGACAGCGACGCGAAGGCACTGTATAAATATGCGAGCTCGCCAGACATCGGACCCGACGCAGGCTGGCATCCGCACAAGGATGAAAACGACAGCAGGGAAGTAATAAAAAATGTACTCTCGGCAAAAGGCACTTATGCCGTCACGCTGAAGGAATGCGGAGAGCCGGTGGGCAGCATAGGATTTTTCCCTACGGACGCGGCTTGCGCATTCGCAGGGGAACCTGAAATAGGTTTCTGGATAGGCAAACCTTATTGGGGACGCGGGCTTATTCCGGAGGCAGTGGCGGTTGTACTGAAATACTGCTTTGACGATATGAAAGCAGACAGAGTATGGTGCTCTTATTTTTCGGGGAACGAGAAATCCCGCCGCTGTCAGGAAAAATGCGGATTTGTGCCGCATCATACTGAATACGGCGTGCTATGGAAAATAACAAACGAGACAAAAGACGTGAACTATTGCGTGATGAATGCGAAAAAGTGACAAAAAAGTATTTTATACAAATGTTAATTCAATTTATACAATTGAATAAAATCAATTAACAATTGTATAATATCAAAAAGTGAGGTTTTATGGGGAAATTACTGATAATAGACGGGCACAATCTGCTTTTTCAGATGTTTTACGGTATGCCGGCGAGAATAATGAATGCCGACGGCAAACCGATAGGCGGCACAGTCGGCTTTGTCGGAGCTTTACTGAAGATAATCCGCATGACCGCCCCGACGCATATAGTGGCTGTTTTCGACGGAGAAACAAAAAACGCGCGCACGGACATACTGCCCGAATATAAGGCAAACAGACCTGATTTTTCGGGTATGCCGGAGGAGGAAACGCCTTTTTCACAGCTCGCTTTCATTTATGCTGCACTGGATTTTCTCGGCATACGCCATTTCGAAACGGAAAACTGCGAGGCGGACGATATGATAGCTTCTTATGCGCAAAATGCGGACGGCGAAGTAGTGATATCTTCTTTTGACAGCGACTTTTTTCAGCTTATATCGGAAAGAGTTTCCGTTCTGCGATACCGCGGCGAGAATACCGTAGTTTTCACAATCGGAAAGGTCCGCGAAAAATTCGGCATAGAGCCATGCGTTTATGCGGATTTCAAATCGCTTGTGGGCGACGGCTCGGACAATATAAAAGGTGCGCCGAAAGTGGGACCGAAAACCGCCGCCGCGCTGATATGTGAATACGGTTCTCTCTGCGGTGTCATAGAAAACGCGCAGAGCATAGCGAAAGCCGCTGTGCGCGAATCGGTGATTTCAAATGCCGGGACGCTTATGCGAAATTATTCACTGATAAAGCTGGATGGCAATATCCCTCTGCCTTTTTGCGCGGAAGAGCTTAGATACGGGTACCGCGGAGAAACGACGGGTGCGGTGCTTTCCGGCGCGGGAATAAAATAGTGCATTTTGCGCTTGACTTGCGTATGACGGTATGGTATAATCATCTCGCATAACAACAGATAAAACCGGAGGTTTTCTGATGAAAAAATTAAAAGTTATATGCATAGGTGCCGGAGGCAGAGGCAGAGGATATTTCAATATAATGAATGAGCAGCCCGACAAATTCGAACTTGTCGGCGTCGCCGACCCGATAGACGCCGCGCGGGATGTTTTTGTGCACTCTTTCGGTATTCCCGAGGAAAACAGCTATCGCTCGTGGGAAGAAATTCTCGCCGGACCGAAATTTGCGGATATCGCGATAATTTCGACTCTTGACGATATGCATTATGAGCCGGCGATGAAGGCGATAGAACTGGGGTACAATCTGCTGCTGGAAAAACCTATTGCTCAGACTGTGGATGAAATAGCGGATATCGCAAAAGCGGCGCATGAAAAGGGCGTAAAGGTTATAGTATGCCATGTTTTGCGCTACACGCCTTTCTACAAAAAAGTGAAGGATATCGTGGACAGCGGTGCTCTCGGCGAGATAATGTCGGTGACAGCGCTCGAGAGAGTGCAGAACATTCATTACAGTCACAGCTATGTCCGCGGAAACTGGCACAGCGAGGAGGAATCCACGCCCATGCTGCTCGCAAAGAGCTGTCATGATATAGATATCATCCAGTGGCTGCTCGGCAAAACCTGCAAAAAGGTTTCTTCTTTCGGAGATCTCACATATTTCAGAAGCGAGAATGCACCGGAAGGTGCTCCCGTAAGATGTGCCGACGGCGGATGCCCCATAGCGGATACATGCCCGTACAACTGCATAAAACTTTATTATGATGATAAAAAGAATCTGTGGTTCCGTCGCGCCGCGGCAAAGGACATTTCCAAAACCACATATCCGACGGATGATGAGGTGATGGAAGCGCTGAAAACCACGGATTACGGTCTTTGTGTTTTCCATGCGAACAACGATGTGGTTGACCACCAGGTGGTGAATATGCTTTTTGAAGGCGATACCACGGCAAGCTTTACGATGAATCCTTTCAACGGCGGCGGCAGAGCCATTCATCTTTTCGGCACAAATGGCGAACTGGTAGCTGAAGCAAACGATACGGCGATACGCGTTTTCAGCTTTGCGACAAAGAGCTGGAGCGAGGTTCCCGTAGTGGAAACGGATGAATCCATACTCGGCGGCCACGGCGGCGGAGATCAGGGCATGATAGCCGATCTCTACGATTATTTCAACGGAATATACAACGGTTGTTCTGTCGCGGATATATCCGTTTCCGCGGCAAATCATCTCATAGTTTTTGCCGCAGAAAAGGCAAGACACACGGATACCGTGGTGGATGTGGACGAATATTTCAGAGAATACGGACTCGAAAATAAATACAGATAAAAAATGCGGGGAGCCTTTGCGGGCTTCCCGTGTTTTCTTTTGAAGAAAAGAAGGGGAAAAGAAGCGGGCGGCAGTCGCCGCCCGCGGAAGTTTCTTTCTCTACCGAGAAACGAAGGTGTACTTTTGCGTGACCAAAAGTACCAAAAAAGTTACTCTTCAACAAGAGGGGGCGGGCGACTGCGGTCGCCCGTGGACGGGGTCGCGCTTTTTATAAAAGCGCCCAAAGATAGTTTTCCCCCGGTGAGGGGGACGGGGGGTGTACTTTTCACTGACGAAAAGTACCAAAAGTCAAAAAGAGGAAGGCATTCCTCTTTTCATCTCCTTCTGTCGCCTCGCGGCGACTCGTGCGAACATACTGCCCCGACAGTCCGACCGTAGACTAAACCGGAAGCGCGGTTCAGATCCACGCTTAACACGGGATTTAGTCTGTTCTAACTTAATCTGTAGCCGCCCCGACTCGATGTCCATCAAGCCATGCTCGATTTGGTGGAGTTTAGCTTACAGTGGGAAGTGTATCAAAAGCCACGGCGAGAGCCACCCACCCCGTCGAATCTGCTCGCTTTTTGCGGCGTACTATGTTCGCACGCGCGGTATAGCTGATGTTGTGCGGAGAGATAGACAAAAATATTTTTGATTTGCTATTTGTAGCACATACTTGCCGCGCATTACTTCCTGCGGCTAACTCGACGGGGTGCGAGGTAGTTTGCAAAGGAGGGCGAGGAGCCTTCCTTTGATGACTTTTGCCGCGCTTTTGGTCACTCAAAAGCGCGATCGTACCTCGGGCGACCGCAGTCGCCCGCCACCTCTTTGGGCAAAGAGTAACTTTCTCTTGGTCACGCAAAAGTACATCTTCGTTTCTCCTGCGAGGAGAAAAACTAACTTTTCCCGCGCTTTTATAAAAGCGCACCGAAACAAAAACCACCGGCTCGCCGGTGGTTTTGCCTTCATATCTGCTTTCGTATGCGTTCCAGCGCGCCTTTTTCGATGCGCGAGACCTGCGCCTGCGAAATGCCTATTTCATCCGCTATTTCCATTTGGGTTTTGCCGCGGTAAAACCGCATGGAAATAATCTTTTTTTCACGTTCAGAAAGCTTTTTCACCGCTTCGGAAAGTGCTATGCTTTCCAGCCAGCTTTCGTCGCTGTTTTCTTCGTCTTTTATCTGGTCCATCACAAATATGGAATCTCCGCCGCCTTCCCCATATACTGGATCATAAAGCGATACGGGTGCCATTATGGCATCAAGCGCATCGGATATGGCTTTTTCGTTTTCACCCGTTTCATCTGCGATATCCTTTATTGTCGGCTCGCGGGAGAGCCTTTTCGAAAGAATATCGCGCGCGGAAAGCGCTTTGTATGCGAGATCGCGCGTACCGCGGCTCACCCGCAGCATATTGTTGTCACGCAGATATCTGCGTATTTCGCCTATTATCATCGGCACGGCATAAGTGGAAAATTTCACGCCTATATTCAAATCAAAATTATCTATGGCTTTTATCAGTCCGATACAGCCCACCTGAAAAAGATCATCCGGATTTTCGCCCCTTGCGCCGAAGCGCTGGATTATACTCAAAACAAGACGCAGATTTCCGTCGATCAGTTCGCGTCTGGCATTTTTGTCCCCCTGCGAAACGGCAATCAGAAGCCGCTCTTTTTCCTCATCGGAAAGTGTTTTCAGCTTTGATGTGTTTATTCCGCATATTTCGACTTTGTTATAATACATACTGTGCTCCGTTTCCGACAAAATTTTATTTTATCGCGGTATTTACGACGCTTTACAGTAAAAAGTATTGCCGTAAAACGGCGGCTTTTATACGGAAAAAGCACTGCAACATATTTCCATTTTTTGCGGAGAAAGAAAAATTATTTTGCAGAATACTATTGAAATAAGGCGGAATATTTGGTATTATATAGTATAATTCTTTATAATGGGGTTTTATTTTGAAAGGACTGAAAAGATTACTCAGCTACGCGCGGCGCGCGTGCGATGATTACGGCATGATAGAGGACGGAGATAAAGTGGCGGTGGGCGTTTCCGCGGGAAAGGATTCGCTTTCGCTATTGTGGACGCTTTCGGAGCTGCGCAGATTTTATCCCAAGAAATTCGAGCTTGTCGCGATAACGGTGGATATGAAATTCGACGATCTCGGCGGAGGCAGAGCACCGGCGGATTATTCCGAGGCGGAGGAGCTTTGCCGCAGGCTTCATGTGGAATATCATATCATACCTTCCAATATAGCCAAAATCGTTTTTGACATACGAAATGAAAACAATCCCTGTTCGCTCTGCGCAAAGCTCAGGCGCGGTATGCTCAACGATGCGGCGAAATCCTTCGGTTGCAACAAAGTGGCGCTCGGTCATCATTTCGACGATGCCGTGCAGACATTCATGCTCAATCTTTTTTATGAGGGAAGAATAGGCTGTTTTGCCCCCGTGACGTATCTGGACAGGAGCGATATCACGGTGATACGCCCGCTCGTATATGCGCAGGAAAAGGATATAAAATATTTTGCGCTTCATGCAAATCTGCCCGTGGTGGAAAGTTCCTGCCCTGCAAACAAGCACACGGAGCGCGAGGAAATGAAGCAGCTGCTGCTCGGGCTGGAAAAGGATAACAAGGGGATTCGCCACAGAATATTCGGCGCAATGCAGCGCGCGGGCATAGACGGATATACCGAAAGCAAAGTAAAGCGCTACAGCGAGGATGACGAAACGGAAGAAACGGGCGAAACCGACTGAAAACGCATAATCCGATAATTTTCGCGGAAAATAAAGTAAAAAAAGATTTTCGGAGGAAATATGTCGGAAATGAAAAAGGCGGAGATAACTTCGCATTATTGCGCAAATCTGGACGACAATGTTTTTGTGATGACGTCGGACGGAAAGGACGGGATAAAACGCAGATGCCTTTCCGCACATCTTTGCCGTGCGGACGAGCGCGCTTCCTGCGGCCGCACGGACAAAACGCGGTCGGAGGACAATAAACTGACAATATAAAAAAGCAAATAAATTTTCAGAAATGAGGTAATAAAAAATGGCAATCAGATTTTCGGACAAATATCTCGGAGGCATACTCGGCGCAAACGAGCTTGCTTCCATAAAGGAAGAAACAATCCGCGCGGCAAAAACGCTGACGGAGCGCACGGGCGAGGGAAACGATTTCCTCGGCTGGCTCGATCTTCCCGTTACTTACGATAAGGAAAATGCGGAGCGCATAAAGGCGGCTGCGGAGAAAATAAAGAAATCCTGCGATGTGCTCATAGTAATCGGCATAGGCGGTTCTTATCTCGGCGCACGCGCGGCGATAGAGTTTGTTCACGGCGCTTTTTACAACAACAAAAAGAAAGATACTCCCGATATCTATTTTGTTGGAAATGATATTTCCTCCGCTCATCTGCGTGATATTCTTTCCGTGTGCGAAGATAAGGACGTATGCGTGAATGTGATATCCAAATCCGGCACAACAACCGAGCCTGCCATAGCTTTCCGCATATTCCGCGAGCTGCTGATAAAGAAATACGGCGAGGACGGCATAAAGGACAGAATATTCGTCACCACCGACAAGGCGCGCGGCGCTCTGCGTTCGCAGGTAAACGAATTCGGCTATGAAAGCTTTGTGATAGATGACGATATCGGAGGCAGATATTCCGTTCTCAGCGCGGTGGGTCTGCTCCCCATAGCAGTTTCCGGCGCGGATATCGACGAAATGCTCGCCGGCGCGGCAAAAGCGCATGAAGATTTTGCGGGCGATGATTTTGAAAGCAACGATTGCCTCAAATATGCCGCCGTGCGCAATCTGCTTTATCGCGGAAGCAAATACAGAGGCGCCAAGAGCGTGGAAATTCTCGCCGTAAACGATCCCGCGCTCACCATGACATGCGAATGGTGGAAGCAGCTTTTCGGCGAAAGCGAAGGCAAGGACGGAAAGGGAATTTACCCCTCTTCCGCGACATATTCCACGGATCTGCACTCCATCGGTCAGTTTATCCAGGAGGGCGAGAGAGTGATGTTTGAAACTGTTATAAACATAAATAACGAGGACGGTTTTGTCATTCCTTCCGATAAGGATGATGCGGACGGACTCGGTTTCCTCGCGGGCAAATCCGTGAATACCGTAAATCAGAAAGCTTTCCTCGGCACGGTGCTCGCACATACCGACGGCGGCGTCCCCAATATAGTTCTCGATCTCGATTCCAGAAGCGCATACGATTTCGGTTATCTCGTATATTTCTTTGAAAAGGCTTGCGCCGTTTCCGGCTATCTGCTCGGCGTAAATCCCTTCAATCAGCCCGGTGTGGAGGCTTACAAAAAGAATATGTTCGCGCTCCTCGGAAAACCCGGCTATGAGGAAAGAAAGACCGAGCTGGAAAAGAGAATTTCCGAGCTGGGCTGAAAACCGAAAGGCAAAAATAAAAAATGTTAAAGCGTTTTATCAGTTATTACAAACCGCACAGAAAGCTTTTCGCGATGGATCTGCTATGCGCGGCACTGCTCGCCGCCTGCGATCTTTTTTACCCGATGATAACGCGCTCCATGCTGAATGATTATATCCCGAATTCAAAGCTGCGCACGCTCGTTTTCTTTGCGGCGGTGCTGCTTCTGATTTATATTCTGAAAGCGGGACTGAAATATTTCATGCAGTATTACGGTCATGTCGTGGGCGTATATATGCAGTCGGATATGAGAAGGGAAGCTTTTGAGCATCTCGAAAGACTGCCTTTCGGCTATTTCGACGATCATAAAACCGGCGCGATAATGTCGCGCATAATAAACGACCTGCAGGAGATTTCCGAGCTTGCCCACCACGGACCGGAAGACGTGATACTTGCCGTTTTACTGCTTGTGCCGTCGTTTTTCCTGATGAGCTCGATAAATCTGCCGCTGACGGCGATCATTTTCGCTTTTATTCCGCTGCTCGTATGGTACGCGGCGAAAAAGCGCCTGAAAATGAGCGCGGCTTTCAAGGAAACGCGCGTGGAAACGGCTGAAATAAATGCCGCGCTGGAAAACAATATCGCGGGCATCCGCGTATCAAAGGCTTTCACCTGCGAGCATTACGCGCTGGAAAAATTCCGCGAAAACGATTCGAGATTTGTCGATGCAAAGCGCAAATCGTATAAAGCCATGGCGGAATTTTTCGCGGGAAACAATTTCATCATAGATTTTCTGAATGTGGTGATTTTTGTTTTCGGGGGCATTTTTACATACAAAGGTTTTATCACCGTCACGGATTTTGCCACGTTCATAATATTTGTGAATATATTCCTGACGCCGATAAAGAATCTTATAAATTTCATAGAGCAATTGCAAAACGGCATGAGCGGATTTGCCCGTTTCTGTGAGCTGGTCGATACGCCGACGGAAAGAAATTCGCCCGATGCGGTTTCTCTCGGAAAAGCGCGCGGAGATATAGTTTTTGACAAAGTGACGCTTTCCTACGGCGACGGCGGAAAGGATGTTCTCTCGAATATCAGCTTTGATATAAAAAGCGGCGAAACGGTGGCGCTCGTCGGTCCTTCCGGCAGCGGAAAAACCACGATATGCCATGCTATTCCGCGGTTTTACGAAATAAGCGGAGGCAGCATTTCAATCGACGGCGGGGATATACGCGGATATACGCTTTCGTCCCTGCGTGCCAATGTGGGCATAGTCACTCAGGATGTTTTTCTTTTCACGGGTACTATACGCGAAAATATCCTGTGGGGACGTCCGAATGCGACGGAGGAAGAAGTTTTCGAGGCGGCGCGCAATGCAAATATACATGATTTCATCACGAGCCTGCCGAACGGATACGATACGTTTGTCGGCGAGCGCGGCGTGAAGCTTTCGGGCGGACAGAAGCAGAGAATATCCATCGCCCGTGCATTTCTGAAAAATCCGCCGATACTTATTCTCGACGAGGCTACTTCCTCGCTCGACAATGCGACCGAGGCGGCTATACAGCATTCACTGGATGTGCTTTGCAGGGGCAGAACCACGCTTATCGTGGCGCACAGACTTTCCACGGTAAAAAATGCGGATAAAATAATAGTCGTCACGCCCGAGGGCATAAAGGAAAGCGGTACGCACGACGCCCTGATGGCGGAAAACGGCATATACGCGGGGCTTTACAATTCTCAGTTTGCGATACGGTGAGGCTTTTATGGAGATAATAAGATTTGAAGCGGGAGATATTCTCGAAATGAAGAAAAATCATCCCTGCGGCTCCGACAAATTGAGGGTGGAGCGGATTGGTTCCGATATAAAAGCGGTATGTCTGGGCTGCGGCAGGGAAATTACCGTGGCGCGGATAAAGCTGGAAAAAAACATAAAGCGCGTGGTAAAGCCGTGATACTTATGCGGCATAGTAAATAATTCCAATTTTATTTGCTTACTTTTGTAAAAACTATATAAAATTTTATATTTGTCGCAAAACATATTGCAAAAAACTTGATTTTATTGTATTATAATAACAGAATAAACGCACGATTATATCCATAGGAATGCCGCAAACGGACGGCATGGATCGCGCGCAATATTTCCGTTGGGAAAGCAGGTATTATATGTTGAAAATTATCATCGGCGTAAAAGGCACAGGCAAGACCAAGACTCTCGTGGAAATGGTCAATTCCACAGCCGAAAAATCCGAAGGCTCCGTAGTTTGCCTCGAAAAAGGTGAAAAGCTCCGCTACGATGTGACATACAAGGCAAGACTTGTAAATACAAACGAGTATGCCATAGCAAACGGCGAAGAGCTTTACGGCTTTGTAGCGGGAATCCATGCTTCCAACCATGATATCACCCATATATTCATTGACTCCGCTCTCAAAATCTGCGGAAACGACCTTGCCGCTCTCGACGCTTTTGTCGAGGAGATGGCTGCTTTTTGCGAAAGCCACGAGATAGATGTCGTGATGACATGCTCTCTCGCAGAGTCCGACGCATCAGAAAAGGTAAAGAAATATTGCTGACGGACAGCAGGAAAAACGCGCCGCTTTTTTCAAAGCGGCGCGTTTTTGCGTTATGTGCGGCAAAAAAACGCTTTTCGACCGGATTTGCCCGTTTTTTGCATTTTTATACCTTATCGGCACAAATCAGGATGGCACGGCATAGAATGTAGCATGAGAGCAAAATATTTTGCAAACTCATTTACATTTTTATTCGGAGGATGTTTTTTATGCCAGATAACAGAAGTTCATCGCCGTGCTTCGGCGGGCGCGATACCGTTTATATAGACACAAACAGAATCCTCGACAGCTGCCGTGATAAGGATTGCTTTGAGGATGTTCCTGTTTACTTAACCGATGCGGGCAACGAAATAGTCGACCGCAGCTCAAATGCGAGAGTGAAATGCGCGGAAGTGGTTTCCGCATCTCTTTCGGTGGATCCCGTGCCTTTCAATAGGGGATTTTATCATATCAATATGAGAATTTACGTTAAAATAACGGCGGAATGCTGCACATGTATGGGCAGACCGCAGGATGTGGAAGGAATAGCCGTGGTAGACAAACAGGTTATTCTTTACGGAAGCGAAGGCAATGTAAATATATTCAAGAGCGATCCCGAAAACAACAGCTTCTGCCCGGGCAGCAGAATGAAGGAAAATGTGAGCAGCAATCTGCCCACGGCTGTGCTCGAGATAGTGGATCCCATAGTTCTCGGCGCGAAAATAATGGAATTTTGCAGATGCAATCCGTCACCCTGCGGTTGCAGCGGAAGTCAGAGTCCTTCCTGTTGCGGCACGGTAAGCTCGCAGGCAGCTACCTGCCCCGGAAGCAATTGCATAACCGACGGCGATATGCCCGAATCCGTATGCGGACGCATTTCCGGCAGGCTCTGCTTTGAGGAAACGGGAAAAAGACTGCTTGTCTCTCTCGGATTTTTCTCCGTGGTCAGAATAGAGCGTCCCGGTCAGTTTCTCGTATCGGGAAGCGAGTATACCGTTCCAGAGAAGGAATGCATTTCGCCCAGCGCCGATAATCCCTGCGATATATTCAAACACATAGCATTTCCCGTAGACGAATTTTATCCGCCCGCACTTTCAAATGTGAGAAACGATATAGGCGAGAGCGGTTGCGGCTGCGGCAGAAAATAAAACGAAATTTTAAAAGACAATCGGTAAAGCAAAAAACCACCCGCCATACGGGTGGTTTTTTGTCCCTGCGGGGGAGGATGGGGTGTACTTTTTCATGACCAAAAGTACCAAAAGTCAAAAAGAGGAAGGTATTCCTCTTTTAAACTCTTTCTATGTCGCCTCGCGGCGACTCGTGCGAACATACTGCCCCGACAGTCCGACCACAGACTAAACCGGAAGCGCGGTTCAGACTCCCCGCTTAACTCGGACTTTAGTTTGCTCAGACCAGAACTAAGCCTTCCACAACTCGATGTCCATCAAGTTATGCTCGCTCCGTCGGAGTTTAGCCTATAGTGGGAAACGTAGCTAAACTTTCGGCGTGGCACCACCCACCCCGTCGAATCTGCTCGCTTTTTGCGGGATATATGTTCGCACGCGCGGTATGG
>CAKRQU010000020.1 GCA_934394585.1 uncultured Eubacteriales bacterium | reverse complement strand
CTTTGATGACTTTTGCCGCGCTTTTCGTCAGTGAAAAGCGCGACCCCGTCCACGGGCGACCGCAGTCGCCCGCCCCCTCTTGGCAAAGAGTAATATTTTTGCGCTTTTATGAAAAGCGCGACCCCGTTACGGGCGGCAAGTGCCGCCCGCTCCCCTCTTGGCAAAGAGAAATTTTCTGCGCTTTTATAAAAAGTACACCTTCGTTTCCTTCGTAAAGGAAAGTAGATTTTTTATATTTTTCGGCAAAAGAAGCGGGCATCTGCCCGCTTCTTTTCCCTCACAATATTATGCAGAGCAGACCGCCGCTGCCCTCGTTTATCACGCGCTCCAGCGTTTTCGAAAGCTTTTCGCGGGCGTCCTCGGGCACATTCGCCAGCTTGCCCGAAAGCCCCTCGGACATCAGATCGTACAGAGATCTGCCGAATATATTCGTTTCCCATATTTTGCCCGGCGCTTTTTCAAATTCGCCGAGCAGAAAACGCACGAGATTTTCCGATTGCTGTTCCGTACCGACCACGGGCGAAACTTCCGCCGCGATATTTGCCTTTATCATGTGGATGGACGGCGCCGTGGCGCGCAATTTCACGGCATATCCGCCCGATTGCTTCACTACCTCCGGCTCCTCCAGCGTCATATCGCCGATATCCGGAGTAACCACGCCGTAACCCGTTTCATTTACGGAAGCGAGCGCGGCTTTTATTTTGTCGTATGCTTTCTGCGTTTTGGAAAGCTCGATGAGCGTGGACATCAGAGCGCCGTCGTCGGCGATATTTATGCCTGTCATATCGCCTATTATTTTATAAAAAAGTCCCTTTGCGGGTATCACGCTCAGCTCTGCCGCACCCGTGGCGAGATCTATTTTGTCGCTTTTTATTTCGGCGATATATTCGTTTTCGCGGGCGGGAGCAAAAGCTTCCTTTACATCGCCCGTTTTTTCTATTTTCGCGGCGCAGGAAATAATGGCTTCATAAACGCTTTTGCGGATATAATTGTCTTCATCGAGCGCATCCATGAAATCGGGCAGACGGATGCTCACTTCCGTTATCGGAAATTCCAGCAGTACCAGCTCCAGTATATGCTTTATATCGTTTGCATCGAGATCAAGACAATTTACCAGCGCTACGGGCGCGCCGTATTCCTTTTCCATTTCCAGAGCCAGATTTACGGAGCTTTGCGCTTCGGGCGTGGCGGAATTGAGTATTATCACAAAAGGTTTGTTTATGGCTTTCAGCTCGTTTGCCACTTTGCGCTCGCTGTCTTCGTAATTTTCGCGCGAAAATTCGCCGAAAGAGCCGTCGCTCGTGACGAGCACGCCTATGGTGGAATGTTCTTTTATCACTTTGCCCGTGCCCATTTCCGCCGCCTCTTCAAAAGGCATGCTTTCATCCGACCACGGGGTCATCACCATGCGCGGTTTATTGTTTTCCTCTCCGCCGAGCGCCTCGGGGACGATATATCCCACGCAGTCTATCATTTTCACGAAAAGCGAAGCGCCGCCGTCCAGCGATATTTCCACCGCTTCATCGGGGATAAATTTCGGTTCCGTCGTCATCACGGTTTTACCTGCCGCGCTCTGCGGCATTTCGTCCTTGGCGCGTTTTTTATCATATTCGTTTCTGATATTCGGAATAACAAGAGTTTCCATGAATTTCTTGATAAAAGTGGATTTTCCCGTTCTTACCGGACCTACTACGCCTATGTAAATATCGCCGTTTGTTCTTGTAGCTATATCGCTGTAAATACTCATCACGAGCCTCCTTGCAAAAATTCAAGACAGTCCGCTTTTTTTACAAAATAAAAGACGCGCCGTCTTTTTTTCTCGACATATATATATTTTGCTTTTTTCTCAAATATTCCGGAGATATTGACTAAATGCCGATTTTCGTGTATAATTTATAATGAAATATTATATTTTTCGAGAAAAGGAGCCGGAACGCATGATAAAAAAGAGGATATTTTTCATCATCCCGTTTGTTTTTATGCTGTTGCTTTCTTCCTGCGCGAAGGATGCGGAAAAGGCAAATATTGTCCTGCTTTCTCCTTTTTATCTTGAAAACGGCGAAATAAAAGCGGAATTTGTAAATGCCGGTGACATACGGCTCACCGATTATATAAAAAGCAATGTTTCCTTTGAAACCGAGGATATGGAGGAAAATTATTACAGCGAAACGGAAATTCTCTCTCCCGAAGCGGGCGAAAACCGTTTCCGCCTGCATTTTTCGGGCGGCGAGGTATATATTCTCACGATAAAAAATATCGCGGCAGACGAGCTTTTTGCCGCGGTAAAGGGCGACGGCATTTTTGCCGTGGGCGCTACGGCTTCTCTCTCGGATTTCGAAATAACCGCTCTTTCGGGCGATGAAAAAGTTTCTCTGCCGGAGAGCGCCGTGGAAATGATATACGATTTTTCAGTCGAAGGCGAAACCGCGGTGGAATTTTACTGCGGCGGGCTTTATGCCGAGGTGACGGTGAATGTGCGCGGCGAATATATCCCCGCGCTGGACGAAGATATGCGTTCGCCCGACGGCGCCGTATATGCCATAGATGAAAAAGGCGCCGTGCTGATAAACGGCAGACACACGCGCGACAAAGTGAGCATTCCGCGCGCCGTCACGGCAGCGGGAAAGGAATATCCCGTATATGCGATAGGCGACCGCGCTTTCCGCGGAAATCAGAATATCACGGCGGTATCCTGTCCTTTTGTTTCGGAAATACAAAGCGGCGCTTTTTATGAATGCATGCGGCTGAAAACGGCGGAATTACCGCGCAAAAACTGCACTGTCGGCGAAAATGCCTTTGCTTTTTGCAGCAGTCTTTACTCGGTAAAGCTGCCGACGGATATAAAGAAAATAAGCGACGGGCTTTTTTCCGATTGCGGTTCGCTTTCCTCGCTCGATATTCCGCAGAGCGTGACATATATAGGCAATTATGCCTTTGCGCGGTGCGATTTTCTCGAGGGCGCGGATATACCCAAAAACGTGACGTATATAGGCGACGGCGCCTTTAAGGATTGCACGTCGCTTTCCGGTGTGCTCATCCTCGGCGCGGGCGTGAACTATATAGGCGACGGTGCTTTTTACCGTTGCGACGCGCTTTCGTATATAGTGGTGCCGCCCTCGCCCGAATATATCGGCACGGACGCCTTTGCCGCGGAAAATATTTTCGTTTATACCGCGGCGGGCAAAACCTCGGCGTATTATATGATGAAAAACAAAGTAAATTACGAAAAATGGCAGATAGGCACGATAGGCATAATAAACCTGAAAACCGATTACAACATCGGCGAAGAGCCGGATGCGATGAACGATTTCATCGCCGTTTATTTCACGGAAAACGAGATATCGCGCATTTATGCCGAGCCGGAATATAATTTCGCGATATCGGGCAGGCGGCGCGTGGATATATCCTATGGCGGACTCACGGCGGGATATTTCGTTTATGTAAATTATACGGAAGCAATGATTTCCGCGGATACGGATTCGCGCGGAGCAAAATACGAAATAGACGAATATGCGGGCACGGCGAAGCTGATTTCACTGCCCGATACACTGCGCGCGGGCGAAGTTTACCGCTTTCCCGCCGACGTGTATGTGCTGCCAAACTATGTTTCGTATCACGGCGAGCTTTATGCCGTGAAGGAAATAGGCAGCGGTGCTTTTGCGGGCAAAAATCTGCGCGCGATATTTCTGCACGACGCTGTTTCCGTAATAGAAGCGGGCGCGATAAAGGATTGCCCCGCGCTGGAGGTTTTCTCCGTAGGGGTCCCCACGGGCACATGGGTGGATATAGATGAGGACAATTTCAAGGGAGTTCCCGACGGATTTACGTTTGTTTGTATGCTGCGGCATTCCGCCGCGCATCTTTTCGCGCTGAAACGGCAATGGGAACCGACCGATTATGAAAGCGCGCCGCATTTTGGCGAATACTTTGGCAGGAGATGATTTAAAAAAATGGAACGCGGCTCCGGAATACTGATGCCCATATCCTCGCTCCCATCGGAATACGGGATAGGCTCGATAGGCAAATGCGCCTGCGATTTCGCGGATTTTCTCGCGGCGGCAGGGCAGAAATACTGGCAGATACTCCCCGCGGGGCAGACGGGATACGGAGATTCTCCGTATCAGCCGTTTTCCTCCTTTGCGGGAAATCCGTATTTCATAGATATAGATATACTCGTGCGCGACGGCATGCTCACGGAGGCGGAAGCGGACGCGGCAAAAACGGAAAATACGGGCAAAACCGATTACGGTGCGCTTTACAATACGCGCTATGCTTTGCTCGAAAAGGCATACATGGCGGGCAGAAAAAAATATGCGCGCGAGATTTTCGCTTTTTATGAAAAGGAAAACGCATGGCTTTCCGATTACGCACTTTTCATGGCGCTCTCGGAATATTTTTGCGGGAAACCTTGGCAGGAATGGGACGCGGACATACGCAAAAGAGAACCGCGCGCCATGGCGGAATATAAAGAAAAGCTCGGCGAGCGCATGGGATTTTATATTTTTGTGCAGTATCTTTTCTTTTCGCAGTGGGATAATTTCCGAAAATACATAAATTCCCTCGGGATAAAAATAATAGGCGATATGCCGATATATGTTTCGCAAAACAGCGCCGATGTATGGGCATCTCCGAAGGAATTTCAGCTCGATGACGACCTGCGCTGCAAAAATGTGGCGGGTGTTCCTCCCGATTATTTCAGCGAGGACGGTCAGCTCTGGGGAAATCCTCTCTACGACTGGCGCCGCGCAAAGGAAAACGGATATAAATTTCACCTCGCGCGCATCGGCGCGTCACTGCGGCTTTATGATGTGATAAGACTGGACCATTTCCGCGGCTTTGCTTCATACTGGAGCATCCCCGCAGGAGAAAAAACAGCCAAAAACGGCAAATGGTGCGCGGGCGGCGGCAAAGATTTCATAAAAGCCGTGAAAGACACTTTCCCGAAAGCGGAATTTATCGCGGAGGATCTCGGCATACTCGGCGACGACGTGCGCGAGCTGCTGGATTTTTCGGAATTTCCGGGAATGAAAGTGCTGGAATTTGCTTTCGGCGGAGATGAGCCGAGCGATTATCTGCCGCACAGATATGAGAGAAACTGCGTCTGCTATCTCGGCACGCATGACAACGATACGGCGCAGGGCTGGCTTTCCGCCGCCGACAAAAAAACCGCGGAGCATGCGGCACATTATTTCGGGCTGAATAAAACCGAGGGCGCCGTATGGGGACTCATCCGCGGCGGGGCTTCCTCTGTCGCAGACGTTTTCATCGCGCAGATGCAGGATTATCTGCTACTCGGGTCGGAAGCCAGAATGAATACGCCGGGCAAGCAATGCGGAAACTGGAGCTGGCGCATGAAAAAAGGCGCAGCCACGCAGGCACTGGCAAAGAAAATACGCGCGATAGCCGCGCTTTACGAAAGAATATAAATAAACGGAGGTATATTTCATGGGACTCGGAACAATGAGCAGAACACTCACTCTCGTCGGCAGACTGATGGATGACAAAGCGGCGACGGAACCGATACTCGCCTTTTCTCCGCAAAAGCCTTCGCTTGGGAAAGCGCCGGTCGCTTCTCCTCTGCCGCGCGTTTCTCCGGAAAGCGAAGGAGTGGGAAGCGATTATATATCGGAATTTCTGACTGCGCTGGAGCTGGATAAATCCCTCAATATGCATACCGTGCTGATAGTGAAGAACGGCAAAGTGATATGCGACGCGGCTTTCGGCACGCACAGCGCGGAATACAGCGCGAGCACTTTTTCCGAATGCAAAAGTCTGACTTCGCTTGCCATAGGCATTCTCGTGGGGGAAGGCAAGCTCCGCCTCGACGAAAAAGTGATAGACATGTTTCCCGACGATGACAATGCTCTGGCAAAAATAAAATACAAAAATCTCACCGTGGAGGATCTGCTCACCATGCGCTCCGGCGCTACATTTGCGGAGGCGGGTTCCATGGCGGACAGCTCGTGGATAAAGGCATTTTTCTCCTCCTCGGTAAAAGGCGACGTGGGGGAAACTTTCAATTACAACAGTCTGAATACTTATATGCTTTCCGCCATAGTGAAATGCAGAAGCGGAAAGGGACTTTTTGATTTTCTTTCGGAAAAGCTCTTTTCGAAAATGGGCATAACGAATGTTTTCTGGGAAAAAAGCCCCGAGGGCATAGAAAAAGGCGGCTGGGGACTTTATATCCGCCCCGAAGATATGGCAAAATTGGGTCTGCTCGTGATGCAGGGAGGCAAATGGGAAGGAAAACAGCTCGTGCCCGAGGGATATATCAGGCTCGCCGCGGCTGTACATGCCGAGGCGCCGAAAAGCTGCGGCGATTTCAATTACGGTTATCAGATATGGCACGCGCGCGAGCATAATATTTTCCTTTTCAACGGAATGTTCGGGCAGAATACGATGTGTTTCCCCGAAAGCGGTATCATCATCGCTTCCACTGCGGGAAATAATGAATTTTTCCAGCAAAGCTCGTATTACAAATATGCGATAAAATATTTCTGCCGCAGATTTCCCGCGTCGCTCCCCGAAAACAGACATAATGCGAGAATGCTTTCGCATACGCTGGAAAAGCTCTGCGGAAAAACGAAGCTTTCGCTGCGCGAGCGGGCAAAGCAAAAGGAAATGCGGGCGAAAATAAAAGCGCTCGGCGATTTCACGCTTATCCCCGACGATGCGCGCGCCGCCAAAGTGGGACTGATGCCCATGCTTTTGCAGGCGACGCAGAATAATTATTCCAAAGGCACAAAGAAAATTTCGTTTGCTTTTGAAAACGAATGTTTTTATATGATTTATGAGGAAGCGGATGCTGTTTTCAAATTACCGCTCGGCATAGAAAAGGCACTTTTTACGGAATTGTCTTTCCATGGCGAGCCGTATAAAATCGCTTCGCGTGCCGTTTTCACGAAAAACGAAGATGACGAGCCCGTCCTGAAAATAACGACGGATTATGAAGAAACGCCTTTTACGCGCATAATGAAATTTGTTTTCCGCGGAAACGGCGATATCACGCTTTCGCTTTCGGAAAAGCCGGGCGGGGACTATGTTTTCGATTTCCTCGGCGAAACGCTTTCCGAAATGGAGCAGAAAAACAAAATCATCGCTTCCGCCGTGGGGAAAATCGATCCGAATTATATGCGGTATAAAATAGACAATGTCTTTTCACCCTCGGTGAAGTTCATAATAAAAAAGAAGTAAAAGAAAAAGCGCAGGGCAAAAAGCCCTGCGGTTTTTTGTGTTTTTTGCGGAAAAAGAAAAGTTTCTTTTTCCAAAGAAAGGGTGTACTTTTCGTAAAAAGTACCAAAAAGGATCGTTTTTCTTTGTGCAAAGAAATTAAGCAATGCGCGGAGCGCGTTGCTTCGGCTCCTTTGTGTAAAGGGAATTAAGCAATGTGCGAAGCACGTTGCTTGGCTTCGCCGAGAAAGGGTCAGAGCTCCCGACGAAGTCGGGTGAGGGATTGTTTCTTTTCTCCGCAAGGAGAACGGGGTGTACTTTTCACTGACGAAAAGTACCAAAAGTCAAAAAGAGGAAGGTATTAACTCCTGTCTCGGCGACGCCGACACACACGCTGCGCGTATGTGTCAATTCCTCTTTTGAACTCTTTCTTTGTCGCCTCGCGGCGACCAGTGCGAACATATTGCCCCGACAGTCCGACCGTAGACTAAACCGGAAGTATGATTCAGACCCCCGCTTAACACAGACTTTAGTTTGTTCAGATTTTAGCTTTAGCCGCCCCAACTCGATGTCCATCAAACCATGCTCGCATAGTCGGAGTTTAAACTATAGTGGGAAGTGTATCTAAACTTTCGGCGTGGCACCATCCACCCCGTCGAATCTGCTCGCTTTTTGCGGCATACTGTGTTCGCACGCGCGGTATGGCGGTAGTTTTGCGGAGAGATAGACAAAAGCTTTTTGATTTGCTATTTATAGCACATACTTGCCGCGCATTACTTTCTGCGGCTAACTCGACGGTGTGCGAGGTAGTTTGCAAAGGAGGGCGAGGAGCCTTCCTTTGATGACTTTTGCCGCGCTTTTGGTCACGGGGCAGCGCGACCCCGTAACGGGCGACCGCAGTCGCCCGCCCCCTCTTGGCAAAGAGTAAATTTTTGCGCTTTTATAAAAAGAGCGCCCCCGCCGTCCCCGCAGGGACAAAACAACCACAAAAAGAAAAAACATAAAACAGGGGAGCGGCGCTCCCCTGCTTCATGTTTTCACAAATTTATCTCTGAACTCTGCCGCTGCCGCCGCCCTTGACGAGAGCCTTTACCTCGTCTGCGGAAACGCGGTTGAAATCATATTCGATAGTATGCTTCAGGCAGGAAGCCGCCACGGCAAATTCTATCGTTTCCTGCATGCCGTAACCGGAAAGCAGACTGTAAATAAGTCCCGCGCCGAAAGAATCGCCGCCGCCTACGCGGTCTACTATATGCACGGCATATTTCTTGGAGAAATATGCCTGATTTCCGTCATAAAGCATAGCTGCCCAGTTATTATCATTTGCGGATATGCTTTCACGCAGAGTGATAGCCACTTTTTCACAGCCGAAACGCTCGGAAAGCTTCTTTGCCACGTCGATATAACCCTCGCGATTGAGCTTGCCGCTGTCCACATCATTGTGATCCGGCTTTATGCCGAATACCTTGTCGGCATCCTCTTCATTTGCGATACATACATCGACATATTTCATCAGCTCGCCCATCACATTGCCCGCTTTTTCACTCGTCCAGAGATTTTTGCGGAAATTGAGGTCGCAGCTTACTTTTATGCCCTTTTCGCGGCATGCCTTTACGGCGTCCAGACAGATTTCAGCCACATTGTCGCCCAGCGCGGGTGTGATACCCGTAAAATGGAACCATACCGTATCGGCAAGGATTTTATCCCAGTCGAAATCCTCACGGCTCGCCATGCCGATGGCGCTGTATTTTCTGTCGTAAATAACTTTGGAAGGACGCTGGGAAGCGCCTTTTTCAATATAATAAATGCCGACTCTCTCGCCGCCGCGGACGATATCCGCCGTGGAAACGCCTTCCGCACGGAGCGCACGTACAGCCATATTTCCTATGGCATGCGTGGGAAGCTTTGAGCAGAAAGAAGCATCCATGCCGAAATTGGCAAGAGAAACAGCCACATTTGCTTCGCCGCCGCCGAATGTAGCCATAAATTTATCCGCCTGTTCAAAACGCAGATAGCCTTCGGGATTGAGGCGGAGCATCAGCTCGCCGAAACATACGATCTTACTCATGATTTTTTCCTCACTTTTATTTTAATTTAAATATATTTCATTTGCATTCAGCACGGCGTATGTGGCAGGAGTTTCCTCTGCCTCCGCCTCGAAAGACGCGCCGCATTTTTTGCACGAAATGCGAACACTCTCGCCTGTCTTTTCGCAAAGAAAATCGCCGCCGTCCTCGCATTTGCAATGGATTTTGCCCTCTTCGCACAGCTCGCCGAAAACGTATACCAGCATATCCGCTATATGCTCGTCGTAATAGCTTTCCGAAGAATTTTTGTCTTTTAATTCCTGTATCTCCTCGGCGGAGATTTCTTCATAAAGCTCTTTGTCCGACTGCTCCACCGCCTCGCGGACTTTATCCTCTCTGCCCATAAAGCAGATATCATAGCCCGCCAGCCCGCACGGTATCGTGAAAAGCTCGCGCGAGAGCACGGTTTTGCGCGAAATGAGAAAATTATGCGGATGCGGGCAGAAAATGCACGGCACGGTAAAACGCATTTTGCCGTCCTGCGTATTTTCTATCAGAAGCTCGCTCCCTCCGCAGGAGCATTTCAGCTTTATCCTGTCGCCGGAAAGCGCAAATACACCCACCACGGAATGAACCGTGGAGCCGCATTCGGGGCAACGGTACGCTATGGCGGTTTCTTTTGGTTGAATAATCATTTTTTCCTCCGCGGGAATTATTTTCTCGTTATTTTATCTATGCCGCCCATATAAGGTCTGAGCACCTCGGGGATTTTTACGCTGCCGTCTGCCTGAAGATTGTTTTCGAGAAAAGCAATGAGCATTCTCGGCGGAGCGACTACGGTATTATTGAGCGTATGCGGCAGATATGTTTTGCCGTCGGCTCCCTTTACTCTCATGCGCAGACGGCGCGCCTGTGCATCGCCGAGATTTGAGCAGGAGCATACTTCGAAATATTTCTGCTGGCGGGGCGACCATGCCTCGATATCGCAGGATTTTACTTTCAGATCGGCGAGATCTCCCGAGCAGCATTCCAGCTGACGCACGGGGATATCCATGGAGCGGAAAAGCTCTACGGAATAGCGCCACATTTTTTCATACCATGCCATGCTGTCCTCCGGACGGCATACCACTATCATTTCCTGCTTTTCAAACTGGTGAATACGGTAAACGCCGCGTTCCTCTATGCCGTGCGCGCCTTTTTCCTTGCGGAAGCAGGGGCTGTAGCTCGTGAGAGTCTGCGGCAGACTTGCCTCGGGTATCATCTGATCGATGAATTTACCTATCATGGAATGCTCGGATGTACCGATGAGGTAGAGATCTTCGCCCTCTATTTTATACATCATGGCATCCATATCGTTCTGGCTCATTACGCCCTCCACGACATTGCCGTGGATCATGAAAGGCGGGATGCAATAGGTAAATCCCTTTGCTATCATGAAATCGCGGGCATAGGCGAGCACCGCGCTGTGCAGGCGGGCTATATCGCCCATCAGATAATAAAATCCGTTTCCGGAAACTCTGCCTGCCGCGTCCATATCCACGCCGTCGAAACTCTCCATTATTTCCGTGTGATAGGGAATTTCGAAATCGGGCGTGACAGGCTCGCCGAAGCGCTGAACTTCCACATTGTGGCTGTCGTCCGGTCCTATCGGAACGCTGGGATCTATGATATTCGGAATGAGAAGCATGATTTTTCTTATTTTCGCTTCCAGCTCCGGCTCTGCCTTTTCCAGCTCGGCAAGACGCGCGGCGCTTTCCGCTACTTTCTTTTTCGTTTCCTCGGCTTCCTCTTTCTGTCCGTGCGCCATGAGAACGCCTATCTGCTTCGAAAGGCGGTTTTTCTCCGCGCGCAGATCGTTTGCTTCCTGTATGGTGCGGCGGTTTTCCGCGTCGAGCGCGATCACCTCATCCACGAGAGGGAGCTTGGAGTCCTGAAATTTGTTTCTGATATTCTGCTTTACGATTTCGGGATTTTCGCGTACAAATCTGATGTCTAACATTTTTCTTTTTCCTTTCCTTTATTTTCCTGCGATTCCTTTGCCTGTATGTATCTTTCGTAATAAAAAAGATATTGCTGTGCTATGCCGGCATAATCGCCGAGCGTATTTATATCTATCCCGTCGGGGTAATACTTGTCCAGCACGCGCTTTATCCAGACGTCTATGGGAAAAGCCGCCGTTTTGTGAAAGCCGTAAAGCAGCGTGCATGCGGCTACTTTCGGTCCCACGCCTTTTATCGTGCAGAGATATTTTGCGTCCTCTCCGCCCGACTCCCCGCGCACTTTTTCAAAATCCATTTCGCCCGCCGCTACTTTTTTTGCCGCGTCGAGTATATATCCCGCGCGAAAACCGGTGCCGCAGGCGCGAAGCTCGTCTTCACCCGCTTGCGCGAGTGCCGCCGCGGCGGGAAAACCGAAATATTTTCCGCCCATGGCTTCAAAGCCTTCGCCGTATTTTTCCGAGAGCGCGCGGATTATTTTCTTTATCCTCGGGATATTGTTGTTCTGCGATATGATAAAGGAGCAGAGCGCTTCCCACGGGTCCTGCCGCAGTATGCGTATGCCGCCCGCCCTTTCCATGGCGGAAAATATCGTATCGCCGTATATGCCGAAATGCTCGCCTATATCCCGCTTTACCGCGTCGTAATCTTCATCGAGCGCGAGAAAGCTGCGCCATATATTTTCGTAATCGGAAATATCGCTGTTGCACAGCGTTATTTTGTCCCCGTCCTGAAAAATGCGGATATATCTGCCGAAGGCTACGCCCTCGGTATATCCCTCTCTGTTTTCAAAACGGAAGCACTGCCCGCAATCGAACGTATCGGCTACCGAAAGAGAGGCGACGCCCGATATATCGACGCAGTAAACTCCGAGTTTTTCGTCGAAACGTTGCACCGCAGTCATCATGCCGTCGCCCCCTTTTTTCGTGAATTTTTATATAACGTCGTTATCCCACTTGTCGGAGATTTCGGGATATTTTCTCGTGTATGTTTTGAAAATTTCGCGTATTTCGAGCAGATGCTCCATAGTATCCGCCTCAAATATCAGCACTATTTCCGGCAGGTTGGATGACGGACGTATCAATCCCCATCCGTGCGGGAAAGAAACTCTCGCGCCGTTTATATCGCATACGTTGCCGGGGTAAGCCGCTTTCAGCTCCGCCGTGATTTTATCCACTATCCCGTATTTTTCCGTGTCCGCACAGCGAGCCTTTATTTCGGGAGATGTAACGTATTTCGGGAATGTGTCTATTATCTCGCTGACGCTTTCTTCCTGATGGGAAAGAAATTCCACCAGCTTTGCCGCCACGAAAACGGCGTCGTCAAATCCGTACCAGTCGTCGCCGGAAATGAATATATGTCCGCTGCGCTCACCCGCCAGCTCCGCATTGAGCTCATGCAGCTTTGCTTTGATATAGGAATGTCCCGTTTTCCACATGACAGGCTTTCCGCCGTTTGCTTCGATTACGTCGGTCAGCGTTTTGGAGCATTTCACATCGTATATCACCGTGGCACCGGGCTTTTTCTCCAGCAGCTGCTTTGCGATGAGAGCGAGAATGATATCGCTCCATACATTATTGCCCTTTTCGTCGATTACGCCTATTCTGTCGCCGTCGCCGTCAAAGGAAAGACCGATATCGGCATGGATATACGGATGCAGAATCATCTCGCGCATGCGCTGTCTGCCCTTCAGATCGGAGGGATTGGGGAAATAATGCGGATATGTGATATCGGGATCGCAATTGAGCTGGAATGTCATGCAGCCGAGGCGCTGGAATACTTCGTATACGAAAAGACCCGCGCCGCCGTTGCCAGCGTCGAGCACCACGCGGAGCTTTTTATTTCCCATGTGTATGCGGGAAACTATATCGTTGATATACGCGTCGCGCACGTCCACTTCCTCATAGCTGCCCATGGCGCAGGGTTCATCCGGCGTATCGAGCAGGGCATAAACCTCTTTTATGTCGTCCGGCTCCAGCGTTTTGGAATAACCCTTTGCGAGCTTGAAACCCGACCATCCGTCGGGATTGTGGCTCGCCGTTATCATCACGGCGCCCTCGCATTTCAGATAATACTGCGCAAAATATACGAGCGGCGAGAGCGAAAGCCCCGTGAAAAATACGTCTATGCCGCTTTCGCGCAGCGCCTTTACGGCAGCTTCGGCAAAAGCGGGCGAGCAGGCTCTGTTGTCATAGCCGACGACGGCGCGCGTGATATTTCTCTTTTTCAGATATTTGCAGTAAGCTTTTACTATTTTGTATACGTTTTCGGGGCAAAGCTCCTTGTCGCTCACCCTGCCGCGGATATCGTATTCGCGGAACATGCTTTTGAATTCTACGGAATATTCCTCTTTTGTAATCATTGCCTTAATTCCTCTTTTTGCACCCTGTGCGGTGCTTTTTCTCCCATTTACATTATATGCGCTTTTTCGCGGTTTGTCGCCGCGTTTCTTATTCTTCGTCCCAGTTGTGCCATACGTTCTGAACATCCTCGTTGTCATCGAGATGCTCCAGAAGCAGGTTCATATATCTTATATCTTCCTCGTTTTCGAGCTTTATGTAAGATGAGGGGACTTTTTCTATCTCCGCGGAAAGAAATTCATATCCTTTTGCCGCGAGAGCGTCGCTCACTGCGGAAAGGTCATCCGGCTCGGTGCGGATTTCCAGTACATCGCCGTCGTCGATGAAATCGGAAGCGCCCGCTTCGAGAGCGTCCTCCATCAGTTTGTCCGCGTCCACGTCACCGTCCTCATTTGATATGCTTATCACTCCGCAGTCGGAGAAAAGGAAGCTTACGCAGCCGTTCTGACCGAGATTTCCGCCGAATTTGTCGAAATAATGGCGAAGCTCGCCCGCCGTGCGGTTTCTGTTGTCCGTCGCTGTTTCCACTATCACCGCCACACCGGAGGGACCGTAGCCCTCGTAGGTGATTTCTTCGTATTCCACCGCGTCCGCGCCGGAAGCTTTTTTTATGATGCGGTCGATATTGTCATTCGGCACGTTGTTGCTCTTTGCCTTCGCGATGAGATCGCGGAGCTTGCCGTTTGATACGGGGTCCGCGCCGCCTTCTTTAACGGCGATGGCGATTTCCTTGCCTATTTTGGTAAAAACTTTCGCCCGCTGTGCGTCTGTTTTTTCCTTTTTGTGCATGATATTTTTCCATTTGCTGTGTCCTGACATAATTTATATCTCCTGTATAATTATTTACAAAAATCAGATTTTTTCCGGATGCTTCATACAAATCAGCTCCAGAGCGCGGGCGAGTATTTCTCCCGTGCATTTCGTGAGCGCGCGGCGGAAAGCCTTTGTTTTCTCATCCGGCGCATTGTTTATCGGGCAAGCCTGATAAAAACGGTTGAAATCGTTGCACACGTCGAGAATATAGCGCGTTATCACGGACGGCTCGTAATCGGCTATAGCCGAGAGCACCTTTTCCGGGAAAAGCGAAAGCGTTTTTATCAGCTCGCGCTCCTCGCGGCAGAGGTCGCTTTGCAGAGAAAGCTCCGTTTTGCCTTCCTTTGCGAGGATACTGCATGTTCTCGCGTAGGTATACTGCGCGTAGGGACCCGTATTTCCGTCAAAGGAAAGCGCGTCCTCCATCACGAAATTGATATCCTTCATCCTGTTGTTGGAAAGATAATAGAATATCATCGCGCCCACGCCGACAGCCTCGGCTACGGCGTCTTTGTTTTCCATCGCGGGATTTTTTTCTTCTATGATGGCGCGTGCCTTTTCCGTGCTGGCGTCGAAAAGATCGCGCAGCAATACGACATTGCCTGTCCTCGTCGCGAGCTTCGCGCCGTTTATGCTGCAGGTGCCGTAGGGCACATGCACGAGCTTGTCCCAGAAATCATATCCCATCAGCTGAGTTACCTTGAACCACTGCGCGAAATGCAGGCACTGCTGTGCCGATGTCACATATATTGCTTTGTCGAAATGGTAGGTATTGTATCTGTAGACAGCCGCCGCTATATCGCGCGTGGGATAAAGCGTGGAGCCGTCGCTTTTCAGTATCAGGCACGGCGGCATTTTGTATTCCGACAGGTCCACTATGGAGGCGCCGTTATCCTTTTTCAGCAGACCTTTTTTGCGGAGCAACTCCACCTGCGCGGGCATTTTGTCCGTATAAAAGCTCTCTCCGGCGTAGCTGTCAAATTCCATGCCGAGGCGGTCATAGGTGCGTTTGTATTCGGCTATGCTCACGTCCTTGAACCACTGCCACAGCGCGAGATTTTCTTTGTCGCCCTGCTCCAGTTTTGCAAATTCATGCCGCGCCTCGTCGACAAGCGAAGGGTCGTTTTCCGCCTCTTTGCCGAAACGGACATACAGAGCCACCAGCTCGTCCACGCCGCCTTTGTCTACCTTTTCCTTGTCGCCCCATTTGCGGTAAGCCACTATCATCTTGCCGAACTGCGTGCCCCAGTCGCCGAGATAATTTATGCCGATGCATTTATATCCCGCATAGCTGTGGAGCAGCTTCAGCGAATGACCTATCACCGTGGTGCCGAGATGACCTATATGAAAAGGTTTTGCCACATTGGGCGAGGAATAATCGAGCACCACCGTTTTGCCCCTGCCCATATCGGAAGCGCCGTAATCCCTGCCTTTTTCCGCTATTTCGGAAAGGATTTTTCCGGTGAAATATTCGTTTGAAATTTTGAAATTCAGATATCCGCCCGCCACCGTTGCGGCAGAAGCGCCCTCCGGCAGAGCATTTTCCAGCTGCGCACGGATTTTTTCGGCTATCGCGGGAGGTGCCGCACGGAGTGCACGGCTCAGACGGAAGCACGGAAAAGCGATATCGCCCATACTGTCATCCGGAGGATATTCCAGCATGGCGAAAATATCGCTCTCGCCCGGCAATTCCGCTCCGGGAAAAGCTTTATTTGCGGCATCGTATATTGCCGCCGCCGTTTTTTTCTTGAAAGAAATCATAAAGTCTTTTTCTCCTTGACTTTGTTTTTGAAATCCGCGGGCATTTTTTCATCCGAAAAAGCCGCAAATTTCGGTTTTTACAGTTTATTATACTACAAAAGCGACGTAAGTGCAATAATATTTTTATTTTTAATAGGTATTTTTTTAAAAAATTATATTTTAATCCGTTATTTTGGTTTTATGCCTTGAAAAAAGCGCCGGTTTGTGATATACTTATGCTGTATAATTGCCTGCGTGCCGCTTTTTGTCTTTGCTGTCCGCACGGCGTTGTGCAAAATATATAATATCCGACAAATGTTTTTGTATGAAACAATGAAATCACATTGTTTTTGAAAATAAGATTTGATTGTTCGGCTTTTAAGTGGTATAATTGTCTATATTATCGGATTGAAGTATATTTTTTTTCAGAGATAAAATTCCGGAGGAAACAGTATGAAAAGATTTTTGGCTTTATTGCTCGCGCTTGTTTTTGCACTTTTCTGCTTTGCGGGCTGTTCTAAAATAGGCAGTGACGGAAACGGCGCCGAGATAGACGTTTATCTCGGTACAAAACCGCTCAATCTCGATCCCGCCATTGCATACACCGACGAAAATACGGTTCAGTTGCTGAATCTCATTTTCGAAGGACTTTTCAGGCTCGATAAAAACGGCAAGCTTGAAAACGCGCTTTGCAAAAAATACGAAATTTACGAAAATGCGCGTACCGGCATAACGGAAATGAAAATCACCATAAAATCCACGCACTGGAGCGACGGAAGCGAAGTTCAGGCAAACGATATCGTTTATGCATGGCGCCGCATCCTCAATCCCGAATTCAGCTCTCCCGCGGCTTCCATGCTTTATGCGATACGCGGCGCGAAATCGGCAAAGCTCGGTGAAACTTCCATATACGACGTTGGCGTTTATCCCTCTTCGAAAAATACGGTGATAGTGGAATTTGAAGACGACGCGAATATAGATGAATTTCTCTATAATCTCGCCAGCCCCGCGCTCGTTCCTCTCCGTGAAAACAAGATTTCCATATATGAAGATACATGGTCGAGAAACAGTACCGACCTTTCCGCAAACGGTCCTTTCAGAGTGAGAAAATATTCGAGCGATCCCACGGAAGTTCTCGTGCTCCAGCGCTCCAAATATTACTATCTCAATATCGTTACAAATACGGAAGCAGCCGATAAATATGTTACTCCATATCGTATAAATATTCATTTTGATACTCCCGCGGATCTCGCAGTGGTTTATTCCAAAGATGCGCAGGAAAGCGTGATGACAAAATATGCCGCAAAAGAACTTTTCTATCTTTCCGGACTCACAAAATCCGTGGCTGATGCCAATTCGCTGAAGCTCAAATCCGTGGAAAGCTCTTCCACATTCTCTTATATTTTCAATTGCGACAAATCTTATTTTGCCGACGCGAGAGTGAGATATGCGCTTTCCATAGCGCTGGACAGAGAGCAGATAGCCGAGCTGGTCGGCATGAATACAAAAGCGGCTACGTCGCTTCTCCCCTCCATGGTGTTTGACAGCAAAAAAGGCACATCTTTCCAGAAAAAGAGCGGCGATGTTCTCCCCGCCACGGCACAGCTTGAAGAAGCTCAGCGCCTGTTAGCGGAAGCGGGAATAAATCCGAAATCGCTCGGTCAGATAGAAGTTTATTACCGCATAGATCCCGTAAACGACAGCGCCGGTTCCGACCGTCTGGGCTACCAGAGCAAGGAAAGAGCCGTGGCACAGTATACAAAAACGGCATGGGAAGCACTTGGCTTCAATGTGGTTGTCCGCGGTGTCGGCGATGCCGAAATGGAAACCAGATACAATAACCGCACTTATGATGTAATGGCTATAGATTTCAGCGCGATTTCTCCGTATCCTTTCTATAATCTCGCTCAGTTTGCACGCGAATACAGCGGTTCTTCCAAACTGGTGATGGAAGGCGACAAGGATTTCGATCCGAGTCTGGGCAAAGAGAGATATTATGTTTCTCTGCCTTATGCTTCCGGTTATGTAAGCGAAGCTTTTGAAGCGCTCATTGCTTCCGCGTATACGGAAACAAATGCAAAAACAAAGGCGCAGATCCTGCACGACGCGGAAAAGACATTGCTGGAGGAAGGCGGTATATGCCCGATCCTCTTTAATGCAAACAGCTACATGTCGCAGGGAATATCCGGTTTGACGACTACATTCTGGGGCACGACGGATTTCAAAAAAGCAAATCTGAAAAATTATGAAAAATACCTCGTTTCCGCCACGGACGACGGAAGCGACGATCAGGCAGAAACCGAAGCAACGAACTGATTTGAAAAAATGAAGCAAAAACCGACAGGGAGTTTTCTCTGTCGGTTTTTTGTCCCTGCGGGATGGGGCGGACTTTTTCGCAAAAAGTATCAAAAAGAAGGTTCTCTTTGCCAAGAGGGGGCGGGCGACTGTGGTCGCCCGTAACGGGGTCGCGCTTTTGAGTGACCAAAAGCGCGGTAAAAGTCATCAAAGGAAGGCTCCTCGCCCTCCTTTGCAAACTACCTCGCACCCCGTCGAGTCAGCCGCAGAAAGCAATGCGCGGCAAGTATGGTACTATAGATGGCAAAGTAAAAATGTTTTCGTCTATCTCTCATCACATCATCAGCCATACCGCGCGTGCGAACATATTGCCCGCAAAAAGCAAGCAGATTCGACGGGGTGGATGGTGCCACGCCGAAAGTTTAGCTACACTTCCCACTATAGGCTAAACTCCGACGGAGCGAGCATAACTTGATGGGCATCGAGTTGGGGAAGCTAAGGATTAAATCTGAACAGACTAAAGTCCGTGTCAAGCGGGGGTCTGAACCGTACTTCCGGTTTAGTCTACGATTGGACTGTCTGGGCAGTATGTTCGCACGAGTCGCCGCGAGGCGACAGAAGGAGATGAAAAGAGGAATACTTTCCTCTTTTTGACTTTTGGTACTTTTCTTCACAGAAAAGTACACCCTCGTTTCCTTCGTAAAGGAAACTAACTTTTTGTTTCTTTTGGAAAAGAAACAGGTGCGCGACCGCCGCCCGCTTATTTTCCTCCGCTTTTCTACGAGAAAAGCGCCCTGTCATTTTTCATTATCACGGCGGCAAAAACATAAGCCGAAAAAATGAGCAGCGAAGCATTCACCGCGCTGTAGAAAAACACATACACGGCGGCAAGCCATACCGCGCCGAGAAAAAATATATCCGCGGCGCGCGCCGTGTTTTCCGCCGCACGTATCCCGAATTTCAACGCGAGCACCGAATAAAGCACACTGCCGCCGTCAAAAAACGATACCGGCAGCAGATTCAGCACGCAAAGCGACAACGAAAAAATCCGCGTATATACGGCAAATTCATATCCCGGCGGCAGAAAAAACGTGAAAATCACCGTCGCCGCATTCATAAAAGGTCCTGCCAGCGCCGTAAATATCACATTTTTATACGAGCCGCATGTATCATAACCGATGCTTATCCCCACGGGGAGAATTTTTATTTCACGCGGCTTTTTCCCGGAAAGTGCCGCCGCGATGATATGACCGCTCTCGTGCAGTAAAACCGAAACGGCAAAGGCAGAAAATGCCGCGCGCGGCATAATTATCGCATTGATGAAAATACAGAAAAAAGCGAGCGGATGTATATTTATTTTCATTTGCTCTCCTCTGAAGCCGCTTCATGAAAAAGCTCCGTTATTTTCAGCGCAAATGCCACCGTGACGGGCAAAAATATCATTCCCGCGGCGCCTGCCAGCCGCAGACCCGAATACATACATATCAGCGTGAGCGCGGGATGAAGCCCCGTGACATTCCCGACAAGACGCGGCTCGGCGATCTGTCTTATCACCGTTATCACCGCATAAAGTATCAGCAGTTTCAGCGCGCGTGCGCCTTTTCCTATAATAAGAAGCGCCGCTGCCCACGGCAAAAGCACCGTGCCCGTGCCGAGCACAGGTAAAATATCCACCAGCGCCGTAATAAGCGCCAGAAGAAAAGCACCTTTTTGCCGCATCAGCACAAAACCGAGAAAAAGCTCGCCGAAAGTGAGCAGAAATATCAGAAAATACGATTTTGCACAGCCTGCCGCCGCCATCAGTCCCTCTTTTTTGATATAGGAGGAATATTTTTTCATTTTTCCCGATAAACGTGATGCGCAAAATGCGCGTATTTTGGGATAATCCGCACAAAAATATATACCGGAGAATATCAGCGCGATAAAAAATATCAGCGCACGCGGCATGGCGGAAACCGTGCCCGCTATCACCGACGAAACAAAAACGGCTGCTTTTTTCACAGCGGAAACAAAAACGGAATGCAGCATATCCGCCGTATTTATGCTTTCGCCCGCCTCGGGGAAAATCTGCTTTATAAATCTGTCGCCGTAGGCGCCTATTTTATCCGTGAGCGCGGAAAAACCCGAAAGAAAAGAGGAATTTCCCGAAGCCGCCTCCGAAATAAATTCCGCCGCCTCGCGCACGGCAGAAGAAAACGCCGCAAAAAGCACGGCAAAAACAGCCGCCGTGATCCCGAGAATAAAAAATGCCGAGGAAATGCCGCGCGGGATTTTCAGCTTTTTTTCGCAGAAATTTACAGGTCGCTGCAATATCATGGCGAGTATAAACGAAATGATAAAAGGCAGCATCGCCGGTATGACATATTTCACCGCGACAAAAACAGCCGCCGCACCCGCCGCGATATATAATATTTTCATTCCGGTCTTTCCAGCCGTGTCGCGAAAAGACATTTTGCTTTTCACCCCGCTTTTTTCATACGAAAACGTATGGACGATTTCTTAATAAAATAAAAACAAAAACCAAACTTTTTTGCAATTTGCTTCATACGATTGACAAAACGCAAATTTTGTGATATAGTTTATAATATGTAAGGCAAAACACTTTTATTCGAAAGGATATTACACAATGAAAAGGATAATTTCACTCTGCTTGGTTATAGGTGTGCTCTGCGCCGTCGCCGCTGTTTTTGCTTCATGCGGAGACAAGCCCGCTCCTATAGACGGCACCACTACAAATAATACCGAAAATACCACAGCGACATCTTCGGATGCCACTCTCCCGATAACAAGAACATTTTCCTCGCCCGATATCATCGACAGCCTGGATTATAAATTCTTCGCGCATCTCATCCGCGATAACGACGACAATATCACTTCCGTCGCAGTACAGGAATGGAAAAAATCCGAGGAAACCATCGTTATTCCTTCCGAATACATTTACGACGGCAAAACCTACGCCGTAACAATGCTGGGTTATTATTCCACTCTCGTGAAAAATGACGCCACGGGCGTAAAGGAAGTTGTCGTTCCTTCTTCGGTAAAGGTAATTTCTCAGAAAGTTTTCAGCAATTTCTCTTCGCTCGAAAAGGTTACTCTCTCCGAGGGACTTGAAACCATAGAAAATCATGCTTTCTGGAAATGCTCCAAGATTACCGAAATCACTATCCCCTCTACGGTGAAATCCATCGGCGCCAGCGCTTTTGCAAACTGCACTTCGCTTACCACGCTTGTCATTCCGAACAGCGTTACGGAAATCGATGCTCTCGCATTTGCAGGCTGCACGGGACTGAAAACAGTTACTCTGCCCAAAGCTTTTGAATCTCAGATAGATTCCATTTTCAGCGGCGTAGCTGATGTATCTTTCATTTTCTCGTAATCGGTTGTGACGTAAATGCGACTCCCCTCATATAGTTTTAAAAGAGCTGTATGAGGGGAGTTTTTTATTTGTATATCTATATAGCAAAAAGCGGCGATACCATGGAAAAAATCGCCGCGGAAAACGGCGTGGATGCAGTATTGCTCCGCGAATGGAACGGGATAAAAGGGAATATACCCGCCGTGGGGCAAAGCATACTTATTTTATCGCCGGATATTATTCATACCGTGCGCGCAGGGGAGAGCATTTCATCCATAGCGGCGGATTACGGCATATCGACGCGGCGCCTGCTCGCATACAATCCTTCGCAAAACGGCGGATATACGCCGCTTTACGAGGGGCAGAAAATCGTCATCTCGTTTTCCGAAAAAGCACAGGGGCGCATGGAAATAAACGGCTATGCCTATCCTTTTATAGAGGAAGAAATCCTGCTTTACGGGCTGCCGTATCTCACATATATCGCGCCGTTTACTTACGGTTTCACACCTGCGGGTACGCTCGTTTCGCTCGATGACGAAAATATCATTTCTGCGGCACAAAGCTACGGCGTAAAGCCGTTGATGCATTTATCCACATTGACAAAGGACGGAAATTTTTCAAATGAACTGGCTTCCGCTCTGCTCGGCAATGCCGCGGCGAGAAAAAATCTCATATCCGCATGTATTTCCAATATGCAAAACAAAGGCTATACGGGCATGGATATAGATTTTGAATTCATTTATCCGTCGGATGCGGCGGCGTATGCTTCTTTTATCGCGGAAATGCGTGCGGCGGCAAACCCGCAGGGTTTTGATGTGACGGCGGCTCTCGCACCGAAAACATCCGCCTCGCAAAACGGGCTTTTTTACGAGGGGCATGATTATGCGGCGATAGGCGCGGCGGCGGACAAAATTTTCGTCATGACTTATGAATGGGGCTATACCTACGGTCCGCCCATGGCTGTGGCGCCTATAAATGCCGTGCGGCGCGTGCTGGATTATGCCGTTTCGGAAATCCCTGCGGGTAAAATTTTCATGGGTATGCCGAATTATGCTTACGATTGGATTTTGCCCTATAAAAAAGGCGAAACGCGCGCCGCGCTGATATCAAACGAGGCGGCGGCGGAAACGGCTCTGCAATACGGCGCGGAAATAAAATTTGATGAGGAAGCGCAAACGCCGTATTTCAATTATACCGCCGACGGGAATGTGCACGAGGTGTGGTTTGAAGATGCGCGCAGTATTTCCTCCAAGCTGGCGCTCATCCCCGAATACGGGCTCGCCGGCGCGGGATATTGGAATATGATGCGCAAATTCAATCAGAACTGGATGATTGCCGCCGTGGCGTATGGCACTTTTTCATGAAAGAGCAGGGAAAGAAGCGGGCGACCGCAGTCGCCCGTGACGGGGGTCGCGCTTTTTATAAAAGCATAGAAAAGCTACTCTGTCCCCTGCGGGGGGATGAGGGTGTACTTTTCACTGACGAAAAGTACCAAAAGTCATCAAAGGAAGGCTCCTCGCCCTCCTTTGCAAACTACCTCGCACCCCGTCGAGTTAGCCGCAAAAAGTAATGCGCGGCAAGTATGTGCTATATATAGCAAAATCAAAAATCTCAAGTTTATCTCTTTTGCATATCATCAGCCATACCGCGCGTGCGAACATAGTATGCCGCAAAAAGCGAGCAGATTCGACGGGGTGGATAGTACCACGCCGAAAGTCCAGCTGCGCTTTCCACTATAGTCTAAACTCCACCAAAGCGAGCATGGCTTGATGGACATCGAGTTGGGGCGGCTAAAGCCAAAGTCTGCACAGACAAAAGTCCGTGTTAAGTGGGGGTCTGAACTGCGCTTCCGGTTTAGTCTATGGTTGGACTGTCTGGCAGTATGTTCGCACGAGTCGCCGCGAGGCGACACAGAAAGAGTTCAAAAGAGGAATACTTTCCTCTTTTTGACTTTTGGTACTTTTCTTCATAGAAAAGTACACCCCCGTCCCCTCGCGGGGGACAAGTAACTTTTTGTTTCTTTTTGAAAATAAACCAATCCCTCAGTCATGGCTGCGCCATGCCAGCTCAGACCCTTTCTCGGCGAAGCCAAGCAACGTGCTTCGCACATTGCTTAATTCCCTTGCACAAAGGAGCCGAAGCAACGCGCTCCGCGCATTGCTTAAATTCCTTTGCGCAAAGAAAAACGAGCACGGGCGACCGCAGTGCCCGCCCCATATTGACAAAAAACAAAAAACGCAGGGCATGCGCCCTGCGCTTTTATTTTTGCTTAAAAAACCACGGTAAGCATCATTTTGAAACGCTCCTTGCCGCGGACCGCATGCGGATGATGCGCCGGCATAACTATGGCTTCGCCCTCGTGAAGCTCATAATCCACGCCGTCTATCGTTATCAGTCCCACGCCGTCGAGGCATGTGACAAAAGCATCGCCGCCGGATTCATGCGTGCTGATTTCCTCATCTTTATCAAATGAGAAAAGCGTTATGCTCACGGCGCCGTTCTGCACGAGAGTTTTGCTTATTATCTGCCCGTCGCTGTAGGCGAGCTCGTCTTTTAGCGAAAGAACCTTTGATTTTTCGATATTTTTCAGCAATGTTTTCTTTACTGCCTTTATCATTTTTTATTCTCCTTTATTTTGAAAACGGATTGTATGACAAAATAAGAATTTTATATCCCGCAAATGTCTGAATATCCGCATCGGGATATTGCAGCGTGAGATAATATTGCAGTATTGAATATTCATAATCGGAAAGAAGTATAAAATATTTTTCCGCACCCGGCTGATCGTCATACCAGGTATATTCCGACTGATATGTGTATTTTTCTATTTTCGAGTTGACTATCTGTATATTGCGTACTTTTACTTTTGAATCGGAAAGCAGCGTCACCGCCTGCGATTTCCAGAATTCGGCATAGCCGTTTGTCAGTCCGCGGCTTTCCAGCTCGGAAGCTATCCTGTGCAGGTCATTATCTCTGCCGTAATCCGCGGGCATTTTCATTATCTGAACGGCGGAAACGGCAGGCGCAAGGCATATCAGACAAAGTGCCAGCACGGCAAAACGTTTTGATATTTCGGCAAAACCATGCGGTTTCATCAGCTCCAGCGCACATACTGCGGAAGCTATCACCGCCGTGCCGAGCAGGGGAGTGAGGCGCCAGTTTGCACTGTTCAGCCTGCCGAAAATATAGGCAAACATGATGAGCGCACTCTGCACGAAATGCGAAAGCAAAACAAGTCTTGCCCCGCGCGATGTGATTTTTTTATAGAGAAAAGCGCCGATTATCGGGAATACGAGTATGAATATGCCGAAAAATATGCGGATGAGATTTCCCATAGCGGATATGCTGAGAAAACTGTCGCCGTCTGCCACGGTCACGCCGATGAGCGAAAACCACTCTTCGCCGAATTTCAGCAGATTGTTTTTCCATGAATTCATACCGGAATAAGCGGAGTATGCACTCGCATAGCCGGCAGATACTTCGCCGGAGGCGAGCTTCAGTATCAGAAGCCCCGCGAGAGTGGAAGCGGCGAGAACGAGAAGAATCCATAAGCTGTCCAGCACTTTTTTTCTGAAATCATTCTTTTCACCCGCCTCGGCAAATATGCGTTCCAGCACGAGCGCACCTGCCGCGGGGAGAATATATGTCACCACCGACTGAAGCCCGTTTACCGCGGTAGCCGCGGAAAAAACGAAAAGCCCCGCCACGAGGATGATATCTTTAGCCAGCAGCCCTTTTGTCGCCATGAGAGAACCTCTCTCCACGGCGCGGTTTATGAGCGAAAGCCCGAACGAAAGGAAAAGTATGCCCAGGCTGTAATATATCACATGTCCCCACATTATTTCGCGGAGCTTATTGCTGCCGGAAAGCGTGAGCGTGACCGCGAAAATAAGCACGGCTGTCTTTGTGAGATTATAGCCGAGCGAGCGGGCGAGAGCATAAAGCGAAAGGAAGAAAAGCACGGCAAAAAGCACCATGCCTATATTGTGCGTGGTCATGGATACGCCGAATATCGGAATAAAGGGCAGCATCAGCAGATTGCCGCCGAAAGGCAGCAGCGCAGCATACTGGAAATTATCGCTGATGAGCCTGCCGGAATCATAACTTGCCTGCGCCCAGAATATCGTATCCGTGCAATCGGAATGGAAATATCCCTCGGCTGGACCGAGGATATAATAAACCACTATCGCAAAACAACCGAGGATTACCGCGAGCGGCAGGACTATACCGAGGATTTTCTTTATATTTTCTTTTGAAAAAAACGGATGCTTCAGCTTTTTTATTTCAATATCATTTCCCATTTTCGGATTTCTCCTCGTGATATTCTTTTTCCGTATTCACGCCCCATACATCCGCCTTGGAAACATTGCCTGCGGCTACGGCGCGGACGGCTTCTATAGCCGTCATTATGGAATGGTCCATATTGTTGTAGCGGTGCTGACCGTTTCTGCCGAGGCACCAGAGGTTTTCTATGCCGTCGAGATATTCTCGCACTTCGCCGAATTTATTGTATGTGCCGAAATATGCGGGATAAGCTTTTTTCACCTTTATGCGCACGCTGTCCAGCACATCCGCTTTATCTATCACGCCGATTTTCGCCAGCTCGTCCGTGGCAAAAGCGATGAAATCATCGTCGCTCATATTCCAGTATTCGTCGCCTTCATTGCAGAAATATTCCAGTCCTATCCATGCGGTATTTTCAAAATCCTCCACCATGTAGGGCGACCAGTTGTTGAAAATCTGGAGTCTGCCGAGCTTTACTTCGCGCTCCTGAATATATATCCAGCAATCGGGAACGATATCGCCGACTGTTTTAAAATTGGTTTTGTTTTTGATTTTCAGCTTGTTTACGAGAAGTCCCACTGTCATAAAATCGCGGTACGGCAGATTTACGGCGATATCGCGCACATCCGCGGGGACGACGCTTCCCATGCCGGAAACGAGATCTTTTATCGGCATAGTGGAGAAAAATACATCGCCGACGTAAGTTTTTTCGCCGTCTTTTTCCTCGGCGACGACGCTTTTTACGCTTTTGCCGTCCGTGTCTATTTTCGTCACGCGGGCGTTCATTATTATTTCGCCGCCCAGCGCGCGGATTTCATCCGCCATGGCTTCATAAAGCTGTCCGGGTCCTTTCTTCGGATAGGAAAATTCCTCGATGAGTGAGGTTTCCACTTTGCCGTTTTTCTTTTTGAAAGGCTTTGTCACAGCCGACCATACGGCTTTCATCAGGGAAAGCCCCTTTACACGCTGTGCGCCCCAGTCCGCGGGGATTTCCGAGGGATTTACGCCCCAGAGTTTTTCGGTATAATCCTCGAAAAACATTTCATACAGAGGTTTGCCGAAACGGTTTATATAGAAATTGCGCAGAGAATCTTCTTTTTTCTTGAAAATGCTTGACCATACATAGCCGAAACCCGCTTTCATCGTTCTGCCGAAGCCCATGTTTCTGAAAGTTTCCGCTTTCATGGAAATGGGATAATCGAAAAATTTGTGCAGGTAATATATGCGGGAAACTCTGCGGCGGCGGAGCATTACCTTGTCTGTTTTTTCCGGATCGGGACCGCCTTCTGCGAGCGTTTTTTCATTCCCGAGGAGGAGATCGTCTTTGGATTGCGCGCCCTGCATCGGCATGAAATGCTCCCAGAGGGCGTTTACTTCGTCGATTTTTGTGAAAAAGCGGTGACCGCCTATATCCATGCGGTTTCCACCGTATTGCGCCGTGCGCGAAATGCCGCCGATATACTCCGATTCCTCCAGTATGATCGGCTTTATGTCGGTTTTTGTGAGCAACTCGTAAGCGGCGGTAAGTCCCGCGGGACCCGCGCCGATGATGATAGCGGTTTTCTTTTCCATTTCAGGCATCCTTTCGTTTTTTTATTTATGTATGAAGCTTCTTTTTTGAAAAAGAAGTAAAAATGTCGGTTTCTTTTGTCCCGGCAGGGACGGGGGGTACTTTTCACTGACGAAAAGTAGAAAAAAGTTACTTTGTCCCCCGCGAGGGGACGAAGGTGTACTTTTGCGTGACCAAAAGTACCAAAAGTCAAAAAGAGGAAGGCAACTCCTGTCTCGGCGACGCCGACACACACGCTGCGCGTATGTGTCAATTCCTCTTTTAAACACCTTCTGTCGCCTCGCGGCGACTCGTGCGAACATACTTCCCCGACAGTCCGACCGTAGACTAAACCGGAAGTATGGCTCAAATCCACGCTTAACACGGGATTTAGTTTGTGCAGATTTCAGCTTTAGCCGCCCCGTTTCGATGTCCATCAAGCCATGCTCGCATAGTCGGAGTTTTGGCTATAGTGGGAAGTACATCTAAACTTTCGGCGTGGCACCACCCACCCCGTCGAATCTGCTCGCTTTTTGCGGGTACTATGTTCGCACGCGCGGTATGGCTGATGATGTGATGAGAGATGAAATTGAGATTTTTCACTGTGCCATCTATAGCGCATACTTGCCGCGCATTACTTTTTGCGGCTGACTCGACGGGGTGCGAGGTAGTTTGCAAAGGAGGGCGAGGAGCCTTCCTTTGATGACTTTTGGTACTTTTCTTCACAGAAAAGTACGCCCTGTCCACGGGCGACCGCAGTCGCCCGCTTCTTCCCCCTTTTCTTTTAAAGAAAAAATCCCTCTTATTTTCCCTTGTATACAAAAATCTTTCTTCCGATATAGTTCCAGATAAGCACGATTCCCTTTACCACGCAGTTGACGAGCAGATACCAGAAACCCGCGCGCCCTGTTATATTCGTGCCTATCCACATGAGCAGTACCGTCAGCCCGTAGCCTATCGCGCCGATGAGCGTATACATGGCAAAACCTTTCCATCCGCCGTCTTTACTGTGCTGCTCCTCGGAGGTGAAAACAAATACGCGCGAAAGCGTGAAATTTACCGCCAGACCCACGAAAAATCCCGCCGTGGTCGAAATAATTATTGCACTGACGGTCTCGCTTCCGCCGAAAACGACTTCCTTGAAAAGCGCCAATATGCCCATATCACAGAGAGCCGCTATGCCGCCGACTATTACATACCGGAGAAATTCGAAAATATTTTTATTTCGTTTTTTATCCATATTCAAAACCTCATACCGACGCTCTCAGGCGCTGTAATGTTAATAAAAATTATACCATACATTCCCATTAAATTCAATAGAAAATAAAAATAAATCCCGCTCCGCTCATAAAAAGGGAAAATATCGGTAAAAATATCAATGATATCCGCGAAAAACGGAAATTTTTTGAAAGGAATCATAAAAAATGAAGAAAATCAACATTTTACTTTTTGCCATGCTGCTCGCGCTCGCGATGTGCCTTTCGCTCGGCGCCGCAGATCTGCTTTCGCCCGCCATCGGAGTGATGCAGAATGAAATCCGTCTGATAAAAACCTGCGTGGGCGAAAACGCAGTCACATTTTCGGCATACGATTTTGACAGCGTGCTCGGTATACAGGCGGGTTCCGTCGCCGTGACGAAGCTGCCCGATGCGGAAAACGGAATACTGAAACTCGGCGAAGCCGATGTTCTGCCCGGGCAGATTATCCCCAGAGAAAGCATGGAAAAACTCACTCTTGTCCCCACGGGAGAAAGCGAAGCCTCTTTTTGCTTTGTCATCCCGGAAAGCGGCTATGAAAATTCTTTCGAATGTATAGCCGTGCCGCTGAAAAAGCTGAATTTTGCGCCGTCGGCTTCCTCTGCCGAAATCACGGCAAAGGAAAATATTTCTGTTTTCGCAAAACTGACGGCAAGCGATCCCGATGATGACGAAATAACATTTCACATCACAAAAAATGCCCGCCACGGCAATGTCAGTGTGGTTTCGCGCGATACGGGCGAAATAAAATATACACCCGATGTGGGCTTTTACGGCAAGGATAAATTTACCTTCACCGCAGTGGATAAATACGGAAACGAATCCGAACCCGCCACGGTGAAAATAAAGGTGGAGAAAAACAGAGCGGATATAGTATATTCCGATATGAAAGACAGCGATGCGCATACAGCCGCCGTCATTCTTGCGGAAAAAGATATTTTTTCGGGTGAAAAGCTCGGCGACGTGAGAACCTTTTCTCCCGAAAAGGAAATAAGCCGCGCCGATTTTCTGATAATGGCAATGCGGGCTTCCGATATTGAAAAAGGAGCGTCCGATGTCGCAAGCAAATTTGAAGATGACGCCGATTTTACGGCATATCAGCGAAGATATATTGCCCGCGCCGAAGAGATGGGACTTGTATACGGCTTTGAAACCGATACCGGTGCCGCATTCAGACCGAACGAAAGTATTACTCTCGCCCATGCGGCAACGATAATCGGCAGAATAGCCGGAATTGAAAAATATAATACGGACGACAGCATAAGCGTTTTCGCATCGGAAAAATCCGAAATAACGCAGGAAGGCATGGATACGCTCGCCTCAATAGGCGTTTTCGCGGATGCTGACGGCGAAAAAGCGCTCACGCGTTCGGAAGCCGCAAAGCTTCTCTTTTATATGATCGGAAACAAGTGAATTTTTGTTTCCGCTACTCATATATAGATGAAATGCACGCTTTCGCAGAAAAAACGAGAAAAAAGATGCAGAGCTTTTTGCTCTGCATCGTTTTCTCTTTGCGCAAAGAGGATGAAGCGGGCGGCGCTTTTCACAAAAGCGCAGAAAAATGTTTCTTTTCCTCACGAAGGAAACAAAGGTGTACTTTTCACTGACGAAAAGTACCAAAAGGAAGTTACTCTTCACGAAGAGAACGAAGGTCGCGCTGCCCCGTGACCAAAAGCGCGGGAAAAGTTTCTTATTCCCTACGGGGAGAACGGGGTGTACTTTTCACTGACGAAAAGTACCAAAAGTCAAAAAGAGGAAAGCATTAACTCCTGTCTCGGCGACGCCGACACACACGCTGCGCGTATGTGTCAATTCCTCTTTTGAACACCTTCTGTCGCCTCGCGGCGACTCGTGCTAACATACTGCCCCGACAGTCCGACCATAGACTAAACCGTAAGTATGGTTCAGACCCCCCGCTTAACACAGACTTTAGTCTGTGCAGACCAGCACTGTAGCTTCCCCGTTTCGATATCCATCAAGCCATGCTCGCTTTGGTGGAGTTCAGTCTACAGTGGGAAGCGTATCAAAAGCCATGGCGGGAGCCACCCACCCCGTCGAATCTGCTCGCTTTTTGCGGCGTACTGTGTTCGCACGCGCGGTATGGCTACAACTTCGCGGAGAGATGAACATAAATATTTTTGATTTGCTATATATAGCACTCACTTGCCGCGCATTACTTCCAGCGGCTAACTCGACGGGGTGCGAGGTAGTTTGCAAAGGAGGGCGAGGAGCCTTCCTTTGATGACTTTTCCCGCGCTTTTTGTCAGTAAAAAGCGCGATCGTTTCCCCATAGGGGACAAAGTAACCTTTTGGTACTTTTGGTCACGCAAAAGTACGCCCCGTTTCCTTCGTAAGGAAAAGAAACTTTTATTTTCCCGCGCTTTTGTGAAAAGCGTATAGTTTCTTTTTATCTTTTGGAAGAGAAAAAACGTCCCCTGCCGCGGGCAGAGGACGTTTTTCTCATCTTATTTTACAAAATCCATTATATCGAGATCGAGCATGGGCATGAGTCTGGTGAGGAGCAGGCGATAACGCATATACGGATGGAAACGCAGAGCATTTGTGAGCAGCTCTTCTCCCACATGAACTTCTTCGGGCGTGGTAGCCGCACCTGCCGCGTGCATCAGCGAAAGCAGCTTTTCATCCGTGGGGAGCGTTTCGAGAATAATCTTTCTTATTTCGCCCCAGCTTTCCTTCAGCTTCTCGGGAGAAACCTTGTCCGTGATGGTGGGAGTATTCACGCGCTTTATGTCGTTTAACATGCAGGCATCGTATTTGGAATAAACGAGATCCCAGTCGGTATTGTCGGCATGGGGATTTACTTCGGTTACGCGCTCGGCGATATTGCGGTATGCACGATTGAGAATAACCGTCATCACACCGACTTTTTTGCCGTGAAATTCGGGCCATATACCGCGGTTCAGCTTGTAGCATTCGAGATAATGGGAAACAACATGCTCCGCACCGGAGGCGGGACGCGAACATCCGGCGAGCTTCATTGCCAGACCCGTGAGAACGAGTGCTTCCATTACGGCGCCGGCCGCTTCTTCACTGTTTTCCGTTATTCTGTCGGCGAGAGCCGTTATGCGCTCTATAGCTTCGCTCGTGATGGCGGCTATATTCGGGCAGTAATATTCATCTATGAGCAGATTTGCTATTTTCCATTCGGCAAGACCGATGTATTTTGCCACCATATCGCCAAATCCCGATGATTTCAGCTCGGCGGGAGCGGCGGCAAGAATTTTTGTATCGGCAATGATGACGAGCGGCTGCTCCGCCTGCCATGACGATTTGAAATTATCCTTTACTATCGGCGCCGTATCGGAGGCAAAACCGTCCATACTCGGTGCCGTGGCAAAAATGCAGAATTTTTTGCCTGTCTGATATGAAGCCACGCGGCATATATCATTGAGTGAGCCTGTGCCGACGGAAATGATACCCTGCACGCTCGGGCAAATGGCTTTCAGCTCATCTACCTGCTCGGCGCGGGCATAAGTGAGATTATTGTAAATTCTTTCCGTGAGTCTGAAACCCGCGGCGATAAGACTTTCGCGCACACCTGCGGCGGCAGCTATCGTATTTTCATCGGCTACGAGAAGCAGATCGTCTTCAAAACCGTTGCGGCGGAGGATTTCTCCTGTTTTTGCCGTTATGCCCGAGCCTATTTCTATATCTTTCGTATAGAAAGTATGCTTTTTGCCGCAGGGGCAATTTTCGAGCGATTTGAGCATTCCGTTAAGATCCAAAATAAAACACCCTCTTTTTCAGAAATTTTGTTTTCGCATAAAGTATACTTCAAAAATATATTTTTGTCAAGATAACAGGAAAAATGATTTTCTTTTGTTTTGCAAAACATTGACAAAACGCGCGGAAAAGGATAGAATGTATAGGAAAGAATTTTTTCGGAGGCTTTGTTTTTTGGATAACGGATTGCGTACATGGGCTGAAATAGATATCGACGCTCTTTTATATAATACGGAAAAAATACGTTCTGCCATAGGAAAAGAAGCAGAGCTCATCGCCGTTGTGAAAGCAAATGCTTACGGTCACGGCGATGCGGATGTATGCAGATATCTTTCGGGATATGTGCAGGGTTTTGCCGTGGCTTGCTATGATGAAGCGGCAGGGCTTCGCCATGCCGGAATAAACGGCAGAATTCTCATTCTCGGTGCCATAGATGAAAGCAATATAGAAAAAGCCGTATGCGCCGATGTTTCGCTCACTGTTTTCAGCGCGGATATGGCAAAAAAGATAAATGACGCGGCGAAAAAATACGGCAAGCGCGCGGAAATTTTCCTCGCGGTGGATACGGGTATGTCGCGGTTGGGGCTTTCCTGTGATGAAGCGGGACTTTGCGAGGCGCTGAAAATATATTCCATGGAATCGCTTTCGCCGTATTGCATTTTTTCTCATCCCGCATGCGCCGATATTGCGGATTCGCCCGTCACGGCAAGGCAAAAAAAGCTTTTTGAAACCTTTATACGCGTGCTGGAACAGCATGGCGCTTATTTTCCTCACAAATGTTTTCACAACAGCGCCGCACTCCTCGGTTGCGGCAGATGGGGAGATCTGTACAAAATAGGACTGATAATGCACGGGCTTTTGCCCTCAAAGGAAATGCGTGCCGAGCTTCGCCCCGTGCTTTCGCTGAAAACCAAAGTGGCACAGGTGAAAACAGTCGAAGCGGGCGCGGGAATAAGCTATGGGCATACATTCATTGCCGACAGAAAAATGAAAACAGCCACGCTTTGCATCGGTTATGCGGACGGTCTGCCCACGGCATTGTCGGGGCGTGGCGGCGTGCTGATAAAAGGGAAATATGCGCCGATACTCGGCAGGATATGTATGGATCAGATGATGGTGGATATTTCAGATATCGACAATGTGCAGCCGGGAGATGTGGCTACGGTGATAGGAAGCGACGGCTCGCTTTGCATATCGGCGGATGATATAGCGGAAATAGCAGACACGATAAATTATGATGTGGTCTGCGGCATAGGAATGCGCGTGACGCGCGTATATATGCGCGCGGGCAAGGCAGACAGCATGCGCTCGTACATAAATCCGGAGATGAAATAAAAAAAGCAACCTCGGGTTGCTTTTTTCTTTTCTTGGGGGGAAAGAAACAAAGCAATGCGCGGAGCGCGTTGCGCGCCTCCATTGTGCAAAGGGAGGTGGCGCGGCTTGCCGCGACGGAGGGATTGTTTTTTCTCCCGCAGGAGAACGGGGTGTACTTTTCACTGACGAAAAGCGCGGCAAAAGTCATCAAAGGAAGGCTCCTCGCCCTCCTTTGCAAACTACCTCGCACCC
>CAKRQU010000019.1 GCA_934394585.1 uncultured Eubacteriales bacterium | reverse complement strand
TGAACAGACTAAAGTCTGTGTTAAGCGGGGGTCTGAACCATACTTCCGGTTTAGTCTATGGTCGGACTGTCGGGGCAATATGTTCGCACTGGTCGCCGCGAGGCGACAAAGAAAGAGTTCAAAAGAGGAATACCTTCCTCTTTTTGACTTTTGGTACTTTTCGTCAGTGAAAAGTACACCCCGTTCTCCTGCGGGAGAAAAACTAACTTTTCCTGCGCTTTTATAAAAAAGCGCGATCGTACCTCGGGCGACCGCAGTCGCCCGCCCCCTCTTGGCAAAGAGAAACAAAAAAGAGAGCCGACGGCTCTCTTTTTTCTTCTCAAACCTTTATCTTTTTCTGGAATTTCCCGCCACGATGAGAAAAAGGCGGAGCAGCTGCATGAGTGAAACGGCAAGTGCCGCCACATAAGTCATCGCCGCCGCGGTAAGCACACGGCGTGCGCCCGAAATTTCGTCCGTGCCGAGTATGCCGTAGCTTTCTATACAGCGCAGCGCGCGTTTGCTCGCGTCAAATTCCGTGGGCAATGTGACGAGCTGAAAAACCGTGCAAAGCCCATAGCATGCCACGCCTGCGTAAGCCAGCGCGATTATCTGCGGAGAAAGCGCGCTGAAAATGATACCGATAAGTATCAGCGGCAGAGCGAGACGCGAACCGATATTTGTAACGGGGATAATCGCCGCGCGTATTTTCACGGGAACATAATTTTTCGCATGCTGAACGGCATGCCCCGCTTCGTGACAAGCCACGCCTATCGCCGCCACGGAAGTATTGTCATATACGCTTTCCGAAAGACGTATCACATCGGCGCGCGGGTCATAATGATCCGTCAGATTTCCGGGAATTTTCTCTATACGGATGTGCTGTAATCCGTTTGCGTCGAGTACACGGCGTGCCGCTTCGGCTCCGCTGATGCCCCGCATGGAAGGCACACGCGAATATTTTTTGAATGTGAGATTTACCTTTGCGCTCGCCCAGAGTGAAAAAATCACCGCGGGCAGCACGAGAATAAGATATAGATAATCCATTTATTTTTCACCTTTTTCTGTGGTTTTTATTTCGTTTTCCGCGGCATTTTCTTTTTTATCGTCGCCCGCGCCGTCGGCGAGAGTGGGGATAAACTGACGGGCTATTTTGCCGTCGCCGCGCTTTTTGATATAGAAATATCCGATGATGCTGAAAGTAAATGCGCCTATGAAGTTTACGAAAAGATCTTCCATCGTGTCATACAGACCGATATCGAGATAACCTCCCGACAGGAGCAATTCGCCGTTTACGCTCGTTTCCGTTATCCCTTTCACGGCAAAAGGAATATTTTGCTTTGTGGGATCGAGCAGAGTGGAATAAATATTTGTTATTATCGTATCTTTCTGCATATCTTTGCAGAAAAGTCTGTCCATGCCGAATTCGAAAAATTCCCAGAATACGCCCACCGTCATGGAAAAACAGAAAGCCACCACGGCGACAAATGCGGGAGAAAGATTGAATTTTATTCTGGAATTTCTGTTCAGTATGTCAACGAGTGAAAAACCCATCGCCGCGCAGAGAAATCCCCATGTGGTATGCAAAACGGTATCCCAATGCGAATACTGGATAAAATATCCCTGGAGCTCGCCGAGTATTTCCGCTGCGAAAATAAATACCAGTATTATTATTTCCAGAGTATCCGGCAGATCTATATGTAATTTTTTCTCCACGATAGACGGCAGGAAAAATAGGAAAAGCACCAGCACGCAGACAAAAGCGTTTTCGAAATTTCCCAGCATTATACTGCGGATAAAAGCCGCTATCACAAGCACGCGCAGTACTATATATACCGCTGTCACGGCTTTGCTGCGCGAGGCAAGCTCCTTTTTGGCGAGATCTTTTATATCTTTTTTCAGATCTTTTTTCGGATGTTTTTTCATTGCCTTCCTCCGTGAAATGTCTTATTTTTCGTCGTGAGCTTCCGTTTCGCTCTCGTTTTTATCCTTGTGCAGACCTATGACATCCGTTACCGGCAGAGAGAATGTGAGCGCATGCTCGCCTGTTTCCGTGAGAACCGCGGCACATATCGCTTTCATTACATTCTGACGTATTTCGGCGGGCACCAGCATGAAAACTATTTCTTTTTCCGGCTGTATCGTTATGCCGAAAATTTTCTTGCCGAGCTCCGCTTCTCTTGCGCGGCATACCGTGCCTCCGCGCACACCGGCTTCCTTTGCCGCTTTCACGACAATATCCGTGGCATCGCCGCTCGTGGCGACGAGAATCAGCTCGTAATGCTGCTCTGTATTTACGGTATTTTCATTGTATTCCATACATTTCTCCTCTTCTTTCTTTTCCGTTTTGTCCGAGGGCGATCCCACCGCTTCGGAAAGTGCGCGGCTTATACCCGAAAGCGGCAAAGCAAATGCTATACCCGCGCCGGGCTTTTCAAAACGCATTTTTTTACTGTAATCTTCGAGAAGCGCTTTCGCATTCTCTCCGTTTACCACACATAAAACGACATCTTTTTCCGGTTCGTCCAGCCCGAGCATATCCATGATATCCGAGCTCGCCGTGCCGTGCCCGCGGATCACGAGGGGAAATGCCGCATCATGAGCATGTATCACAGTGCTTGCCGCATTGCCGTTTCCGCGTCTGAGAATAGCTACCGCAAGTTTTATATGCATATTATATATCCTCCTTTTCCAGAGAAAGGTCTATTACTTCGTTTTCCAGCTCCGCTTCGCTTATCTGCGGTGCGCGACTCTTTACCGTGGTCTTTACTTTGTAGAGCACGCCTATTATCTGAATGATGATGAGCGGCGTCATGGCTACCATGGCCACTATGCCGAAAGCATCCGTGAGTATATTTCCGCCCAGCGCTTCGCATGCGCCCATGGCAAAGGGCAAAAGGAACGTAGCCGTCATGGGACCGGACGCCACGCCGCCCGAGTCAAATGCGATGGAGGTGAATATTTTCGGCGTGACAAAGCTGAGTCCCAGCGCTATCGCATATCCGGGGATGAGAAACCAGAGTATCGGTATTCCCGTGAGCACGCGCAGCATGGATATGCCCACGGAAGCCGCCATGCCTACGGAAAGCCCTATCATCATGGTTTTCTGGGAAATGGCGCCCTGCGTGATATCTTCCACCTGCTTGTTCAGCACGATAACGGCAGGCTCGGCTTTTACTATGAAATAGCCTATGAGCATACCGAGAGGTATCATAATGAAATTGTAATCGAGTTTTGCAAGCTCGCTGCCGAGATAATTACCCACGGGCATAAAGCCTACATTCACACCCGTCAGGAAAAGAGTGAGTCCGACGAGAGTATAGAGCAGACCGATGAGTATTTTCACGAGCTGTCTGCGGCGCATTTTCAGGAAAAATATCTGGAAAATGCCGAAAAACACCACTATGGGGAAAATCGCCGTGAATACTTCTTTTACATATTCGGGCAGTTTTTCACCGAATATCACGGCGAGATCGCGCGTGGTTTCCACGGAAGGTATATCAAGGGGAGTATATGTACCGCCGTCCGAGCCGTAAACCAGCCCGAGAATAAGCACGGATATGATCGGTCCCACGGAGCAGAGCGCGACCAGACCGAAGCTGTCGCCGCCCTCGTTGTGATTTTTGCCCATCGTGCCCAGACCCAGACCGAGCGCCATGATGAAGGGAACCGTCATCGGTCCCGTGGTGACGCCGCCGGAATCAAAAGCCATGGCGATAAAGCTTTTCGGGATGAAAGCCGTAGCGGTAAAAACCACCGCATAGCATACTATCAGCATGGCGGAAAGGCTCCAGCCGAAAAGGCTGCGCAAAAAAGCGAGCACGAGAAAAATTCCCACTCCGCCCGCCACGGCGAAAATGAGGACCATATTCGGCACGCCGGGTACCTGCCCCGCCAGCACCTGCAAATCAGGCTCGGCTATGGTTATCACCGCGCCGATAACAAAGCAGCAGAGCGCTATAAAGGGGATTTTTTTGCTTTTTGCCAGCTGAACGCCCACCTGCTCGCCTATCGGCATCATAGCCATATCGGCACCCAGCGTGAAAAATCCCATGCCGAGCACGAGCAGAAAAGCTCCCGCAAAAAACAGCATCAGCAGCGCTGCGGGTATCGGCGTTATAGTTATGCATAAAATGAAAACTATCGCCGTTATCGGCAAAACAGCGGAAAGTGATTCGCCGGTTTTTTCTTTCAGTTTCGGATTCAATAATGTATACCTCCCATAGTTATTCTATTATATTTTACCATATATAAGAGGTCAAATCAACATAAAAATGCATAAATGCATAAAATTTTCAAAATATTCATAAATATACATTATATAATAAGCCTATTGACTGCAAAGGGAAAATATGCTATTATAAAACAAATATTTCGGATAAAAACGGAGGATATCTAAAATATGGAACTTGAACGTAAATATGCAGAATTTGCCGCCAAAAAAGCCATTGAGCTGATCGGTACGGACAGCCCCTCCGGCTATACGGAAAAAGCGGCAAAATGGGTGAAAAACGAATTTGAGGCGCTCGGTTTTCATGCAAAAACCACGGAAAAAGGCGGTATAATAGCGGATCTCGGCGGCACGGGCGAGGGACTTTTGCTGGAAGCGCATACGGATACGCTCGGCGCCATGGTCTGCGAGATAAAAGGCGACGGCAGGTTGCGCCTTACTCCTCTCGGCGGCATGAATGCCAATAACGGTGAGGCGGAAAATGTGCGCATTTATACGCGCGATGGCAAGGTTTACGAGGGCACATTGCAGCTTTGCGATGCTTCCGTCCATGTAAACGGAAGCTACAGTGACACCGTGCGGAATTTCGATACCACGGAGGTGGTGATAGACGAAGATGTAAATTCGGCAGACGACACGAAAAAGCTCGGCATAGAGGTGGGCGATATAGTATGCTTTGACCCGCGCGCAAAAATAACGGCGTCGGGATATATCAAAAGCCGCTTTCTCGATGACAAACTTTCCGTGGGCATTCTTCTCGGATATGCAAAATATCTTTCGGACAACAAAATCGTGCCCGAAAGGCACGTTTATGTTCATGTCACGGTATATGAAGAGGTCGGTCACGGCGGTTCGGCTTCCGTTCCGGCTGGCGTAACCGAGGCGATAAGCGTAGATATGGGTTGCGTCGGAAACGGGCTTTCCTGCACGGAAAGACAGGTTTCGATATGCGCAAAAGACAGCGGCGGACCTTATGATTACAAGATAGTAGGCAGGCTGATAGAGGCGGCGAAAAAAGAGGGCGCGGATTATGCCGTGGATGTTTATCCTCATTACGGTTCCGATGTGGAAGCCACGCTCCGCGCGGGATACGATATCCGCCACGGGCTTATCGGCGCGGGCGTTTATGCCAGCCACGGCTATGAAAGAAGCCATGTAGATGGTGTTTATAATACAATAAAGACGCTCAAGGGTTATACAAATGTGTAAATTTTGAAATAAAAAGCTCCCGATTCGGGAGCTTTTTGATTTTGTATTTGCTTTTGTAAAAGAAACAAAACGGCTCCCTTGTGCAAAGGGAGCTCCCGACGCAAGTCGGGTGAGGGATTGTTTTCTTTTTTCAAAAGTTACTTTATCCCTTGTGAGGGAACGAGGTGTACTTTTGCGTGACCAAAAGTACCAAAAGTCAAAAAGAGGAAGGCAACTCCTGTCTCGGCGACACCGACACACACGCTGCGCGTATGTGTCAATTCCTCTTTTAAACACCTTCTGTCGCCTCGCGGCGACGCGCGCGAACATACTGCCCCGACAGTCCGACCATAGATTAAACCGGAAGTATGGTTCAGACCCACGTTTAACACGGACTTTTGTTTGCTCAAGTCAGAACTAAGCCTTCCCCAACTCGATGTCCATCAAGCCATGCTCGCATAGTCGGAGTTTTGGCTATAGTGGGAAGTACATCTAAACTTTCGGCGTGGCACCACCCACCCCGTCGAATCTGCTCGCTTTTTGCGGGTACTATGTTCGCACGCGCGGTATGGCTGATGATGTGATGAGAGATGAAATTGAGATTTTTCACTGTGCCATCTATAGCGCATACTTGCCGCGCATTACTTTTTGCGGCTGACTCGACGGGGTGCGAGGTAGTTTGCAAAGGAGGGCGAGGAGCCTTCCTTTGATGACTTTTGCCGCTGACTCCGTCTCGGCGACGCCGTTCAGAGGTGGCTTCGCCACCCTGAACCCTCCTCTTTGTCAGTGAAAAGCGCGACCCTCGTCCACGGGCGGCAACGCCGCCCGCCCTCTCTTGGCAAAGAGAAACTTCTTTTGGTATACTCCGTCTCGGCGACGCCGTTCAGAGGTGGCTCCGCCACCCTGAACCCTCCTCTTGGTCACGCAAAAGTACACCCCGTTTCTCGGCAGAGAAAGAAACTTCCACGGGCGGCAGCGCCGCCCGCTTCTTTTCCCCTGTTTCTCCCGCGGGGAGAAAAGTCCGCACGCGCGCGGTCGCGCGAATATTTTATCTCTTTCATGCTATAATAAAATATTACATAATAAAGCTATTGAAAAATTCATATCTTTATGGTATGATGTAAATTAAGAAAATATACCCGAAAGAAGGTAGTATGCGGTGAAAAACGAAAACAAACGCGGATTTTTTCGCTATATTCCGCTGTGGGCTGTGATATTTTTCGCTCTCGGCGCCGTCGCTTTCGCGATAGAGCTTATTTCGAAAAAAAGCATCCCTCTTGCCGACTTTATAAACGATACATCAGGCAGAGTAATACGAGCTCTGCTCGCATTTTCCACAAATATTTTCCCCTTTTCTCTCGCAGAGGCGCTGATTATTCTTTCGCCGCTGCTTGTCGCTGGGCTGGTATATCTCATCGTGCGCGCCTCCAAAAAATCCATGGCGAGCCTGATTCGCTTCACATCGGGATTTCTTTCCTGCGCCGCGCTCGTCTATGCTGTCTTTGTTTTCGGCTACGGTACGGGTTATTACGGCACGACGATAGATAAAAAAATGAACCTCGAAAAAACCGATGTTTCCGCCTACGAGCTTTATATGACGGGGCTGAAGCTGGCGCACGGCGCGAAAAACGAGCTGGAAAACGTGAATTTCACCGCCGACGGCGATTCATATATGCCGTATACTCATTTTGAAATGAATAAAAAGCTGAATGCCGCATACGTTGCCACCTGTAAAAAATATCCCTTCCTGCAAAAATTCCATTCCGATACAAAACCCGTGATGTTCAGCGAAAAAATGACATATACGCATCTTTCGGGCGTATATTCGTTTTTCACGGGTGAGGCGAATGTGAATGTAAATTATCCCGACTATATCGTCACCACCTCGGCGGCGCATGAAATGGCTCATCAGCGCGGCATAGCGAGGGAAGACGAGGCAAATTTCGTGGCTTTTCTCGTATGCATAAACAGCGACGATCCGTATCTGCGATACAGCGGATACACGGACGTGCTTCTTTCCGTGATGAACAGCCTTGCCGCCGCGGATGAAGAGCTTTATTTGCAGCTTTATGTCGTCGTGCCGGACGAAATAAAGGCTGAATATGCCGCCTACGGCGCATTTTTCGAAAAATACCGCGAAAGCAAAGCCGCGGAAACCACCGACAAAATAAACGACGCATATATAGAAAATCACGGTCAGCCGGAGGGCTCCCGCAGCTACGGACTGGTAGTGGATCTGACCGTGGCTTATTACAGGGCACAGGACTGAAAAACGCACAAAATACAGGGTAAGGAGGGATATGCCATGCAAAGCAGTCGCAGGATTTTTGCCGTGCTTCTGCTCGCGGCGATGATTTTCGCTTTTGCTTCTATAGGCAGCGCTTATGAAGTGAAAATGCTGGAATTTGCCGTTATCATAGACAATGCCGCGATAGAAAACTGCGCCGCGGGAAATTCCCTGCTGGATGAATTTATCCCGATGGTGCGCAAATATAATCTGCGCCCCGTGGTTTTTGTAAATACCGAGGGACTGGAATACGATTCCGATCTGATTTTCGCTTTATCGAAACTGAAAATATACGGCTATGAAATATATCCCGCCGCGCGAAGTGCCGGATCCGCGGAAAAATTCAGGCTTTTTATGCGGCACACGGTAAAACGCGGCACGCCTTTTGTTCTCGCTCTGGATGAAAGGGAAGATTTTCACGGATTTGAAAAAATAAAGCTGAAAACCACGGCGCGTTTTTACGATGATTTCATGTCGGCGCTCGGGAGCGCGGGCACGGGCTGCACGGGGCTGATGCTCTCACGCGAAAATCTCTATACTCTGGAAATAATTCTCGGAAACTGCAAAGCCGGCGAAAGCGTACCGGCTGATATATATACTCTCGCCAAAGCGGGAAAATGACGAAAGGACGGTTTTATCATGGCGGAAAACGAAAGAAAAAAGAAAATTCTCATTGTGGAGGACGAAAGCAGAATTTCCCGCCTGCTGGAAGTAAATCTGATGATGGCGGGCTATGAATGCGAAACGGCAGCCGACGGCGAAACCGGACTGCAACGTGCGCTGGAGGGCGATTTCGATCTGATACTGCTGGATCTGATGCTGCCGCGGCGCGACGGTTTTTCCGTTTGCCGCGAGGTGAGAAAAACTCTCGCCACGCCGATAATAATGGTGACGGCAAAGGAAGATGAGATAGACAAAGTGATGGGGCTGGATCTCGGCGCGGACGATTATGTGACAAAGCCCTTTTCCATAAAAGTACTGCTGGCGCGGATAAAGGCAAATATCCGCCGCAGCTCGGGCGAATTTGTGGATGTGAAAAAGAGCGGCGCACCGGAAGCCGAAAAGGACGCGGACAAAATAGTTATCCGCGAGCTGGTGATAGACAATAAAAACTTCACCGTGAAAAAAGGCGACCGCGATATAGAGCTGTCAAATAAAGAATACGAAGTGCTTCTCTTTCTCGCGCGCAATGCGGGCACGCTTTTCAGTCGTGAGGAGCTGCTTTCGAAAGTCTGGGGCTATGAGGGATTTTTCGGCGATGTGCGCACGGTGGATGTCACTATGTCGCGCCTGCGCTCGAAAATAGAAGATGTCCCCTCCGAGCCGGAATATATACTGACAAAGAGAACAAAGGGTTATTACATACCCAACTGACGGGGAGCGATGTATGTATAAAAATCTGCATTTCAAGATAATTCTCATACTTGCCGTTTTCACGATAACTCTGATGTCGGTCATCGGTGCCGTGCTGATAAGCAGCGCTTTCAATTTTTACAGCAACGATTTCATGACGCAGATGGAGCAGGCTTTCGACCCGACGGGAAATCTGGCGGCGGAGCTGACGGGGGCTTTTGCTTCCGACGATTTTGCCGCGCGGCAGAATGAAATACTGCGCGCTTATTCGGGCGTACTCGGAATAGACAAATACAGGGATTATTTTATATTGGATACAAACGGAAATTTCCTTTTCGGTTCCGCTTCTGACGGAGGCGAATCTCTGGAAAAAACGCCGAATATAATTTCCGCCATTTCGGGAAAGACCGGCGCGCACAAAAGCCTGCGGACAAGCTATATAGATTATGCCGCGCGGCTTTCCGGCGAAAACGGAAATTCCGTGATAATCTGCGTAAAGGACAGTCAGGACGATGTGCGTTCGCTTTCCGCGATGATTTTCCGCATCACGGTGCAGGCGATGTTTTTCGGCATGCTGGCGGCGATAGCGCTTTCGTTTTTCCTTGCCAAGGCGATAACAGAGCCTATACGCACGCTCACCGTGGGTGCGCAGAAAATAGCCGAGGGCAAATTTGACCAGTCCGTAAACGTAAAGGCAAATGACGAAATAGGCGCCCTCTCGGAAACTTTCAATTACATGAAAGACGTGCTGAAAGGCACTCTCGACGAGATATCGGGCGAGCGGCGCAAATTCGAAACGCTCTTTCTCTATCTCAACGACGCCGTGATAGCATTTGACAGCTTCGGCGGGCTGATGCATATAAACAAAATGGCAAAGCGGCTTTTCCGTTTCGACAGTGCGGAGGGCGAGCGCTTTCTTTCGCTTTTCAATTTCACGCAGATGATAAAACTGCTGAATATAGATTACCGCCATATAGCGGAGGAATACAAGGAACGCGGCACATACAGCCTGAGCGACGTGATATACGACGGCAAAGCGCTGGATATCATGCTCGCCGATTTCCGCTATACGGAAAACAATGCGGAAAGCCACGGCGTAATGTGCGTTATCCACGATATAACGGAGCGCTACGAGCTGGATAAATCCCGCAGGGAATTTGTGGCGGATGTTTCGCATGAGCTGCGCACGCCGATACAATGCATACGCGGCGCGGTGGAAACCGTGCTCGAATGCCCTGCGCTTCCCGCCGATATGCGCGATGATTTTCTGCACATGGCTATAGACGAATGCGACAGAATGACGCGCATAGTGGGCGATCTGCTCGTGCTTTCCCGCCTCGATAACAGGCGCACGCAGTGGAAAGTGGAAACCTTTTATATGGACGATTTCATGTCGCGCATGTACGATATAATGTCCGGCGAGGCAAAGGCGCGTTCGCATACGCTCGTTTTCGATTGCGCCGAGGGCATCCCGCCCGTGACAGCCGACAAGGAAAAATTGCAGCAGGCGCTGATAAATATCATTTCAAATTCCGTGAAATATACGAAAAACGGCGGCAGGATAGAGGTTTCCGCCGTAGCCGAGCAAAACGGCGTGCTGATAAATGTGCGTGACAACGGCATGGGCATACCGAAAGAAGATATACCGCGGCTTTTCGAGCGTTTTTACCGCGTGGAAAAAGCGCGCACGAGTGACGCGGGCGGCACGGGGCTCGGTCTTGCCATAACAAAAGAAATAATCGACGCGCACGGCGGCGAAATCTGGGTGGAAAGCGAGCTTGGCAAAGGCACATCCACTTATGTTCGCATACCTTACGAATGTGCGCTTCCCGCGCCTGAAACGGGAGAAAAATAAAAAAAGGAGGCGGCAGAATGAAAGTGAAAGAAGCTCTGAAAACGGCGGCTGTATGCATACTCTGCGTTTCGCTGGTATGTCTTTGCGCCGTATATATGCTGCTTTATCAGCAATCGGAAAGCGCCGCCTTTTCAAAAGAAGATTACATGAAGCTGCGCCGCGGCAATTCGCAGTACAATTATGCGGACAGCTATAAAAGCTCCTTTGCGCTTCCCGCGGGGATAGCTTTTGCCAGCGGAGAAACATATAAATATCTGCTGACAGATGTAAATGCCGTCACCGCGGCGGCAAAAGAGATTTCCGCGCAGTTTTTCGGCGGGCTTTTCGGTGAAAATTCAGTCCCGACGGAGCTTTCTCAGAAAAAAGGACGCGAGCTGTATGCGCGGCTTGCCTCGGCAAACGAATATATCTATATGAAATATCATACGGAGCTTCCGCGTTCCGTGATATACAGGCTTTCCGATACGTCGCGCATGGGCGAGGATGTCAGCTCCGAGGGAATATACGATATTTTCATTTTTGCCGCGGCTTCTTATCTGAAAATAACTCCCGCGGAGGCGGGACTGGCGGACGGCGCATATCTTTGCGCGGCTGCCCGTGACCTTTCGGGAAATTACCGGCTTTATTACTACAGCCTCGGAAACTCGGGCGACGGTCTGTTTTTTAACAAAAAGCTTTTTGCGGCATATAGTAACTATGAAAAAATAACCGATTTCTGCTTTGTCGCCGATACCGATATTTATTACGGCATGAGCATGGCGGAAAATTCCGATACGGAAAGCGGGATTATTTTCCGATCGGGCTTTACCCTGCCGCACATAAACCGCTCATCTCTCTACGACGAGCTGATATCCGAGGAAAATGCGGAAAAGCTGCTCCGCGCTTTTTCCATGAATATATCGAAAATACCGTATCATGTGGCGGACGACGGGACATACACCTACTATGACGAGGGTAAAACCTTTACGATATCGGCGGACGGAAAATGCAGGCTTTCCGTCACGTCCTACGATTACGCCGTGAGCATAGCTCTCGCGGGTACGGGCGCGGATGCGCTCGATTATGTCGGCGCTACGGCGGCTTTCCTCTCGTCGCTCCCGCTTTTTTCCGAAAATGCGAAGGCGGCGGGCGTTTCGCTTGCGATTTCCGAGATTTTCGTGGGGGAAAATTCCGCCCGCATATCCTACGGATATCTGTATAATAATATTCCCGTTTTCATAAACGGGAAGCATACCGCCGCTTCTTTTGAAATATACGACGGCGCGATAACGGGCTGTACGCTCGAATTTACAAAAATATCGGCGGGCGAAGGCAAGCTTTCGCTTTCCGAAAACAGGACGGAATTTATCGCGCTCGCGGGAATGGGGCTTTCCTCAGCCGACTGCGTGCCGGCTTATGCCTTTGATGCGGGCGACGCCGCCTCGGCTTTCTGGTCGTGCCGCTATGTGAAAAAGGAGGCGGACGGCAAATGAAATGGAAAAATCTGAAAAGCTTTGCCATAGCAATGCTTCTTTTGCTGAATATAATCGTGGGCGTACTCGTCGGCATACGGTATACCGATGAAAACTACTACGACAGGGAAACCATAGAAAATATGACGGCGCTCCTCGGCGGGAGCGATATAGTGCTCGCGCCGCAGGCGCTTTCCGAGAAAATAGTGCGGCTTTATACTCTGCGCGGCACGTATGCCGAGGAAAAAACCGTGCAGGCGCTCACGCTGATAAGCGGTACCGCGCCCGTATACGACGGCGAAAAATATCTCTGCCGCACGGAAAACGCCGTTTATACCCATGACGGCATGCGCGAATTTTCATATATCCGCAGCGATATTCCCACGCTCGATGCCGCGGGCGCCGTAGTCCCCGCAAACGAGGCGCGCGAGCGCGAAAATGCCGGGCGTGCGGTGAGTGAATTTCTCTTTTTCGACGAAATTTTCCCCACGGGCGGAAAATATAAAGCGGAGCTTGTCTGCCGCGAAATACTCTACAGCCCGTCGGGCGGATTTTTTGCGGCGCGGCTTTATATGCGCGTGGCAGGCTCGGATACGGACAATGAAATCACCGCATATCTGCGCGACGGCGCCGTGATAGGAATACAGGGCAAGTTGCCCTTTGCTTTCCCCACGGAATCGCTGCGTGCGCAGGAAACGGGCATACTCACCGTGCTCCTCTCGGAAAAGGAATTTATAGATTCGCAGAGGGCGGCGGGTACGGCAAAGGGTATACTCGTGCTTTCACATATTTCTTACTCGTATATCACATGGTTTGATATGAAAAATACCGTTTGCTTTACGCCTGTATGCGAGCTTCATTATACAAACGGCGATTGCTCGCGCTACGATATGATAACAGGCGAAAGGCTATGAAAAATTTTCTTTGAAAGGTAATTTGCAATGGAGAAAATAGTAATCGACGGCGGAAACGCTCTGCATGGGAGAATAGAAGTGAGCGGCATGAAAAACGCCGCCGTGCCGATAATATTTGCCTGCGTCGCCGTAGGCGATGTATGTATCATAGAAAATCTGCCGAGGATAAGCGATGTGGAAACATCGCTGGAAATCCTTTTGTCCATCGGCGTGACGGTCCGTTATCTCACGGAAAACAGCGTGGAAATAGACGCGCGCAGGGTTTCGCCCTCGTCAGTACCGTGCGATCTGGTAAAGAAAATGCGCGGTTCGTATTATCTCATCGGCGCGATGCTCGGCAGATTCGGAAATGTGATGGTGGGTCTGCCCGGCGGATGCGATCTCGGCGCGCGCCCGATAGATCAGCATATCAAAGCTTTTGAAGCGCTCGGCGCGGATGTGATAGTGGACGGCGGATTTATAGAGGCGCGCACGAAAAACGGCATTTCCGGCGCGGGAATATATTTTGACTGCGTGACCGTGGGCGGCACGATAAATACCATGCTCGCCGCCGTGCGGGCAAAAGGCACTACCGTGATAGAAAACGCCGCGCGTGAGCCGCATGTGGTGGACGTGGCAAACTTTCTCAATTACTGCGGCGCGAATATAACGGGCGCGGGTACTGATACGATAAAAATAAAGGGCACGGATGAGCTTTCGGGTTGCACCTACGCCATCATCCCCGATATGATAGAAGCGGGCACATTTATGATAGCGGCGGCGGCTACCCGCGGCAGACTTTATATAAACAATGTCATCCCCAAGCATCTCGATGCCATTTCCGCAAAACTGGTCGAAATGGGCGTCAGTGTAGAGGAATTTGACGACGCCGTGCTTGTTTCGCACAAAGGCGAGCTTTCCCCCGTGACGATAAAAACCATCCCGTATCCCGGTTTTCCCACGGATATGAATCCGCAGGCGGCTGTGCTTTTATGCCTGGCAAACGGCACGAGCCGACTGCATGAAACGATATATGAAAACCGTTTCCGTTATGTGGAGGAGCTGAAGCGTATGGGCGCCGATATCACCGTGGAAAAAAGCATCGCCACAGTGCGCGGAGTGGATTTTCTCACGGCTTCCACAGTGCGTGCGGTAGATCTGCGCGCGGGCGTGGCTATGGTGATAGCGGGTCTGGCGGCGCGGGGAAGAACGGAAATAGACGATATTTATCATATAGAGCGCGGCTACGACAATATAACGGAAAAATTCAAAGCCGTGGGCGCAAATATACATAAAGTAGTAATCCCCGACCCTTTTAAATCGATATAAATTCACAAAAAAATAAGGAATGAAAAAATGAAGGAAATAAGCGTTTTCGACATTATCGGACCGATAATGATAGGTCCCTCCAGTTCGCATACGGCGGGTGCGCTCCGCATAGCGCAGACGGCACGCAAAATAGCGGGCGGCGATATCACGGAAGTGAAATTCCGCCTTTACGGTTCTTTTGCCAAAACATACCGCGGGCATGGCACAGACCGCGCACTCGTCGCGGGGATGCTCGGGCTTGAAACGGATGATTACCGCATAAGAGATTCCTTTGCGCTGGCAAAAAAAGCGGGACTGAAAGTGACTATAGACCCCTGCGAAGAAAATATGCCCGAGCTTCATCCGAATACGGTGGATATAGAAATGACGACGGCAAGCGGCGAAAAAACGAGTGTACGAGGCTGTTCCGTAGGAGGCGGAAATATCAAAATAGTGATGATAAATTCCGTGAAAATAGAATTTACCGGCGAATACAATGCCATTTTCATCACGCAGAATGATAAACCGGGCGTGCTCGCGGATATATGCTCCGTACTGGAAGAAAAAGCCATAAATATAGCATATATGAGAGTTTATCGCGATGAAAAAGGCACAAATGCCTATTCCGTGATAGAAATAGACGGCGAAGCCGATGAAGGCGTGATAAGCAGGCTTCGGGAAAAGAAAAATATCCGTTCCGTAAAATATCTGGCTACGGGGGTGAGAAAATGAATTTTAAGGATGCCGCAAATCTGCTGGAGATATGCGATAGGGAAAATATCGACATATCCGAAGCCATGATAAGAAGAGAAATTTCCGTTTCGGGCAGGACGCGCGAGGATATAACGGCGCAGATGAGTCATGCGCTTCTGGTAATGCGCGAATGCGTGGCGGAAGCGGGCACCGGTAAAAGAGAAATGCTCGGTGGTTTTATCGGAGGGGAAAGCGCGGCGCTTCTCTCCCGCATAAAGGAAAAGGGCGCGATGGCGGGGCTTTCGTCCCTTGCTTCCGCTTATGCCATGGGTGTGCTGGAGGTAAACGCATCTATGGGACGCATAGTCGCCGCACCTACGGCGGGCGCTTCCGGTGTGCTCCCGGGCGTACTCATCGCGGCGGGAGAATTATACGGATTTACCGATGAAGAGCTTGTTTCGGCGCTTTTCAATGCGGGCGCCATAGGCTATATTACGGCGCGGAATGCGAGCATTTCGGGAGCGGAGGGCGGTTGTCAGGCAGAGGTGGGAACAGCCTCGGCTATGGCGGCATCCGCACTGTGCGGGCTTCTCGGCGGTTCTCCGCGGGAATGCCTGTGTGCCGCAGGCGATGCGATAGCAAATATTCTCGGGCTGGTGTGCGATCCCGTTTGCGGATTGGTAGAGGCACCTTGCCAGAAGCGAAACGCCATGGGCGTTTCAAATGCGGTGATATGCGCGGAAACGGCGCTTGCCACCGGCGGGAAAACACTCGTTCCTTTTGACGAGGTTATCGAAGCGATGAAAAACGTAGGCAAAAGCATACCTTATCAGCTCCGCGAAACGGCGCTGGGCGGCATGGCGGCGGCAAAAAGCGTGCGCGACCGCAAACCCGCCTGCGCGATGTGCGGCGGGTGCAAATAAAAATATGAAGGGCGGCTCGCCCTTTATATTTTTGTTTGCAGGGGTATTTTTCTTTCGCAAAGAAATTAAGCAATGCGCGGAGCGCGTTGCTCGCCTCCATTGTGCAAAGGGAGGTGGCGCGGCTTGCCGCGACGGAGGGATTGTTCTCCTCCCGCAGGAGAAACGGGGTCGCGCTTTTCACTGACGAAAAGCGCGGGAAAAGTCATCAAAGGAAGGCTCCTCGCCCTCCTTTGCAAACTACCCCGCACCCCGTCGAGTCAGCCGCGGGAAGTAATGCGCGGCAAGTAAGTGCTATATACAGCAAATCGAAAAACTTTTGTTTATCTCTCCGCACATCATCAGCCATACCGCGCGTGCGAACAAAGTATGCCGCAAAAAGCGAGCAGATTCGACGGGGTGGGTGGTGCCACGCCATAGCTTTTGATACGCTTTCCACTGTAGGCTAAACTCCTACTATGCGAGCATGGCTTGATGGACATCGAGTCGGGGCGACTATAGTTCTGACTTGAGCAAACTAAAGTCCGTGTTAAGCGTGGATTTGAACCGAGCTTCCGGTTTAGTCTACAGTCGGACTGTCGGGGTAGTATGTTCACACTGGTCGCCGCGAGGCGACAGAAGGAGATGAAAAGAGGAATACCTTCCTCTTTTTGACTTTTGGTACTTTTCGTCAGTGAAAAGTACACCCCGTTCTCCTGCGAGGAGAAAAGTTACTTTTCCCGCGATTTTCGTCAGTGAAAAGCGCGACCCCCGTCACGGGCGACCGCAGTCGCCCGCCCCCCTCTTGGCAAAGAGTAACTTTTTTTCGTACTTTTTTGCAAAAAAGTACACCTTGTTTCTTTGGTGAAAGAAAATCACTTCTCTTGGAGGACCCAATATGCTGCACGACCCGCAGATACGCGAACTGCTTTTCGATTATCTCGATGAAAAATACGGCAAAGTGCGCGTTTTCGAAGAAAAAACCATAAAAAATTCCCGCGCGGATATAATAGCGGTGATAGACGGGAAAATCCTCGGCATGGAAATAAAAAGCGATTTTGACAGCTATGCCCGCCTTGCCGCGCAGGTAAAAAATTATGATAAATATTGCGATATGAATTATGCCGTGGTCGGTAGAACACATAAAGACGGCGTAGCCGCGCATATTCCGCCCTATTGGGGCATTCTCGCCGTGGATGAAACGGAAACGGAACCGAAAATATACGAATTGCGCGAGGCGCAGGTCAATCCGAAAAGCAAAATCGAAAACAAAGCCGCTTTTCTTTGGAAAACGGAAATGCATGATATAATGGCAAAGCACAAATTGCCGCGCTATGTCGGCAAAAGCAGAAAATTTATCGCAGGCAAAATGAAAGAAAAATTGCCCGAAGATGTGCTCGCAAAAGATATCACCGATGCGCTTTTCGAGCGCGATTATTCTTTTTTTGAAATAGAAAAATAATGCGCCGCTATTATTAACAAATTTCACATTATTTGTAAAATATCGGTCGATGTGCTTGAAAAAGCATAATTTCGCATTTATAATATATCTGTAAAGAATTTCTTTTTGAAAGGAAGTAATAAAGTATGGCAGTAAAAGAATTCAGAGCCGAAAGCAAAAAGCTTCTCGAGCTGATGATCAATTCCATTTACACAAATAAAGAAATTTTTCTTCGTGAACTGATAAGCAACGCTTCCGATGCGATAGACAAGCTTCATTTCAAGGGGCTTACCGATGAGAATGTCGGCATGGCGGAAAGCGATTTTGCCATCACTCTCACGCCGGACAGCACGGCGCGCACACTCACCGTTTCCGATAACGGTATCGGCATGACGCGCGACGAGCTGGAAAACAATCTCGGCACTATAGCAAAAAGCGGCTCGCTTGATTTCAAAACCGAAAATAAAAGCGATACGCTCGATATCATAGGTCAGTTCGGCGTCGGTTTTTATTCCGCTTTCATGGTGGCAGATAAAGTGACGGTGATTTCACGCGCTTACGGTGAAGAAACGGCATGGAAATGGGAATCCTCCGGTGCCGAGGGATATACGATAGAAGAGGCGGAAAAAGCCACAGTCGGCACGGATATCACGCTTCATATAAAAGAAAATACGGAAAACGAAAATTACGACGGATATCTTAATGAATATCAGCTGAAAGCGCTGGTGAAAAAATACAGCGACTATATCCGCTATCCGATAAAAATGCTCGTGACACATTCCCATCCGCTCCCGAAACCGGAAAATGCGGGCGACGACTGGACGCCGGAATATGAAGAGCATAAAGAACTGGAAACATTGAACAGCATGATTCCTATCTGGAAACGCAAAAAAGGCGATGTGACGGATGAGGAATACAATGAATTTTACAAAAATACATTTTATGATTATAGCGACCCCGCGCTCACATTTACGGCGGGCGGCGAAGGCGCCGTAACATACAATGCCGTGATGTTCATACCCGAAAAAGCGCCCTACGACTATTATACAAAGGAATTTAAAAAAGGGCTGGCGCTTTATTCCTCTGGCGTCATGATAATGGAAAAATGCGAAGATCTGCTCCCCGATTATTTCAATTTTGTACGCGGTATAGTCGATTCCGCAGATCTGAGCCTGAATATCAGCCGTGAATTGCTCCAGCAAAATCATCAGCTCCGTCTGATACGCAAAAATATAGAAAAGAAAATCAAAAACGAGCTGGCAAATCTGCGCGACAATAACAGAGAAAAATACGAAGCTTTCTGGAAAGCTTTCGGCAGAGTGATAAAATTCGGCGTTTACAGCGATTACGGCGTAAATAAAGATACGCTTTCCGATCTGCTCATATTCTTCTCGGCAAAGGAAAAGAAATTCATCACGCTCGATGAATATGTCGGCACTATGCCCGAATCGCAGAAATGCATTTATTTTGCCGCCGCGGAAACCACGGATCGTGCCGCAAAGCTCCCGAATACGGAAGCGGTGCTGGCGCACGGATATGATGTATTGCTCTGCACGGAGGATGTGGATGAATTCTGCCTGCGCATACTCCATGAATATAAGGAAAAAGAATTCAAAAACGTAGGCACAGGCGATCTCGGACTGGAAAGCGACGAAGAAAAAGAAGCCGCAAAAGCCAGCGCCGAGGAAAATAAGGATTTGCTGGAAGCAATGAAAAACGCGCTCGGCGACAAAGTAAAAGCCGTTTGTCTTTCAAAGCTGCTCGGTGAACATCCCGTAGCGCTTTCATCCGACGGCGCGCTTTCCGTGGAAATGGAAAAAGTGCTCCGCAATATGCCCGGCAACGACAGCGTAAAGAGTGAAAAAATCCTCGAAATAAATGAAAATCATCCTGTATTTGAGGCATTGAAAGCCGCCGCGGGCGACAATGAAAAGCTTTCGCTTTATGCCGGTATCCTCTATGATCAGGCGCTCCTTATCGAGGGCCTGCCGATAGAAGACCACGTGGAATATGCCAAGGCGGTTTGCTCTCTCATAAAATAAAAATAACCAAAGCATCGGGCGCAAGATCTTGCAGCCCGATGTTTTTTTTGTCCGCGACCGCGGAAACAAAAACCACCCGCTAAGCGGGTGGTTTTCTTTGGACAAAAAGCAGAGCATTGGTACAATCCAGATGCTCTGTTTATTTAAATGTTTTTATTTAATATGATTTGTACTCACAAATAACCGTGTAAATTACTTTTATTTACATAAAGCAAATCTATAAGATTTTGTGTTTTGTTTTGAAATTCTATAGAACACTGGGCACGGGGGACCGCTGCAATCGATTTTTGTCCACGTCGCGTTTACTTGTTTGTAGCAGACTTTACATACATCTGCGTACTCGAAATAATGATAAGCACCAGAATGATATTGGTTGCCGGTATAATCGTTCTCATAATCGTGATACCTAAAAATAGCGAATAAAATTTTTCCGGTATTATAATTTGAATAATATCCTTCTGGAACATTACCGATTGAGTGTAGGTAAACGCCTGCTTGCCCCCATTTGGAGCGGATAGTCAGCTCTCCGGAAGAATCAACACTATACACAACACCGGAATGCCAGAAGCATCCGCATATACAATTATATCTTTTACTTGTGCAGAAGCCGGTTCTATTCGTGTACAACCGCTATCGCGCAAAAATTGCGATATATCCATTATCCAGTATGGATTATTAGCAGAAAATCGATACCAAGCGTACGAGTGGCAATTATAGTTGGAGTTCGGATCATGCAACCGAATGTTATTAAAACGCTCAAATAAACCATTAATATATGCGATCTCTGACCCTTCCAAATTTCGCTCAGGAGTACATACTTCAACATTAAGGTTATTTGCTGTGCTTATTGTTCCGGCAGAATAATATCGTATATTGTTGATTGTATCTACATAGTCTCCGACTGATGACGGGACAACTTCAAAGGCAGTATATATGCTTTGCAGATTCGGATAACTATCCGCGCTATATGTCGAATCTGATATAATCGACTTCACGGAAGGCTGAGCCAAAATTTCATCAAATCCGGCTATGTCAAATTTATCGCTTTTTAAACCATGCAGTATGCTTCCAGCGTAATTTTCCAGTGTTTCGACAAAATCATCTCTGGAAATAAGTTCACGGAAAGCTTTATGGCGCGAAAAATCGATCTCCGGTTTGACAGGCGTTGAATAGACAAAAAACTGCTGCTGTAAAAATGGAGTATCCAAGAAATATTTCAGCAACTCCATGGTAGAAGCAGATAAGATTTCATCCGGTGCATCATGAAGCCTTTCCAAGTATTCCGATTTAACTGTAATAGTATCATATACAAAATCAGGGTTTATGGCTAATCTGTCGCCCGCTGTAACTATTCCCGAAGAAGCCCCGGTTACATCGGTAGCTGCATATTCTTCGCTAACGCCGGATGCAGAATTTTCTTCAGCATGCAAGTGTTCTGAGTGAGCAAATACAGTAATTGATGCAGCACAACACATCAGGAACACCAATATTATAGAAAGAAATTTTTTAAACATATCTTCAGCTCCTTTCGCATAATCCGCAGAAATGTGTGAAACTTCATTTTACTCAGAGAGTATGATATTATAGTACAGAAGTTATACAAAAATATCGATATGCCGCGGTGCTTTTGCAAAAATCACATTTTTCACATTCCTGCTTGGTCAGGTGAAAATGATAGTAAAAAGCGCATAAGCCGATAATTTCCGGTCCGACTTATGCGCCAATGTGAACGACTTTGATTCGCCCTCTCCATAACAGGGGACTGCACCAAAAGCATTTGCGACATACGCCGGACAGAGTATAGGTAAAACGAGGCACGATGTTAACCTCCAATCATTTTCGGTGTCAGGCACACATAAAATATCTTCAATTTTATTATATCATATTTTTTATCCAAAGTCAATAGTTTTACGGATTTCCTATGTAGCAATTACTGAATCGGATATCGGTGGTGCCGCGGGTGGTTTTTGCTTTATATTTTTGAGATATATTCGCATTCGGCGGGGGCGGAGATTTTTATATCATAATCCCCGTTTTTCTTTTCCCAGCTTACTTCTATTCTGCCGAAAGGCGTATAAACCGCGCCGTGCGCCTTCGTCAGCTTTTCATCGCTGTGAGGAACCACGGTAAATTTCCTGTAGCCTGCCTCCAGCGGCTTTATGCCGAGAATTTCACTTTGCAGATATATTGCGGGCGAGGCAGACCAGCCGTGCGCTATGCTGCGCGTCCATGTCTTGCCCGCGCCGAAACCTTCCCAGCTGGTATTTGTGCCGTGCGCCGCCATGGTTTCCCATTCGCGGCGGATGGATTTCAGCATCAGATCGTGTCTGCCGTATTTACATGCGGCATCGTAAGCAAAGAAAAGGAAGAAAGGCGAGCCTATATGTACATATCCGCCGGGCGCTTCCTTTTCGGTGGGATAACCTATGGTTTTGCGTGCCGGTGTGCCCGCGACAAATGTACCTTTGTCGAGATTGTCCACGAGAAAACGCATCGCGCTTTCCTCGCGTTCTTTCGGCATGATGCCCGCGAGATATACGAGCGTATTTGTCTGTACGCCAACGCGCTTCTGCTTTATATAAGTTTCGTAGGGAATGGGCTTTCTGCCCTTTTTCTCGTAAAATTCCAGATAATGTTCATATGAATACATATCGCGGACAGTATCAGTATATGCCTGCTTTTCTTCATCCCAGCCGTATCTGTTTATCGCCTCGGTATAAAGTCCGGCTTTTTTTGCGAAAAGCGCGGCTTTTTCGTTTTCGCCGAGGATTTTTGCCATATCGGCGGCACGTTTCAGGCAATGCACCAGCATGGCATTATTGCCTATCACTTCGCCGTACATGGAAAGGTCGTTGTATGCCCATTCTATCAGATTCCATGCCCCGCGGACTTCCAGCAGACCGCGGCTGTTTGTGAGCATGAAGCAGTTTTCGAGCTGAATGCATACATGGCGGAAATTATATCGCAGATTTTCGATATCTCCCGTCGCCATATAATGGTCGTATGTCTGCAAAAGCCACTGGAATGACCATGCGGGAAGTCCGCCGCGCGGGAAGCGCGGAAATGCGCCGAAAGTAAAATATCTGCCTGTGGAATCGAAAAGCTTATTTTGCCATTGTATACTCTGAAAAGGCTCGTCAAGGCTTTCGCCCACTATGCGCAGGAAATATTTATCAAAGTCATATTCGCCGAAATTCAGCATATTTGTCTGCGCTGTGATGCGCGCGTCGCCTACCCATATCGATTGCTCGTATCCCGGGCAATCCACATAACATTCGGGCATGCAGAGCCATGCCGTTTCGAGCGACATATCAAAAGCCGTATCCAGCGCCGCATCATCGGAGCGGAAAGGCACCGGCGTATTGCAATCATATCGCATATCCACTATATCGAAATGAGAAAATACCACATCGGAGGCAAATTCCGAAACATACACCGCGACATAGCGAAATCCGCGGCGCACATGGGCTGTATAATCCTGCATGCCTTCGCGGCAGATATATGTCATGGTATTTTGCGTGCCCATGTAATTTATGCCGGCGTCGGAAATAAGCTCAAAGCCGTGAAGCTCTATTTTCGTGCCCTCCGGCGCATTTACTTCAAATCGCAGAAGCCCCGTGCGCTCCATGCCGAAATCAAATATAAAGCATACGCCGTCCGCATTTTCGGGCGGAGTCACGGTCATCGCGCCGCTTCCTTTTTCAAAAGCGGAAGCGTTTATATACGGCGACGGGATATCCGTGCGCCCGCGTGGCGTGGCTGCGTCTATGCGCTCATGCGTAAAGCCGCCTTCTGCGAGGAGCGGCTCGCGGATTTTTATCGTATGCAGGTGAGAAGGCGCCTTTTCCGTGGCAGGGGTGAGCTTTTCACGCGTATCCGGCGCGATATCGCTCATGGTACGCGCCTTTACGGCGGCGATTATCTCATCGGGGACAGCTACATTCAGCGGAGATTCGTTCCACGGGTATTCCACCGCGGCGGCAGGCGTGGCGAGGCGACACCACTTTGCTCCCTCAAAGAAAACGGATGAGAAAGAAAGCTCGCCGTCCGTTTCCGCGAGAAATTCCGGCTCGGGCGGGGTAAACGACAGCAGATAGAAAGACAGCTTGTGCGCGCCCGCGGTGATTTTCACATTTTCTCCCGAAGGGACCTCTTCGCCGTCGAGGAAAAGATGATGATCGCCCGTGGTAAAGCGGAAAAGCACATCGGTATCTTTTTCTGCCGTCATTTCCGTCATGAAAGCGATGACAAATCTGCCTGCGGGAGCGAGATGAAAATCATATCCTCTGCGGCGGCGGAATATTTCCAGCGCGCAGAGCTTTTCGGGCGCGGTAGGCTTTATCCTCTGCGGCTTCAGCTCGCTCTGAATGAGATTGTAATCGCCCGTTACCTCCGTGGCATGCTGCCATGCGCCGTCATCATAGCCGAAATCGAATATATGCCTGTCTGCGATGCGCGCATCGAAAACCTCTTCATCGCCGAAACTCGTGATGAAAAAGTGGCATCTGTCCGCCAGCGCGGGGTATGTGGAAAATTTCCATTCGGACGAGGTGCGCACGAGCTTTTCGCCGCCGATACCGCAAAGGCGGATTTCGAGCGCGAAATCATGCGGGCTTTCTCCGCGGAAACCGTGCGTGAGTACGGCAATACTGTTTTCGCCCCCGCGCACAAAAGGCGTCACATCGAGCACATCGTAATGCTTGTCAAAATCGTAGCCGCGCGTGATATACTGCGCCGCCACTCTGCCGTTTATGAAAACCTCGGCATAATATTTCGCATCGAGCAGCATTATCGCGCGGTCGAAATGCTCCGCAAAAAAGCCGTGACGGAAAATATACCATCGGTAGGGTACATCCGTGCCCGCGCAGATTCTTTTCGTATCGGGAGAAAAGGAGAGGGCACCCTCATACTTTTGCGCCGTGGGAGTGAAAATTTCTTTCATGATATTTTCCCCGTAAAAATTTTATTTTCTGTTTGCGAGAACCTCGCGTTCGTATTTCTTTACTTCGTCATACCAGCCGTAGCCGCCGTCCAGACCGAAGCGCGCACAGTATTCATTCCATACGGCTTCGAAAGGAAGCGTCTTTACGGCTTCCTGCATTACGAGAAGCTCGGTGTAATTGCCTGCGTCCTGCAGAGCTTTCAGCTTTTCATTCGGCAGGAGCAGAGCATTGAGCAGGGCTTTCTGCCAGCTGCGGAATCCCACGGTCCATGCGGCTATTCTGTTTATGCTTGCGTCGAAATAGTCAAGAGCCATATATACGCGGTCGAGCGCATTGCAGCGCACTATTTCCTTTGCCATCTCTTTTGTTTCGTCATCGAAAACGAGAACATGGTCGGAATCCCAGCGGATGCCGCGCGTGATATGCAGAGCTATCTCGGGGAAATAGCAGAGCAGAGCGGGGATTTTGTCGGAAACGACTTCGGTGGGGTGATAATGTCCGTTATCCATCAGCGGCAGGCAACCCTCGTGGGTGGCTGCGAACATGAGCGTGAATTCCGCGGAACCGGCGGTGTATGCTTCCACACCTATGCCGAATACTTTCGATTCCACGCAGGGCTTTACTTTGCTTCTGTCAAAAGGCTCGGAAAGAATCTGCTCTATGGAATCCTTGTAGCGCTCGCGCGGACCCATTCTGTCGGCGGGGACATCTTTGAAACCGTCGCCTATCCAGATATTCATCACGCAGGGAACTCCCGTTTCCTCGGCGAAATACTGAGAAATGCGGATGCAGGCTTTGCCGTGCTCTATCCAGAAGCGGCGCACTTCTTCATCGGGGCTGGTGAGCGTGAGTCCGTTCTTTGCCATGGGATGAGAGAAAAATGTGGGATTGAAATCTATACCCATGCCGCGTTCCTTTGCAAACTGCGCCCATTTTTTGAAATGCTTGGGCTCCAGCTTATCTCTGTCGGCAAATTCGCCGTTTTCAAAAATGGCATAGCATGCATGGACATTCAGCTTCTTTTTGCCGGGGCAGAGGGACATGGCTTTGTCCATATCCGCGAGAAGCTCATCGGGCGTGCGGGCCTTGCCGGGGTAATTTCCCGTGGTCTGTATGCCGCCGGTGAGCGGTCCGTCGTGGTCAAAACCCGTCACGTCGTCGCCCTGCCAGCAGTGCAGGGAAACAGGCACGCTCTCGAGCCTTTTCATGGCGGCTTCGACATCTACGCCCAGCTCGCCGTATACTTTTTTTGCGTTTTCAAAAACTGCGTTCATATTTTTTAAAATCTCCTTTATCGTTGATTTTTTACTTTACAAGAGTTACGAATTTTTCGTAAGCCGCATCCCATGCCGCCGTGTCCTGCGGAACGAAATGCTCTATTTCAAACGAATCTGCTATGACTTTGCGCGCTTCGGAAAGATCCTTTATCTCGCCGAGGGCGATGAGCTGAGCCGCGATATTGCCGAGAGCCGTAGCCTCTACGGGACCCGCGTAAACATCTCTGCCGCAGGCGTCTGCCGCGTAACGGGAGAGAAGCTTTTCCTGCGTGCCGCCGCCGACGATATTGACAGCGGGCATTCTTTCGCCGCACATTTCGTCTATCGCGTCTACGGTATGGCGATATTTCATGGCGATGCTTTCGAGTATGCAGCGCACTGTCTCGCCTTTCGTTTCGGGGATGGGCTGATTTGTTTCGGCGCAGTATTCCGCTATTCTTTTCGGCAGATTGCCGGGGGTGGAAAAACGTGCGTCATCGGGATCGATGAAGCTGCGCAGAGGAGCCGCCTCGCGTGCGAGAGCCGTAAGCTCGGGATAGGTGAATTTTTTGCCTTCGCGTTCCCACTGGCGTCTGGATTCCTGCTCGAGCCAGAGTCCCGTGATGTTTTTGGAAAAACGTATCGTATTGCCGTAGCCGCCTTCGTTTGTGAAATTATGTTTCTGCGAAGCAGCGGTGACTACGGGGGATTTTGTTTCCGTTCCCATTATCGACCATGTGCCGGAGCTGATGAAAATGAATTTGTCCGTAGCGGCGGGTACGGAAACCACGGCGCTGCCCGTATCGTGAGCGGCGACTGATACGACCTTTGCCGAGAGGGCGCCGACTTCTTCCTTTACCTGCGGCAGGAGCGTGCCGCATACCGTGCCGGGAGCGACTATATCGCCGAAAATGCCGCGGGGAAGCCCGAATGTCTTTATTATTTCCTCACTCCATTTGCCTGTTTTCGCGTCAAGCAGCTGACCTGTGGAAGCGATGGTATATTCCGTCTGCTTTTTGCCCGTGAGGAAATATGCGAGCAGATCGGGGATAAAAAGCATATCTTTTGCCGCGGAGAGAATTTCGGGGCTGTCTTTCTGCACGGCGAGAAGCTGAAAAAGCGTATTGAAATCTATAAACTGTATTCCCGTAATGTCGTAAAGCTTTTCACGCGGCATCGTGCGGAAAGCGTATTCCACCATGCCGTCGTTGCGCGCGTCGCGGTAATGCACGGGATTGCCGAGCAGATGTCCGTTTTTGTCGAGCAGACCGAAATCCACGCCCCATGTGTCGATACCGATGGAGGCGATATCTTTGTTTTCACCGAGCGCGCATTTGCGCAGGGCGGCTTTTATCTCGTGGAAAATGCGGAGTATATCCCATGTGAATTGCCCGTTTGTCATCACGGGTTCATTGGGAAAGCGGTGAACCTCCTCGAGCGTGATTTTGTTGCCGTCAAAGCCGCCGATTATGCCTCTGCCGTTTGAAGCGCCGAGGTCCAAGGCAAGCGTTTTCAGTTTTTTCATGATGTATTTCCTTTCAGAATTTAAAATTTTTCGTTTTTTATTTCAGTTCCGCTATGGAAACGCCCGTGTCGCCTTCGCCCCAGTTTCCGAGGCGGACGCTCGCTATTCTTTTATCCTTGCGCAGGAAATCCGTCACGGCGCGGCGCAGCGCGCCCGTTCCTTTGCCGTGGATGATGCGCACGGTTTTTACGCCGCTGCGTTTCGCGTCATCGAGATATTTGTCGAGCATAAAGCAGGCGTCATCGCCGTACTGCCCGCGCAGATCGAGCTCGGCTGAGAAATTTGCCACGGTGGAAATATCTCTGCCGCTCGCTTTTTTCTTCTTTTCCTTTTCGGTGAACGTCACCGTTTCGCCGTCGATGAGCATGAGATTTTTTATATTTGTTTTCGTTTTGATGATACCAGCCTGCACCATTACATTGCCCGAGGGATCGGGATCGGCGAGCAGAACGCCTTTCTGACGGATATTCATGAGTATCACCTCGTCGCCTTTTTTCAGCGGACGCGGCAGCGTGTAGCCCTCGAAAGATCTTTCCTCCACGGGGTCCACCATGTCGGAATTTTCGCGGAGCTTCAGACGGATGGCACGACGTGCCTCCTCCATACTGCGGGCGAGATTTTCGCTTTCGCGCTCTTTTTTCACCTTTTCCATCTGCTCCATGATGAAATCGCTCGAAGCTTTCGCGCCCTGTATCATACGCGATGCCGCGGCACGCGCTTTTTCCAGCTCTTTTTCGGCTTCCTTTTCGCGCATCTCGACGAAAGCGTCGGTTTCTTCTTTTTTGCGCTTCACTTCCGCGAGCAGAGCTTTTGCCTCGGCATTCTGTTTTTCCATTTCCACGCGGTTCTGTTCCAGCCGCTCTATCGCGTTTTCAAAACGCTTGCTTTCGCCGGAAACATAAGTTTCGGCACGGCGGATTATATTTTCGGAAAGTCCGAGCCTGCCCGAAATGGCAAAGGCATTTGATTTGCCGGGCGCGCCGGTGACCAGTCTGTATGTCGGGCGCAGGGTGGATATGTCAAATTCGCATGAGGCATTGCATACCCCGTCGGTATCGAGCGCATATATTTTCAGCTCGGCATAATGTGTGGTCGCGGCGCAGAGCGCACCGGCTTCGCGCACGTTTTCCAGTATGGAAACGGCGAGTGCCGCGCCCTCCACGGGGTCTGTGCCGGCGCAAAGCTCATCGAAAATGGCTATCGTGCGCGGGCGGACTTTTTTCATTATGTCGACGATATTCACTATGTGCGAGGAGAATGTGGAAAGCGACTGTTCTATGCTCTGCTCATCGCCTATGTCGGCGAAAACCTCTTCGAATATGCCCACTTCGCTGTCATTGCCCACGGGGATATGAAGCCCCGCCTGCGTCATCATCACGAAAAGACCGAAGGTTTTTATCGAAACGGTTTTGCCGCCCGTATTCGGTCCCGTTATCACGAGGCAATCGAAATCTTCGCCGAGTGAAATATTTATCGGCACGACGGTGTCTTTCGATATCAGCGGATGGCGCGCGTTTTTCAGGCGGACGATGCTTTTTTCGCTTATTTTCGGCGATACGCCGTCGTAGCGGAAAGAAAGCTGGCTTTTTGCGAATATCAGCGCGAGCGTCGTCACGTTTCTGTGATTTTGCGAAAGGAGTGCGGCGCGTGCGGCTATATCCGAGGAAAGCTCGAAAAGATAGCGCTCCTCTTCATCCGCCTCGGCGCGTTCCAGTATGCGCAGCTCGTTATTTGCCTCCACCACGCCGACCGGCTCTATGAATAGCGTGGCGCCGGAGGAGGACGAATCGTGGACGAGACCTTTTATTTCGTTTTTGTATTCCGCCTTTACGGGGATTACAAATCGCCCGTTGCGGACGGTGATGATCTGTTCCTGCAGATATTTCGAATAATGCTCGCCCGAAATATATCTTTGCAGGCTGTCGCGGACGCGGTTTTCCGCCGTGCGTATTTTGCGGCGGATATCATATAGCTTGTCCGTGGCTGTATCGTTCAGATTTCCCTCGCTGTCAAACGAGCGGGAAATCTTGTTTTCGAGCGCCTTGTCCTGCGCCAGCGCGTCGAAATATTCATCGAGAGCATTCTGCTCGCGGTTTCTGTATTCGGAAAGAGCGCGCGCCGCAGTCAGCACGCGGCAAACCTCCAGAATTTCGCGCACGGTGAGCATGGCTCCCTTTGCCGCGCGGTCGAGCATGGCGGAAATATCCGTCACCCCGCAGAAAGGCGGCATGCCTTTTACCGTCTGCATGGCTTTTGCCGCGTCTGTTTCCGCCTGCATGCGGATCACCGCGTCGCGGCTGCACGAGGGCATCAGGGAAAGCGCCGCTTCCTTTGCGCCCGCAGTCGGGCAACATTCGGCGAGGAGCGCGCGTATTTTATCGAATTCCAGCGTTTTTATCGCTTTTTCAAAGCTGTTCATAAAAAATTCCTTTTTCAGTCGTCTAAATACACGGGCGAAAATTCGGGCAGAGCCCTTTTCATTTTCGGTTCGTGCTTGAGTATGTCAAATTTAAATCCGCGGCAGCAATATGTGTCGGAAACGACACCTTTCTTTTTGCAGAGCATATCGCCGGTTTCGAGCGGAGTGGCTTTTTCGCAGAAAGCACAGCAGCGCGGCATTTCGTCGTTTGATTTTCTCATGGGGATACCTCGGAGAATATATTTTCTACAGTATAACACATATAAAATAATATTTCCATAGTTTTATGTAAATTTTCATACTGCAAAAAGTGCGAAAATCGCGTAAAGCGCCGCCATGGAAAGCCCGAAAACCAGCTTTTTTGCCAGATACGGCAAAAGCCGCACCGAAACGTCGCCGGCGCGGTCGGCTATCTGACAGGCGACTGATATGCCCGAAAAGCCGAGCGACCATGCCACGCATACGCCGCGCACGGCAGAGGGAATGTCCGCCGCGGCAAATTCCGAGCATCCGCGGCTTATTTCGAGAAAAGAGCAGAGGAGCGCGCAAACAAAATCGGGAAGCGCGGGGCAGACGAGGCATATCATATCCGCCGCCGCACCGAAGAAAACGATAAAGGCGCATACGTTTATCATCGCCGCGCCTGCGGCGGAAACGGAAGCCGTGAGCGCCCGCGGGAAGCTTTCGCGTGCTGAGGAAACGAAAATTTCATCATGGCTTTTTCCGCGCGAAAAAAGCAGGATAAATACAATGGAAAGCAGGCTCTGCGCGGCAAAAAGCGCATATCCCGCCCGCGTGCTCCCGAGCATGCCGCCGCCCACCGCGCCGACGACGAAAGCCATGCCCGCATTGCTGCAGAAAGGAAGCACGGCGCGCATCTCATCGGCATCGGCTTCGCCTTTGCGATACATTTCGGCGGCAACGACGGCGCTCGTGGGAAAGCCGCAGAATATGCCGCAGAGAGCCACGGAAAAAACGGCGGGCGATATTCCCGCCGCCCGTGCGGCTTTTCCCGCGCGCGAAAAGATGCCGAGCCGCGCAAAAAGCGCCGCCAGCGCCGAAAAAACAAAAAGCGAAGGCACTATGGAGCGCGAGCAGAGAAGCAGCGAATTTTTCACGCTCTGCGCCGTTTCCCGCGGGAAAACCACGGCGCATACAAGCATAAAAAGGCAGAAAGCCGATGCCGCAAAGAGAAATATGCGTTTTTTCGTCATTATATCACGCCCATTGCAATAAAATAAATACGTGATATAAATTTATTTCGGAAAGGACGGTTTTATGAAAAAAATCTTTTCTTTTGCACGGGAAATTCAGATAACGGGAAAATACAATATGGAAATGGTGGAAAATTCGCGCCTGCTGATATGCGGATGCGTGGGAATAGCGGGTTATTCCTGCGAAAGCGTGAGGATATGCACGCGCGCGGACGATATAATAATCTGCGGATGCGGCATCACGCTCTGCTTTGCGGGCGAGGGAAAACTGATGATAGAGGGATGCATACGTTCGATACATTTTGAAAAAGGAGGCGCAAAGTGAAATTTCTGCGATATATAAAAGGCTACTGCGAGATAACGGTGCAAAAAGAAAACGCCGCGGCGGCGCTTTCTCTTCTCGTGCGTGAAAAAATCCCTTTTACACGCACGGAAAACGACGGTGAAAACGTGCGTTTCTGCGTGCCGTATAAATTTCCCGCGGAGGAAAAACTCGGGCGGCTCTGCGAAAAAATACGCCGCAGGTCGCTTTTGCATACGCTTTTCCGCTACAGAAAAAGGGCCGGGCTCGCAGTCGGCGCGATTCTCGCCGCGGTGCTGATATATCTTTCCACGCTTTTTGTGTGGGATATCCGCGTGGTCGGCGCGGAAAATGTACCGGAGGACGAGATAATATCACTGCTAGCGCGGCGCGGATTTTGCATAGGCACGTATATTCCCGATACGGATAAGGAGCGCCTCGCGCTCGAGATAACCATGGAGGACGGGCGTTTTTCATGGTTCAAAATAAATATGCGCGGCACCGTCGCCGTGATAGACCTGCACGAACGCACGGGCAAAGACATGATTGAAGCCGTAACGCCGCCCTCAAATCTCGTTTCCGCCTACGACGCGCAGATAGAATTGCTCGATGTGAAAGGCGGTGCCACCGTGGTGAAGGGCGGACAGATAGTTCACAAAGGCGACCTGCTTGTTTCGGGAATAATAGATTCGCAGGCGATAGGCTACAGGCTCGTGCGGGCACGCGGCAGCGTTTACGGCAGGGTGACGCTGGAATACGAAACGAAAATCCCCGTCACATACAACAGGAAAATACGCAAAAACACCGTGGCGGCGGAAAAAAACCTGAAATTTTTTTCAAAAAACATAAAAGTTTTCAAAAACGATAGAATTTCCTCGGATATTTATGATATAATAGAAAAAACAACGCGCGCGGAGCTTTTCGGCGTGCAGCTCCCGTTTTTCTTAAATGAAAAGCAATATGTTTTTTACGATACGAAAGAAACGACGCGCACGCAGGCGGAATGCCTGCGCGAGGCATACAGGCAGATAAATCTGCAAAGCGAAACGGAGCTGGACAATGCGGAAATTCTCTCGCGGCATACGGAAATAGATTTCGGCGAGGAATATCTCACCATGCGCGAGCAGGTGGAATGTATCATCGATATAGCAAAGGAAATAAAAATAAGCGGATGACCGCTTTGGATTTAAGGAGAAAAAATGTACGAAAAAAGCGTTACTACGGAAAGCGCCGAGGAAACGGCGGCAATATTCGGAAATTTCGATAAGAATGCACGGATAATAGAAAAAACGTTTTCCGTTTCTCTCATAAACAGGATGAGCGAAACGACGGCGGGTGACCGCATAACCGTTTGCGGGGAAGATGCGGAAAATGTGCGCCTTGCCGCAAAAACGCTGGAAAATCTCATCGGTATGGCGAAAATGGGCACTGAGATAGGCGAGCAGAATACGGAATATATAGCCGGTCTGATAAAAGGCGGCGAGGAGCCGGAAAAATTCGATTCCGACTGCGTATGCGTCACGACAAAGGGTAAACCCATACGCGCAAAGACGGTGGGACAGAAAAAATACATCGACGCGATAAAGAAAAATACCATCGTGATGGGTGTGGGTCCCGCGGGCACGGGCAAAACTTTTCTCGCCGTGGCTGTGGCGAGCGCGGCTCTGCGAAATAAGGAATTTTCGCGCATTATCCTGACGCGCCCCGCTGTGGAAGCGGGAGAAAAACTCGGCTTTCTCCCCGGAGATCTGCAAACGAAAATAGATCCCTATCTGCGCCCCCTGCACGATGCGCTCTATGAAATGTTCGGCGAAGCGTATCAGAAATATATCGAGCGCGGCGCGATAGAAATAGCCCCTCTCGCCTATATGCGCGGAAGAACGCTGGACGACAGCTTCATCATTCTCGACGAGGCGCAGAATACCACGCCCGAGCAGATGAAAATGTTTCTCACGCGCCTCGGTTTCAATTCCAAAGCGGTGGTGACGGGAGATCTGACGCAGACAGACCTGCCCGACGGGAAAAAGAGCGGACTCGCAGAAGCCGTGAAAATTCTGGACGGCATAGAGGATATCGCTATACAGCGGCTGACCGAGCGCGATGTGGTGCGTCACAGGCTCGTGCAGAAAATAATCCTCGCATACGAAAAATACGACAAAGACAAGCGCGAAAAGCGCGAGAAATACCGTATAAAAGGGAAGGACACAAAATGAGAAACAGAGTTTATTTCGGCAGCGGCGAGGGTGTTTCCGCCGCATCCGCCGATATGAAAAAAATAATACGCAGCGTGATAAAACGCACGCTGGAAAACGAAAAATTCCCCTACGGCGCGGAAATTTCCGTCACATTCGTGACCGACGATGAAATCCATGAAATGAACCGTGAATACCGCGGCAAGGACAAGCCCACCGATGTGCTTTCCTTCCCGCTGACAAACGGCGAGCCGGAGGCGGAGGACATAATAGACGGCGTGGCTGCGCTGGGCGATATAGTCATCTCCGCGGAAACGGCGGCGCGGCAGGCGGCGGAATACGGACACAGCATAGAAAGAGAAACGGCGTTTCTCACCGTTCATTCCATGCTTCACCTGCTCGGATATGACCACGAGGTGAGCGAAGAGGACGAAAAATATATGAACGATACATGCGAGGCGATACTCGCAAAAGAGGGACTTTTCAGAAATACGGCAAAGCCGGAGGAGAAAAAATAAATGGAAACAAAAAATCTTTTTGCGGCGATAATAGGTCGCCCCAATGTAGGCAAAAGCACACTGCTCAATGCCCTGCTCGGCGAGAAAATATCCATAGTTTCGAGCAAACCGCAGACCACCCGCACGAAAATAACGGGCATACTCACAAAAGGCGAAACGCAGTATGTTTTCATAGATACGCCCGGCATACACAAGCCGAGAACAAAGCTCGGCGACTATATGATGGAAAAAGCAGGCGAAGCCGCAGGCGAGGTGGATATAATACTTTTCCTCGTGGAAGCGGGCGATAAAATAGGCAATACGGAGCGCGAACTGATGAAAAAATTTACCGTGATGCACGTCCCCGCACTGCTGATAGTAAACAAAACGGACAAAAGCAATGCGCGCGAGATAGGCGATACGATACTGCGCTTTTCCGAGGCTTATGATTTTGCAGCCGTCGTGCCGATAAGCGCGAAAAACGGCGAAAATACGGATATCATCATGGAAGAGATAGCAAAATTCGCGCAGGAGGGTCCGCATTTCTTCCCCGACGATATGATAACGGATCAGCCCGAGCGCGTCATCGCCTCCGAAATAATACGCGAAAAAGCGCTTCTCACCCTGAGCGATGAAATACCGCACGGCGTGGCTGTGGCTATAGAGGAATTCCGCGAGGAAAAGGGCATGCTGAATATACGCGCCGAAATTTATTGCGAGCGCGCTTCGCATAAGCCGATAATCATCGGTAAAAACGGCGAAAAGCTGAAGCTGATAGGCTCCCGCGCACGCACGGATCTCGAAAGCTTTTTCGGAGAAAAAGTATATCTCAATCTGTGGGTGAAAGTAAAGGAAAACTGGCGCGACAAGGCGGCGCTTGTTTCCGGTTTCGGCTACAGGGACTGATCGCCGCGGCACATGGTGATTCCAAGAAAAATATAACGGAAACTTCATGGAGGGCGTTTTTATGTGGCTTATATTTGCGCTGCTTTCCGCTGTGTTTGCGGCACTCACATCAATACTGGCAAAGGTTGGCATCGACGGCGTTAATTCCAATCTTGCGACAGCTATCAGAACGGCGGTTGTTCTTGCCATGTCATGGCTGATGGTATTCATCACCAATGCTCAGAGCGGCATTGGCAGTATTGGCAGAAAAAGCTGGATTTTTCTGATTCTTTCGGGTTTGGCGACGGGCGCCTCATGGCTGTGCTACTATCGTGCGTTACAAATCGGAGAAGCTTCAAAGGTTGTCCCGATAGATAAGCTGAGCGTTGTTATCACATTGGTGCTTGCATTTGTCTTTTTACATGAGCAGTTTACGGTAAAATCTCTGATAGGCTGTATACTTATCGGTGCCGGAACATTGCTGATGGTTCTGTAAACACCGATTTCATAAAAAGGAATTCTGAAAAGAGGAGGCGAGATGGCTTGCAGCCGATAAAAATTTCGGGCATAATACTGCGCGAAACGCCTTTCGGCGAGGCGGATAAAATGATGACCGTGCTCACTGCCAAGCGCGGCAGGATTTCCGTTTTCGGCAGAGGCGCGCGAAGGCTGAAAAGCGATCTTTTCGTAGCCACTCAGCTTTTCTGCTATACGGAATTTATACTGATAAAATCGAGCGACAAATATTATATACGCGAATGCAATCTGATAGAGAGCTTTTACAATGTGCGCGCCACGCTTCCGGGGCTTGCCCTCGCGAGCTATATCGCGGAGGTCGCCGCGGATGAAGCGACGGAAGAGCGCGAGCATCCCGAGCTGATGCGCCTCGTGCTGAACTGTATGTGGGCTGTGTGCTCGGCGGCAAAGCCGCTAAAGCAGATAAAAGCCGTTTTCGAGCTGCGCAGTGCCGCTTATGCGGGCTTTATGCCCGATCTTGTCGGATGCGCCGGCTGCGGCAATTATAAATTTCCCGTATATTATATAGATATTCCCGACGGCACATTCAGGTGCGAGGAGTGTTTTCGTCGCAACGCTTCCGAGCTTGAACATTATGCCGAACGCGAAAACGAAGCGGAGGGGATTTATCTCGACGCGCATCTCATAGTGCCTGTTTCGCCCGATGTTTTTGCGGCGATGAGATACGCGGTTTATTCGAAACCGGAAAGAATATTTGCTTTTGAGCTTGCGCCGGATGTGCTGGATGATTTCGCTTCCGTATGCGAAAAATATCTGCTCTGCCATCTGGAAAGAGGCTTCAAAACGCTGGATTTTTATCATTCCGTGGAAAACGGATAATATTTATAAAAAGGAAAAACATATATGGAAATGAAAGAATTTATAGATGCTCTCGCTTCATCCGCTCCCGCGCCCGGCGGCGGCGGAGTGGCGGCGCTTTGCGGCGCGCTTTCTGCGGCACTTTCGTCGATGGTGTGCGCACTCACGAGCGGGAAAAAGAAATATGAATGCTACGCGGCGGATATTTCACGTCTGGCGGAAAAATCGCGCGCTCTGGCGGACGATTTTTATTTACTCATCGCCGAGGATGAAAAAGCTTTTCTGCCGCTCTCTCGCGCTTACGGCATGCCGAAAGATGCGGAGGGCAGAGATGAAATAATGGAAAATGCGCTGAAAGCCGCGGCAAAAGTGCCGCTCGATGTTCTGCAAAAATGCGGCGAAGCGGCGGAAACGGCAGCCGAGCTTTCCGAAAAAGGAAGCCGACTCGTGATAAGCGACGCGGGTGTGGCGGCTGCCGTATGCGAAGCGGCGGCAAAAAGCGCCGTGCTGAATATTTTTATAAATACGAAGCTGATGAAAGACCGCGCCGAGGCGGAAAAAATGAATGCCGAAGCAAAAACGCTCGCGGAGCATATATGCGGGCTTTGCGACCGCACTTATGCCAATGTAAAAAACGATATTATATAAAAGGAAGAAAAAACATGACGGAACTGAGGGGAGCACCCGTAGCAAAAATGATAACCGAGCGGCTCGCGCCGAAAATTGCGGAGCTCGCGGCGATGGGAATAAAACCAAAACTCGCCATCATACGCGTGGGCGCGCGCGAGGACGATATCGCTTACGAAAGATCGATAATAAAACGTTTTGCCTCTGTCGGCGCGGAAGTCGAAATAAAAGCGCTGGACGCAAAAGCAACGCAGGCGGAAACGGAAAGCGCGGTAAAAGCCGCGGCGGACGACAGGACGACGCACGGCATTCTCGTTTTCAGCCCTTTGCCGAAAAAAATCGACGCGGACGCCGTGAGAAATCTCATCCCGCCGGAAAAGGACGTGGACGGCATGACCGACGCGAGCGCGGCGGGCGTTTTCCGCGGGGACAAAAATGCATTTGCCCCCTGCACGGCGCAGGCTGTGACAGAGATTTTGCATGCATACAATGTGGAAACGGCAGGCAAAAAGGTGACGATAGTCGGCAGGAGCAATGTCGTGGGCAAGCCGCTCGCCATGTTGCTGCTCGGCATGAACGCCACCGTGACAATCTGCCATACAAAAACGGCGGATCTGCCGGCGGAATGCCGCTGCGCGGATATAATCGCGGCGTGCGCGGGAAAAGCGCGCATGATAGGCGCGGAATGCCTGCGCGAGGGGCAGATCGTGATAGACGTCGGCATAAATGTCGATGAAAACGGTATCTGCGGTGATGTGGATTATTTCGCGGCGCAGAATATCGTCGCGGCGGCGACTCCGGTGCCCGGCGGCGTAGGCGCCGTGACCACGGCTGTGCTGCTGGAGCATACGGTAAAAAGCGCCATTGAAGCCGCGTCGGCAAAAGTATTTTAAAATTTTTCAAAAAACTTTTTGAAAAAGGGTTGACAAGGGGAAAGAAGTGTGATATACTGGTCAAGCCGTTTCGGAGAGGGACGGCGGAAACGGTCTTTGAAAACAGAACAACAACGAAAAA
>CAKRQU010000018.1 GCA_934394585.1 uncultured Eubacteriales bacterium | reverse complement strand
TCTCTCCGCGAAACTACCGCCATACCGCGCGTGCGAACAAAGTATGCCGCAAAAAGCGAGCAGATTCGACGGGGTGGATGGTGCCACGCCGAAGCTGAAGCTACACTTCCCACTGTAGACTAAACTCCGACTACGCAAGCATGACTTGATGGACATCGAAACGTGGCGGCTAAAGCTAAAATCTGCACAGACTAAAGTCTGTGTTAAGCGGGGGGTCTGAACCATACTTTCGGCTTCGTCTACGGTTGGACTGTCTGGGCAGTATGTTCGCACGAGTCGCCGCGAGGCGACAGAAGGTGTTTAAAAGAGGAATACTTTCCTCTTTTTGACTTTTGGTACTTTTGGTCACGCAAAAGTACGCCTTCGTCCCCTCACGGGGGACAAACTAACTTTTTGATACTTTTTTCAAAAAGTACACCCCGTCCCCGCAGGAACAAAAGAATACGGGCGGCAGGTGCCGCCCGCTTCTCTTATCCTCTTCCGGAAGAGAACCTCACGATGTTTCCTTGCTCCTGCGGATGAGCTCGTCGGAAAGCCCGCGGCACAATTCCGTCATGCGGGCAAGACGATTCTGAAGCTCGGGTTTCATTCCGCTTTCCAGCCACTCAAATGACAGCCCGTAAACAGTACATTTGAAAAACGAAATAATTATTTCTCTGTCCGATTCGGAAATAGCTTCATTTCCGAAAACCGTGGAAAAATATGTTCTCACCGTATAATCACACAGGCGCATAGTGGCTTTTTCATATATATCGCGACTGACGGAATTGTAAATATGAAAAACCGCTTTTTTATTTTCCATCATAAATTCCAGCGCCACATCAAGACATTCACCTATCGAATTTACAGTGGGATATTTTATTATCAGAGAATTTACCGTTTCCGAGATTATTTCTCCCATTAGCGTAGGTATATCGCGATAATGATAATAAAAGGAATTTCTGTTTATGCCGCAATCTTCCACAATATCACGGACGCTGATTTTATTCAGCGGCTTTTCCGAAAGCAATTTCAAAAAAGAAGCTTTTATGGCGGATTTTGTAAAATTAGGCAAAAATATCCCCTCCCGAAAAAAGTGATGATTTATATGATAATTATATTTTACCACAAAAAAACCGTAAAGTCCATATAAATTTTATCACAAAATGCCTGTACAAAAAAGTATTTTTGTGATATGCTGAAAAAAACGAAAATACCGAGGTTTCTTCCGATATGAAAAAAGCATTTTGCGATATGCATACTCATTCTGTTTTTTCACACGACGGCGCGGCGGATTCTTTTGTCATGGCGCTGTGCAATCGTGCCGTCGAGCTGGGATTTACGGATATAGCCATCACGGATCATTGCGATACGGATGGTGAAAAGGAAGGGATATATCCCGCATATGACCGCGATGCGGCATGGACCGCAATGTCGGAAGCAAAGGAATTTTTCCGCGGCAGGCTGAATGTTTTGCGCGGAATAGAATTGGGGCAGCCGGCATATTATCCCGATTATACGCAAAAAATACTTTCATCACATCCGTATGAATTTATAATAGGTTCGATACATAATCTGCGCGGAGTCCCCGATTTTTGCATGATGAATTTTGAAAATATTCCGCTCCCGCTTGCCGACGGGCTTTTTGATCGCACGCTGGATGAAATGTTTGCTCTGACGGATTTCCCGATAACCACACTTGCCCATCTGACATATCAGAACAGATATATGGCAATAAGCGGGATGAAATTTGATTTTTCGCCTTTCAGAGATAAAATCGCCGCACTTTTCGAAAAATTGATAAAGCATGATATCGCTTTGGAAATGAATGTTTCCACGCTGTGGCGCGGATATGGCTTTACCATGCCGCATGAGGAGCTTTTCCGGTTGTATAAAGATGTCGGCGGTTCTCTCGTCACTATGGGAAGCGACGCGCATTCACCGCAAAATCTCGGCAAAAGCATCGGCGAAGGCATGGATATGCTTTCTTCTTTGGGATTTTCGCGCCTGCTCGTCGTGCGCGACGGGAGGAAAGAGCTTGTGCGCTTTTAAAAGCGCAGAAAGTTATTTTCCTCTAAATAAAAAAACAAAAAGCGGGAATTTCTCCCGCCTTTTTGCTTTTATATCGTTCCCGTTACTTCCACGGTAGTGATACCGGGAGTGACCGTGACGACGCCTGTCGCCGCATTTGTGGTAAAGGTAGCCGCAGGCACCGTTATTTCATAAGAGGTTCCCGTGGCTGCGGGCAGAGTGAGCGTGCCGCCCGTATAGGTATAATCCGAAGCGGATACCGCAGTTCCGTTCACGGAAACGGATATGCCCGTGGGCGCAGGTGAAAATGTGTCCGTGAGCACTACATCGGCAGCATCTTCATTGCCGTAATTGTATATCGCAAAAGTATAAGTGAGCTGGCTTCCGCCCGTTACCGGATTGGGCGCCATGGATTTCACTATATTCAGCCGTGCATAATCCGCTACTGTCACTGTATTACTTTCGTTCAGGCTTTCGCCGAGCGCCGCGGAAGCGAATGTAGCCGTATTTGTAATAGTCGAACCGGACGCGAGCGGCGCCGTATTTCTCACTTCCGCACGGTAAATCACTATAGCATTTGCTCCCGCGGGAACAGACGGCAGAGTAAAGCTTATCGAATTTGCCGTGATGGCAGGTGTAAGCTCGGTATTATAAACCCCGTTTATATAAAGATATGCGGGACCGATATAACGCAGCGGCGTTACCGTCACCGTGTCAAGCGTATACGTGCCGAGATTATCGCTCACGGTGATATCGGAAACGGCACCTGCACTGCCGTTTGTAACGGAAAGAATATACGTTATTTCATCTCCCTCGGTATAAGTCGAACCGAGAGATGTTTTTGATGCCGTTATCGGCTCTGTCAGAGTTGTCACCGCTACGTTTGAAGAAGCGGCGGCACTTGTACCGCCGTAAGAATACGTTACGGTGGCTTGGTTTGTAATAGTTGCCATAATATATATTATCCTCCGGAAATTACATTGTCATAAGGGATATTTCACCCTGCTTCATTATATGCATTCCGCTTTTACCGCGCTATTGCGACAATATTCTCATAAATGGAAATATGTTCCCTATTCCTCATTTACGTTTCACTTTCGGATATTCAGGGATATATTTTTACTTATTATGCAATTTACCGTAAATTTTTCCATTGAATATGCTGTCTTTTCCATTGTATAATTCATATATACAATATCGTCACCGACGGCAAAGCAAAGGAATTTATATTTATGAAGTTTCCACAGGTAAAAAAACACCTTTTTATTTTGTTTTCTCTTTTTATACTTGCCGTTTCCGTTATTCTCGCCACATCGTGTGATACGGAAACGGAAAAAAGCCCTTCGCTTTCCCGCGAGATTGCCGCCACGTCGCAATTCACCGCGCAGAGCACCGCCATGCCCGCGACGCAGACGACGGAAACCACCGTGCAGAGCACGGATTTGCCCACCGAAACAAGCATGACGACAACGGCAGAAACCACACAAACCACACAAACCGCACAAACAACTCAAGCAACACAAACTGCAAAGACAACGCAGACCACACAGGCTCCGCCCGAGATTTTTACATATACCGAAACGGAAAATATCCCTTATACGCGCCGCACGCAGTACAGCGACGAATATTATGATGATGAAATTTTTCTTTTGCAGGCGGGCAGTGACGGCAGCTGCACTTATACCGTGACGGTAGTATACATAAACGGCGAGCCGGTGAGCCGAAGCACACAAAAATCGTCGGAAATCCCCGCTCGGGACGAAATAGTAGTCATCGGCACAAAAATTTCGGTAGTGACCGAAACCGTTACGGAAACCGGAACATTATATTACAAAACAGAGCGGCGCGACGATCCCACATTGCAAAAAGGCGAAGAAAAGCTGATAAGCGAAGGCAAAAACGGAAGCGTGACAGAGGTTTACGAGATAATATATTATCGCGGCGAAATAGCGGAAAAAAATCTCATTTCCCGTAATACCACGCCTGCCGTGAATGAAATAACAGCCGTAGGCACTTATGAAGAGCCTGTTCCGGAGGCGGAAAATTTTCGCATGCCGTATCTGACGGCAGGTGAAAAAGTCGGCAAATATACGGGGCGCAATTACAGTATAACGCAATATTACGGAAACGGTGGTCACGGCGGCATGGATATAGGCGTATGGTATGGCGAAGCCATCGTTGCCGCCATGAGCGGCAGAGTGGTGATGGCTTACAATGAGGGATATTTCAATCCCGCGACGGATACGAGTATGCTGTGGACTTACGGTACATTTGTAGTGATAGAGCATGAAAACGGAATGCGCACATACTATGCGCATCTGAAAACGAAATTTGTTTCCGTTGGTGATACGGTGACAGCGGGACAGGTCATAGGAGAATCGGGAAATACGGGCAGAGTAAGTCCCGCGCCCACCGCATCAAATCCGCTCGCGGGTACGCATCTGCATTTTGAAATAAGGGTATATAACAGCAAAACGGGAAAATATACGCGGGTAAATCCGCTGTATTATTTGCCGTGAGCCGCAAAAAAGCAAAAAGTCGTCGGTCATCTGACGGCTTTTTGTTTTTCTTCAAAAGAAAAGTCGGAAAAGAAGCGGGCGACTGCGGTCGCCCGCGATACGATCGCGCTTTTCGCAAGAGCGTAGAAAAGCTACTTTCCTCTACGAAGGAAACGGGTGGAGTACTTTTCACTGACGAAAAGTACCAAAAGTCATCAAAGGAAGGCTCCTCGCCCTCCTTTGCAAACTACCTCGCACCCCGTCGAGTCAGCCGCAAAAAGTAATGCGCGGCAAGTATGTGCTATATATAGCAAAGTAAAAAAACTCATGTCTATCTCTCCGCAAAACTACCGCCATACCGCGCGTGCGAACATAGTACGCCGCAAAAAGCGAGCAGATTCGACGGGGTGGGTGGTGCTACGCCGAAGCCAAAGCTACACCCCAATCTTAGCCAAAACTCCACCAATGCGAGCATGGCTTGATGGACATCGAGTTGTGGCGGCTAAAACCAAAATTTGCACAGACAAAAGTCTGTGTTAAGCGGGGGTCTGAACCGCGCTTTTGGCTTAGTCTATGGTCGGACTGTCTGGGCAGTATGTTCGCACGAGTCGCCGCGAGGCGACAGAAGGAGTTCAAAAGAGGAATTGACACATACGCGCAGCGTGTGTGTCGGCGTCGCCGAGACAGGAGTTGCCTTCCTCTTTTTGACTTTTGATACTTTTGGTCACGCAAAAGTACACCTCGTTTCTCTTGTGAGAGAAAAGTAACTTTTGAAAAGAGAAAACAATCCCTCAGTCATGGCTGCGCCATGCCAGCTCAGACCCTTTCTCGGCGAAGCCAAGCAACGTGCTTCGCACATTGCTTAATTCCCTTGCACAAAGGAGCCGCGCAACGCGCTTCGCACATTGCTGATTTCTTTGCACAAAGAAAAAAGAGCCTTTTGGTACTTTTCTTCACAGAAAAGTACACCCCGTTCTCCTGCGAGAAGAAAAGAAACTTTTCCCGCGCTTTTATAAAAAGCGTCTCCTCTGTTTTCAAAAGAAAAGAGCCGTGAAAATCTTTCACAGCTCTTTTTCCCGTGTATGTTATTTTTCCGTATTGCCGTTTTCCTTTGCGGGGTCTTTTTGCAGCTTGTGTTTCGTGCCGTCCGGCTCTTCTATATAAGTATTTTCAAGCATTTTGCCGAAATTGGCACGAAAAGCGGCGCGAAATTCTTCACGGAGCTTTTTCTGCTCCGCTTCTTCTTCCGCCGTCAGACCCTCGGTTTTCTGCTTGCGGGCAAGCTCGTTTAACCTGTTTGTTCTTTCGCTCATGGATTATTCCTCCACAGTTATGTGCTTTATTTTCTGCTCGTTTCGCGGTCTGTCGGCTCTGTCCGTAGCTGTTTCGGCGATGGCATCCAGCACATCAAAGCCCTCTGTCATTTTGCCGAAAGCGGCATACTGCCCGTCCAGATGCGGCGCATCTTTATGCATGATAAAAAACTGCGAGCCTGCGGAATCGGGACGCATGGAACGTGCCATGGAAATGACGCCGCGCGTGTGGCGCAGATCGTTTTTTACGCCGTTTGCGGCAAATTCGCCCTTTATCTGATAACCGGGACCGCCCATTCCGGTGCCGGTGGGGTCGCCTCCCTGTATCATAAAACCTTTTATTACTCTGTGGAAAATGAGCCCGTCATAAAAGCCTTCACGCGCCAGCTTCACGAAATTTTCCGTGGTGATGGGCGCTTTGTCTTCATAAAGCTCCAGCTTCATTATGCCGCCGTTTTCCATTTCTATGGTGATTTTCTTCATTGTATCAAGTCCTTTCAGAATAGTTTTTTCGCAAAAGCGATGCGAAAACGTATTTTCCGCACGTTTTTTTATTTATCAGCCGCGGAAAAAGGGATTATCGGGAAATTCCTTTTCTTTGTCGTGCTTTTCATGCGCTTCACGCTCGCGGCGGAGGCGCTCTTCTTCATCGTGACGGCGCGCTTCGGCTTCCGCTTCCTCGCGCTTTTTGTTTTCTTCTTCGCTCTTGCGGCGCTTTTCTTCCGTCAGCTGCATGATTTCTTCTTCGCTTGCGCCCTCATCCATATATGCCCTGAACTGCACATCGTCCATGGTTTCGTGATTTACGAGGAATTGTGCGATGAAATCGAGCTTTTCTCTGTTTTCGCCAAGAATTCTCTTTGCTTCGCTGTATGCTTCGTCGATGAGTTTTTTCACTTCGCTGTCTATGATGGCTGCCGTTTCTTCGGAATAATCGCGCTGTGCGCTGAAATCTCTGCCGAGGAATATTTCATCGCTCGAATTATCCGAACCGAAATGAATATTTCCTATCACATCGCTCATGCCCAGCTTTGTCACCATTTTTCTCGCTATCTGCGTGGCGCGCATGATATCATTGGAGGCGCCGCCGGAAATATCGGAAAATACGATATCTTCCGCCGCTCTGCCGCCGAGAAGCATGGTTATTTTTTCTTTCAGCTCTTTTTTGTATTCGCTGAATTTATCCTCCTCCGGAACATTCAGCGTATAGCCGAGTGCGTTTCCGCTGGGGATAATGGATATCTGACGCACGGGGTCCTGCGTGGGAAGCACATGGGCAAGTATCGCATGGCCTGCCTCGTGATATGCTGTTTTGCGCTTTTCCTCGGGTTTCATTTTCAGATTTTTCTTCTGCGTGCCCGCGGTTATTTTGAAATAAGCCTCGCTTATATCGTTCATGCCGATGAGCGCTTTGGATTTTCTTGCCGCGAGGAGCGCCGCTTCGTTGAGCAGATTTGCGAGGTCTGCGCCTGTAAAACCTACGGTGAGCTGCGCTATTTTTGCGAGATCCACATCTTTTTCAAAAGGCTTGTTTCTGGAATGAACTTTCAGTATTTCCTCTCTGCCGTGGATATCGGGATAACCGACTGTGATGCGCCGGTCAAAACGACCGGGACGGAGCAGAGCGGGATCGAGTATATCGGGGCGGTTTGTCGCCGCCATCACGATGACGCCGCTGTGACTGCCGAAACCGTCCATTTCCACGAGGAGCTGGTTGAGAGTCTGCTCGCGTTCGTCATGACCGCCGCCGAGACCCGCGCCGCGGTGTCTGCCCACGGCATCTATTTCATCTATGAAAATTATCGCGGCAGGCGCTTTTCTTGCCGTATCGAAAAGATCGCGCACACGGGAAGCACCTACGCCCACATACATTTCCACAAAATCCGAACCGGATATGGAGAAGAAAGGAACACCGGCTTCGCCCGCCACCGCTTTTGCCAGCAGGGTTTTACCCGTTCCGGGAGGGCCGACGAGCAGCACGCCGCGCGGAATTTTTGCGCCGAGCTTCATGAATTTGCCGGGATCCTTGAGATATTCCACGACTTCGCGCAGCTCTTCTTTTTCTTCATCCGCGCCGGCTACATCGGAAAAATAAACTCTGTTTTTTTCATCCGTGCCGTATTTTGCCTTTGCTTTGCCGAAAGAATTCATTTTCGTATCGCCGTTCATTCTTCGCGTCATCACCATGAATATCACTATGAGAATGATGATGAGCAGTACCGTCGGCAAAAACGACATGAAAAGAGAAAATGTTTCGTCGCGCGGCTCCTGTATTTCGTATTTTACCAGCGTTCTTTCACTCTCGGGGAGCGCTTCCTGTTCTGCCAGATAATCTTTTATCTGGTAAAAGAAAAGTCTGGAATCGCTTATTTTTTTGGAATAAACGCCTTGTGCCGTTTTTATTGTCAGTACATTTCTGTTTGTAAGAGTAAATTCCGTCGCCTCTCCGCCCGTTATTTTTTCGAGCATCTGGCTGTATGTCAGTGCCTCCGCCTTTTTGTCGTTTGTCATCCACAGTACGGCAAATACTATGGATAATATAAGCACGACATAAAGAATTATGGCTTTGACGTTTATTTTCATCTGTTACCTCCGCGATGCAGTTATTGCTTTAATATTATTTCCGCCGCCATAGCGAAATTCTCTTATATAATATCAGATATTTACGGAAAAGTATTGATTTTTTGTAAACTTTTCTGATAATTTTATGTAAACTCAGGATTTTTTATACTTGCGCACGAGTTTTTCGCCGGCTTTTATCGCACAGCGCTCGTTTCCGAGCACGAGCGTGCCGCCTTCGCAATCGGTGTAAACGCAAACCTCGTCGCCGTTTATTTCCACATCGACATAGCCGTTTGGAAGCGGAACTCTGCCCTTTATTCCCGTGAGTCCCGACGCTTCGGGAGCCACATCGAATGTTTTGTACGCAGGCGAAGTGGGCTTCACGCCGAGCACATATTTGCCCAGCAGATATATCGGGGAAGCGCCCCATGCGTGGCACAGGCTTCTGCCGTAGGGCTTGCCGTACATCCGGTAGTGCTCTGCGCCTTTTTCATTCGGGTCAAACTGCTCCCATATAGTCGTGGCGCCCAGATTTATCATGCCGCCCCAGTAGGAACGGAGCATATCTGTCATATATTTGCGGTCGCCCAGCATGCACATTGCATCCAGCTCGAAAAATTCGAAATAAGGCGTGGTTATCGGCGGTACGGCGCTGTTTTTTATCACGTCTTTTATTATTCTTTCCTTGCGCGCCTCGCTTGTCGTATCGAAAAGCAGGGCGAAAATATTGGCATGGCGCGTGACATGGCGTTTGCCGGACGTATAGCTGTCGATGAAAGCGCCCTTTTCTTCGTCCCAGAAAAGCTCGTTTGCCGCATTGTAAAGGCGTTCTGCTTTTTTCTCGTATTCCGCGGGATCGTCGCCCATCAGAGCGGCGCATTTTGCCATGGTGCGGTAAGTATGTATCAGCAGCATCTGCTCCGCCGCCTGCGGACCGTCGGTATCAAACGTCGTCCAGTCGATAAATGTCCAGTCGCCGCGCCTGCCGCATACTATGCCGCGCCCGTCACAACGCGTTTCTATGAAATTCATCATGGTTTTCATTCTCGGATAGATAAAGCGGACAAATTCCATATCGCCCGTATGGAAATAGTAATCGTATACGGAGCATATCCAGTAAAAGCTGTAATCGAGAATGGTATTTGTATTCTGCGTGGTGGGTTCGTTTCCGCGGAGCCCTATTATCGTGCGTTTCACGCTGTCGTTGTCAAAGAAAAGATAATAATTCACAAAATAGCTCTGATAAGCGTCGCCGCTCCATGCCCAGCCGTCGCGCTTGATACCGTCGAGATAACATTCGCGCGTATTGAGATGGAGTGTGTATGCGCATACGTCCCATACTTTGTTTATCAGGGCGTCGTCGCAGCAAAAAGCGCCTTTGTATTCCAGCGGAATGTATTCGTAATCGCAGGAAACATCGTAGGAAATATCCTCGTCATCCGAAACGAAAATATAGCGGAAAGCACGCTTTTTGAATGTCATTTTTTTCTGAGCGGGGTCGAGATAGCCGTGCAGCGGCACCATATCGCCCATATCGAGCGCCTCTGCTTCGCTTTCACCGTAATTGAAGCGCACGGGCGTGCCGCCGCAGGCGCGTATATTTTCAAATATCAGCGGACCGTAGGTTTCTTTGCCGAAATCGTAAAGCGTGCCGCCGTTTATTTTTCTGCTTTCCGCGGGATAAATGCGCTCATAAGAAAATCTGAATATTTCGGGATTGTCGGAAAGCGAGGTATACCAATCGCTGCACCCCACGGGATAATCCTCGCCCGCGCCCATGGAAGCTCCGCTCCAGCTCGAATCGGAAGCAAAAGTATCGCCCACGACATAAGCGCAGGGAAGTCCGCCGAATTTTTCCACATCGATTTTGACAAAATTTCTGCCGGGCGTGAGCGTTATTTCTTCGCCGAGCCTGTATTTTTTCGCTTTTCTTCTCGTTTTGCCGTCGGGGATCTGCTCGTCGTACTGGACCGTGACATAACCTCTGCCGTTTGCGTAGGCTGTCATTTTTTCTTCCTTGTCCAGCACCGCTATTTTATAGAAAAGTACCGTGGGGCGCGGCGCGTCCACTCTCCACATGGGGACATACAGATCTATGCCGTATTCCTCGCGGCGCAGATTTTGCTTCATCGTGTGAAAAATCTCAAAATCGCCGCCGTACCATATCCATTTTGAATTTGCCATTTTTGTTTTTCCTCCGGAAATATTGTTTTTTTATTGTTTTTTGCCTTTTGCTTTTTTCTTTTTCTCGGCGTTTGCGTCGAAAATCTTTTTCAGATACTGCCCTGTATAGGATTTTTCGCACGCGGCTACTTCTTCGGGCGTGCCGCAGGCTACCACCGTGCCGCCGCCGTCGCCTCCCTCGGGACCCATATCTATTATATAATCCGCCGTTTTTATCACGTCCAGATTATGCTCTATCACTATCATGCTGTTTCCGCCGTCGCAAAGCTTGGAAAGCACCTCCAGCAGCTTTGCCACATCGGCGCTGTGCAGTCCCGTGGTCGGCTCGTCGAGGATATACATGGTTCTTCCCGTGCCGCGCTTTGCCAGCTCAGTCGCCAGCTTCACGCGCTGTGCCTCGCCGCCCGAAAGCGTCGTCGAAGACTGACCTATTTTGATATATCCCAGCCCCACGTCATACAGAGTCTGAAGCTTTTTGCGTATTTTCGGCACGCTGTCAAAGAAGGAAAGCCCTTCTTCCACGGTCATTTCGAGGACATCGTAAATATTTTTGCCTTTGAATTTCACTTCGAGCGTGTCGTGATTGTATCTTTTGCCGCCGCATACGTCGCATGTGACGTAAACATCGGGCAGAAAATGCATTTCTATTTTCTTTACGCCGTCGCCCTCGCAGGCTTCGCATCTGCCGCCGCGCACATTGAAGCTGAATCTGCCCGCCGTATAGGCTCTGGCTTTTGCATCGGGCGTCATGGCGAAAAGCTCGCGTATATCGCCGAAAAGCCCCGTGTATGTCGCGGGATTGCTCCGCGGCGTGCGCCCTATGGGGCTCTGATCTATGGAAATCACTTTGTCGAGATTTTCCGTGCCGTCTATGCGGTCATGCTTTCCGGGATAGGTGAAGGCGCGGTTCAGCTTTTTTGCCAGCACGGGCAGGAGAATGGAATTTATCAGCGAGGATTTGCCCGAGCCGGATACGCCCGTGACGCATACAAACATCCCGAGCGGGATTTTCACATTGATATTTTTCAGATTGTTTTCCCTCGCGCCGAATATTTCGAGAAAAGCGCCGTTTCCGCCTCTTCTCTTTTCGGGAACGGGGATTTCCAGCCTGTGCGAAAGATAAGCGCCCGTCACCGAAGCGGGATTTGCCATTATTTCCTCCGGCGTGCCGCAGGCTACTATTTCGCCGCCGCGCACACCGGCGCCGGGACCTATATCCACGATATAATCGGAGGAAAGCATGGTTTCCTCATCGTGCTCCACGACGATAAGGCTGTTGCCCACGTCGCGCAGACGCTTCAGCGTATCTATGAGCTTGCCGTTGTCGCGCTGATGAAGACCTATGCTCGGTTCATCGAGGATATACAGTACGCCCACGAGCGATGAACCTATCTGTGTGGCAAGCCTGATGCGCTGTGCCTCACCGCCGGAAAGTGTTCCCGCTTTGCGCCACAGCGTGAGATAATCCAGTCCCACACTGCGCAGAAAGCCGAGTCGGGAACGTATTTCTTTCAGGATTTCCTTTGCTATCAGCATTTCCGTATCGGTCAGTTTCAGATTGTCGAAAAAAGCGAGTATCGCATTTATATTCATGGAGCAGAGCTCGTATATATTCAGCCCGCCCACCGTTATCGCCAGGGATTCGGGGCGCAGACGTTTTCCGCCGCATGCGGGGCACGGGATGAAATCCATGAAATCGTCGTAATAATCCGTTTCCGCGGGATTCTGATTCATGCGCTGCCCGATGATATTTACTATGCCCGCGAAAGCGGTATCCTGCCTGTGCGCCACGCCGCCGAAAACGCGCACCACGCGGTAAATCTTATCCCCCGTGCCGTAAAGCAGGGCGTTCACCGCCTCTTCCGACATTTCGCATACGGGCGTATCTATCGTATAGCCGTAGTCGGCGCAGACCTGCATTATCAGCGGACCGTTCCACGAGGCTTCTTCTATCGTTTTGAAACCGTTTACCGCGATGGCGCCGCCGCGCAGGCTTTTGCCCGTATCGGGAATGATTTTCTCGGCGCTCACCGTTTTGAGTTCGCCCATGCCGGCGCATTTTTCGCAGGCGCCGAAAGGATTGTTGAAAGAAAACATACGCGGCGATATTTCACCTATGCTCACGCCGTGCTCCTCGCAGGCGTAATTCTGCGAGAAATGCATTTCTTCTTTCGTTTCGGGGACAAATACGCTTGCCAGACCGCCGGCGAGCGAAAGCGCCGCTTCCAGCGAGCCTGCCAGACGCGAACGCACCTCCGGTTTCATCACGAGTCTGTCCACCACTATATCTATATTGTGCTTGATATTCTTTTCCAGTTTCGGCAGCTCGTCGAAATCATATACATAGCCGTCCACGCGTGCGCGCACATATCCGCTTTTGCGCGCGTCGTCGAAAACTTTTTCATGCATGCCCTTTTTCCCGCGCACGACGGGGGCGAGCAGCAGAAATTTCGTGCCCTCGGGCAGTGTCATTATTTTTTCTATTATAGTATCGGTCGATTGGCGCAGTATTTCTTTTCCGCAGATATGGCAATGCGGTATGCCTATGCGCGCATACAGCAGACGGAGATAATCGTATATTTCCGTCACCGTGCCGACGGTGGAACGCGGGTTTTTCGATGTGGTTTTCTGATCTATGGATATCGCGGGGGAAAGCCCCTCTATGAAATCCACATCCGGTTTGTCTATCTGCCCGAGAAACATCCGCGCATAAGATGAAAGCGATTCCACAAAGCGCCTGTGCCCCTCGGCATATATGGTATCAAAAGCGAGCGAGGATTTTCCCGAGCCGGAAAGCCCCGTGAAAACCACGAGCGAATCGCGCGGTATGCGCACTTCCACATCTTTGAGATTATTTACCCTCGCGCCTTTTACATGAATTTCTTTTGCTGGCATTTTTTAAAACCTTCTTTTTCCTTTTGCTTTTTATTTTCTTATTTTTGCTATCGTGTCGCGCAGATATGCCGCGCGTTCGAAATCGAGCGATTTTGCCGCCGCCTTCATTTCGCCCGTCAGCTTTTCTATCAGAGATTTTCTCTCGGCGGCGGACATGTTTTTGCCGTTTGCCTTTGCTATATCGTCCTTGGAAGATATTTCTATCGGGTCGCGGACTTCTTTTTTTATCGTTTTCGGGATTATGCCGTGCGCTTTGTTATATGCGTCCTGGATGGAACGGCGGCGCTCTGTTTCTTCTATAGCCGCTTTCATGGAGCGCGTCACCGTATCGGCATACATTATCACGGCGCCGTTTGCATTGCGCGCCGCTCTGCCTATCGTCTGTATGAGTGAGGTTTCACTGCGTAGCAGTCCCTCTTTGTCGGCGTCGAGAATGGCGACGAGCGATACCTCGGGAATATCGAGTCCCTCACGGAGCAGATTTATGCCCACGAGCACATCAAAAACTCCGAGCCGCAGGTCGCGTATTATTTCCATGCGCTCCATGGAATCCACATTGTGGTGGATATAGCGCACTTTTATCAGATTCATTTCCAGATATTCGCAGAGATCCTCTGCCATTTTCTTTGTCAGCGTGGTGACGAGCGTGCGCTCTCCGCGCTCGGTGCGTTTTCTTATTTCGCCCATCAGATCGTCTATCTGTCCCTCCAGCGGGCGAACCTCCACCTCGGGATCCAGCAGTCCCGTCGGGCGGATGATCTGCTCCACCATGCGGCAGGAATGATCTTTTTCATACTGCGCGGGCGTGGCGGAAACAAATATAGCCTGATTTATCTTTTTTTCGAATTCATGGAAAAAGAGCGGGCGGTTGTCAAAAGCGCTCGGCAGACGGAAACCGTAATCCACGAGATTTTTCTTTCTCGCGTAGTCGCCGCCGCTCATGCCGCGCACCTGCGGCAGCGTGACATGCGATTCATCCACGAAAAGCAGAAAATCCGATGGGAAATAATCCATCAGCGTATACGGAGTGGAGCCTGCCGGTCTGCCCGAGAGCACACGGGAATAGTTTTCCACGCCGGAGCAGAAGCCGACTTCGCGCAGCATTTCCAGATCGTATTTTGTGCGTTCCTCTATGCGGCGCGCCTCGATGAGCTTGCCTTCGCTCTCGAAAAAGGCGACGCGCTCGCGCATTTCGCGCTCTATTTCGGCGAGAGCCGCTTCACGTTTCTGCGCCGATGTGGCATAGTGAGAGGCGGGATATATCGCATAGTAGGAAAAACGGCGCAGCACTTCGCCCGTCACGGTATTTATTTCGGAAATGCGCTCTATCTCGTCATCGAAAAATTCTATTCTTATCGCCGTCGTGCCGGAAGCGGGCATTATTTCCAGCACATCGCCGCGCACGCGGAATTTGTCGCGCTCGGGCGAAATGTCGTTTCGCTCATAGCTTATCGCTATCAGTTTGCGTATCAGATCGTCGCGGTTCATGCGCATGCCTTCGCGCACGGCTACCACGAGCGAACGGTATTCTTCCGGGTCGCCGAGCGTATATATGCACGAAACGGAAGCGACGATGATAACATCTCTGCGCTCGAAAAGCGCCGAGGTGGCACTGTGGCGCAGGCGGTCTATTTCGTCGTTTACCGACGAATCTTTTTCTATATACAGATCTCTGCCGGGGATATATGCTTCCGGCTGATAATAATCGTAGTAGGAAACGAAATATTCCACGGCGTTTTCGGGGAAAAATTCGCGGAATTCGCCGCAGAGCTGAGCCGCGAGGGTTTTATTGTGCGCGAGGACGAGCGTGGGGCGGTTGCATGCGGCGATTATATTTGCCATGGTAAAGGTTTTGCCGCTGCCCGTAACGCCGACCAGACTCTGTATTTTATCTCCCGCGAGAACGCCGCGGGAAAGAGCCTCTATCGCCTCAGGCTGGTCGCCTGTGGGCAGAAATTTGCTTTTCAGCTTAAAAATGCCGTCACTCATCGCTTTTTCCTTTCTTTGTTTTCAGTCGTTTTTCTCCGCGGGCATCACATCGAAAATATCAAAATATTTTTCGCCCGCCACTATGAAATGCGCGATGAGCGGAATTTCCACCGCGCGGAATGCGTTTCTTATCATTGCCGTGGTGCGTATATCGTCCGACGACGGTATAGCCATGCCCGAGGGATGATTGTGCGCGAGGACCACCATGGAGGCGCCTTTACGCATGGCGAGTTCTATGAGTTTTCTTACCGTGATGGCGGAAGAATTCACCGAGCCCTCATGGATTTTTATGAAATCTATCATGGCAAATTTATTGTCCAGCAAAAGCAGATATACTGTTTCCGCTGTGATACCGATATATCTGCGGCAGAGAAATTCACCTATGCTTTCCCTGTCGCGCAGAATGAAGACATTATCGTTTTCGCGCGCCATATAGGCTCTTGCCAGCGCGGGAATAAGCTTTATCAGCACAGCGGAATGTTCTTTTATGCCGGGCACACGGCAAAGCTCTTCGTAAGGCGCATCAAATACGGCGCGCAGAGAGCCGAATTTATCTATGAGCAGATGCGCTGTTTCATTCGTATCCTTTTGCGGAATGGAATAAAAAAGCAAAAGCTCCAAAATATTATGCTCTTCAAAATGATCCAGTCCCTCGAGCAGAAATCTTTCTTTCATTCTGTTTCTGTGCATACTGTGCATAACATACCCCGAAAACAGCAAAAATTGCGGATTTTAAATAATATATTACAGTATAACATAGTTATACGTTTTTTTCAATATTTCAAATGCAAAATCGTGCTTTTCTTTGAAAGAAAAGCGAAGAAAAGAAGCGGGCGGCATCGCGCCCTTGTTTCTTTTCGGAAAAAGAAGGAAGCGGGCGGCGCCTGCCGCCCGTGAAAGTTACTTTCTCCTCCGCAGGAGAACGGGGCGTACTTTTGCGTGACCAAAAGTACCAAAAGTCAAAAAGAGGAAGGCAACTCCTGTCTCGGCGACGCCGACACACACGCTGCGCGTATGTGTCAATTCCTCTTTTAAACACCTTCTGTCGCCTCGCGGCGACTCGTGCTAACATACTGCCCCGACAGTCTGACCATAGACGAAACCGGAAGTATGGTTCAGACCCCCGCTTAACACAGACTTTAGTCTGTTCAGACTTTAGCTTTGCCGCCCCGTTTCGATGTCCATCAAGCCATGCTCGCTCCGTCGGAGTTTAGCCTACAGTGGGAAGCGTAGCTAAAGCCATGGAGGGAGCCACCCACCCCGTCGAATCTGCTAGCTTTTTGCGGCATGCTATGTTTGCACGCGCGGTATGGCTGATGATGTGATGAGAGATAGACATGAGATTTTGACTTTACTATATATAGCACATACTTGCCGCGCATTACTTTCCGCGGCTGACTCGACGGGGTGCGAGGTAGTTTGCAAAGGAGGGCGAGGAGCCTTCCTTTGATGACTTTTGCCGCGCTTTTGGTCACGCAAAAGCGCGACCTCGTTTCTCCTTACGGAGAAAAACCAATCCCTCAGTCATGGCTACGCCATGCCAGCTCAGACCCTTTCTCGGCGAAGCCAAGCAACGTGCTTCGCACATTGCTTAATTCCCTTGCACAGAGGAGCCGAAGCAACGCGCTCCGCGCATTGCTTAATTTCTTTTCTTGCTTTTCTTTCAAAGAAAAGCTCCCCCTCCCCCACGCAAAAAGGCAAGCCGCGCTTGCCTTTTTCCCCCATTATTTATGATAGTTTCCGCCTGCCGAAATATTCAACGCGCGGTAAATCTGTTCCAGCAGGAGCAGACGCGCGAGGCGGTGATTGAAAGTCATTTCCGAAAGAGAAAGCCGCATATCGCAAAGCGCCTTCACGCTTTCATCCAGCCCGAAAGGTCCGCCTATTATAAAAACAATATGCGAAGCTTCGTTTTTGAATTTATCTATTTTCTGCGCAAATTCGGGCGAAGAAAGCTGCTTGCCTTCCACGCAAAGCGCTATTTTCTTGCTTTTTTTCGGGAGAAGTTCGATTATTCTTTTTGCTTCGTTTTCCATAGCCAGTTTTCTTTCCGCGGCGGAAGCTTCGTTGGAAATGCGATATTCTTTTATTTCTGCCTGCGAAAATTTTGCATAAGCGCCGATACGCTTTTCAAATTCGGCACAGCCCTCGGATATATATCCGTCCTTTGCCGCGCCCACATATATTACGGAAATATTCATTTTTTCTCCTCGTATTCAGAATTCCGCCAGAAGCACGGGCTCACACGGGGCAGCCACACAAATACGCGCCCCGCCGCAAAGCTTTGACGCGACGGTTTTTTCGGCGAGCGGCGGATAATTGTTTTCGCGGCTGAGATGCGCGAGCATTATATATTCCGTACCGCTATGCTCAAGCTCGGAGGCAAAAAGCGCGCTTTCATCGTTTGAAAGATGCCCCGTGGAGGAGAGAATTCTCCTTTTCAGCGGATACGGATAAGAGCCGCACATCAGCATGGCTTCATCATAATTCGATTCTATCACGGCGGCGCGCACGCCCGCCATATTCTCGTGCATGCCCGATGTCACATATCCCGTATCGGTGGCTATGGCAAAGGAATCGCCCGTATCGGCGAAATCAAATCTGTATCCCACGCTCGCCGCGCTGTCATGTGATGTGGCAAACGAGTGCACGGATATATCATCGCCCGCATTCGCTGAAAAGAGAATATCATTCCGCGACATGAGAGCGGAGAGCGCCGCACCGGGGAAATACGGCATATTGTCCGCGCACGGAGCGGGTATGTATACGGGCGCCTTCACGCTTTTGCAGAAAACATCCAGCGCGCGCACATGGTCAATATGCTCGTGAGTGATAAAAACCGCGCTTATTTTTTCGGGCGCGGAGCCTGCGGCACGAAGCGCGGCGCACAGCGCGCGTGAGCTTACGCCCGCATCTATGAGAATATCCGTTTCTCCGTGGCGGAGCAGATACGCATTCCCGCCGGAGCCGGAAAAAAGAGAATATATTACTGTTTTCATACGTTATTGCAAATCAGAAAAAATAAAGCGATATCATATCGGCAAAAACCGAAACGCACAGGGAAAGAATCACCGCGGAAAGTATCATTTTCGCTTTTTTGCGGCGGGGCAGACCCGCGATGAAACGTTGCTTTTTCTCTTCATCCCAGTCCGCGGGTATGAAGCTTTGCGGATCGGTATAAAGCCCGTTTCCGAAACCGCGGTTTATCACGCATATCGCCACGGCACATGCGGCGGCGAGCGCGACATATATCTGCGTCACGGGGATATAGACGTATGTCGCCTCGGAAACGGCTATCAGCCCGAAATATATTCCCATGAATACGGCTATGCACAGCAGAGTGAGTACCATGCGAAGGATAAGCTTCCCGCTTATTTTCACGGGCGGCGTGGGTGATTTCTGCGGTAAACGCATTTATTTACGCTCCTTTTTTATCGGTCTATATGGCAGGCGCCTTCGTTTCTTATACCGAGAGAAACCACGGCACCTTTGCCGAAAGCATTTTCCATCACTGCCGTGAATTCATCGTAAATATCCTCGGGGACATACGCCTGTGCCGTGCCGGCAAAACCGCCGCCGTGAACTCTGGCAGCGCCTTTTCCCGCGAGTATTTCGCGCGCGAGCGTCACGGCGAGAGTGATACCCTGCTCGGCGGGCGCTTTGCATGTGAAATAATTCTGAAGCGCCACGGCGCTGGATATGCCCGAGGCGTTTATCATGGCAAAAAATCCGTCGGTATCTTTTTTCGCGGCGGCTTCCATGGCTTTTGCCACGCGGACATTCTCGCTCATGAAATGAAGCGCACGCAGTATCGCGCGGTCGCCGTATTTTTCACGCAGTGCGGGAATGGCGGCTATAAGCTCCTTTTCGGAAACATCGCGCAGCACTTCTTTGCCGAAATATGAAGCCACGGCTTTCATTTCGGCGGGAACCGAGGCATAATCGTCATTGAGATCCGCGTGCGAACCGCCTGTCCTGATAATACAGAGGCGATAACCGTCGAGCGAAAGCTCTGTGCGGCGCACTTCGGGAGCGGCGGGATTTTTGAAATCTATATATACAAGTCCGCCGACAGAGCAGGCTATCTGATCCATCAGACCGCACGGCTTGCCGAAATGGCGGTTTTCCGCGCGCTGCGATATGCGGGCGATATCTACTGGCGAAAATTTATTTTCGTTGTAGAAATAATTCAGCATGGTGCCTATCATATTTTCATAGGCGGCAGAGCTGGAAAGCCCCGAGCCGCCCGGCACATCGGATGTCACATAAGCCGTGAAGCCGCCGACTGCGCCGCCTCTTTCAGCCATGGCGGCAGCCACGCCGCGTATTATTGCGGCGGAAGTGAATTTTTCGTTTTCACGGACGGAAAGATCGGAAATATCCACCGCGTCCGTGCCGAAACCTTCGCTTTCTATGCGGATGATGCCGTCGTCCGTTTTGTATGCGGCGGAAATGATATCCAGCCCGACGGAAGCCGCCATTACCGCGCCGTGATTGTGATCGGTATGATTGCCTATGATTTCCGTTCTGCCCGGGACGGAGAAAAATTCCGCTTCCGTTCTGCCGAGAGCGGAAAGCGCACGGCAAAATCTTTCCTTTGCCGCGCCCGTATCCGCGCCGTACAGACTTTTGAAAATCCTGCTTTCGCAGAGTGTATTTATATTCATATATTCCCTCCGGATAATATTGCTTTCGTTTTTGAATATTATAGCAAAGATTTTTTTCTTTGGCAATGCGTTTCCCGAAAATTTTTGCAAAAAAGCCGTGAAAAATGTTTGACAATCGCTTTTTTATATGGTAGAATAAAGACAGAAAACCAAGTAAAATTCCGAGGGAGCTTGTATATGGCTTTGGATAATGTCGATAAGAAAATAATACGTTGCTTGCAGAATAATTCGAGAATGAACGCTTCCGCCATCGGCGAAGCGGTGAATATGTCTGTTTCCGCCGTGATAGAGCGGATAAAAAAGCTCGAAAATACCGGTGTTATCGAAAAATATACCATCTGCCTCAATGAAGAAAAGCTCGGAAACGATGTTCTCGCTTTTGTGGAGGTGAGCACCGAGCAATACAAATACGATGAGGTGATAAGCGGCGTGCGCGAATTTGTGCGCGCCTGCCCGCAGATACTGGAATGTCACGTCGTCACGGGAAACAGCGATATTCTGCTGAAAGTGGTCACGGAAAGCACAAAATCGCTGGAGCGCATACTCAATAATTTAAAAGAAGTAAAGGGCGTTTCGTATACGCGCACGGCGATAGTCATGTCCACGCTGAAATCCGAGGTTTCGACGGGGATAGCCGACTGAAGCGGAATAATGAATAAAAAATAAAAGCCGGCTGATATCAGCCGACTTTTTTATATACTTTGTTCATTATCAGCCGCACGGCTTCCGTCGCGGCAAAGGCGATGAAAAATCCCACGGTGACATCCGAAAGAAAATGCGCGCCGATAAAAATGCGGCTCAGCGCCATCAATACGGTGCAGAGCGATATTGCGACGTATGAGAAAACGATACGCCTCCTGCTTTTGCCGAGGGCACGGAGCCAGACGGGAAAAGCGAGAATCACGGCGAGATTTGCCGTATGACCCGATGGGAAAGAATTATGCCCCGAAAAGAAATTTATTTTATACCACGGGGTAAAAAGCGACAAATCTCCTGAAAATTCGCGGAAACGCACTCTGCCCCAGAGCATTTTCATAAACTGAATGACGATGAGCACGGCGAGCGCGGCAAAAAACGTCACTATGGCGGGCGCATAGAGCCGCGTGAGCGCATCTTCGTTTATGCGCTGCGTGAGCACGGTTATCAGCAAAGCGAGCGACGCGGGAATCATCACGCACGAAACCGTATAGGCTGCGTGATTTTCCGAAAAGCCCGCGAGCGTGGCGCGCACGCAGTAAAGCATGAGTATGTATTCGAGGGCAAAACCGGAGATACGCCATGCGAGCGCACGCTTTTTATCCGTGCGCAGGGAAATATTGCGTATTATTATCGCCACGGCAAACGAACCGAAAAGAGGACCCGGCCATTCGCCGATGAGCTGCAAAGCATAAGTAAAACCGAAAAGAAACGGCGACGACGCGCGCATTTCTGTCGCTGCGACGGAAATATCGAGATCCCACGCGGTGGCAAAGCACATGAGCACGAGGGAAAAAACCGCCGCTGCCGCGAGCGGGAAAAACCCGTTTTTCAGAAGCTTTTTCATTTTGTGCTGTGAGCCGCCAGCGCCGCGCTGCCGACTATCGCCGCATCGTTTCCGAGGGCGGCTATGCGGATTTCCGTTTTCAGCGTATTTGTGGCGGAATATACTTCCGCTTTCGTCTTTTCCGTCACGGGCTTCAGCAGATAATCTTTTTCATTGCATACGCCGCCGCCGATGAGAAATACCTCCGGCTGGAATATGTTTATGAAATTCGCTATGGCGCACGCGAGATAAGATGTATATTCGTCCACTACCTCGGTGCCTGCCTTGTCGCCGGCACGCATCGCGTCAAAAGCCGTCCTGCCGCCCGCATTTTCCGCATTGCCATTGCAGAGATTCCACATCAGCGAGGAAGGGCAGAGCGCCATTTTTTCTTTTGTTATATTGACGAGAGCCGTGGCGGAGCAGTATGCTTCCACGCAGCCTTTTCTGCCGCAGGAGCATTGTCTGCCGCCCATGACCATCACGGTATGACCCAGCTCCGCACCGCCGTAGGCACAGCCGGTGAGAATTTTCCCGTCCAGTATCACGCCGCCGCCCACGCCCGTGCCGAGCGTTATCATTACGGAAGAAGCGGTGCCTTTCGCCGCGCCCGCCACGGATTCGCCCAGCGCAGCCACATTTGCGTCATTGCCTATGGCTATTTTGCTCTCGTCTATGCCGGAAAAGCTTGAAAAGAGCGCACGTATGGGAAAATCGCGGAAATGTATATTGTTTGCGTATTCAGCCACGCCCGTCGCCGAATTTATCGTACCGGGGATGGCTATGCCCACGCGCGCTATGTCGGAAAGGGAAATTCCGAGCTTTTCGCAGAGATTGCGGCAATGCTCTGCCATATCCGCCGTGATTTCCTCGGGCGGACGCTTTGCCAGCGTCGGACGCGAGCCTTTTATAAGAATATTGTAATTTTCATCCACTATGCCGGCGGCAATATTCGTGCCGCCGAGATCTATTCCGAGATAATGCTTCATAAAAACCTCCGGAAACGGCAAAACTTTTGCAAAAAAACCGTTTTCCTTTATAAATTATACCTGCAAAAGCGCGCTCTGTCAAGAGAAATGTACATTTTTTGCAAATGCGGCGGTACAAAGGCGAAAAAACGCGCCGCGTATGAACGCCATGTTAAAATTCCGTTTTTTTTACATGAAATCTCTTTACAATCGGCGCGGCTTGTGATATAATCGAAACGTAATTATAAGGCGGAATTTGGTTTTTTGCAAAATAAAGGCTCCGCCGAGGAGGAAAATATTATGAGAGAAATCAAACCCATTGAGCTCGGAATCGCAGGCGACGGTAAGGTTTACCGCAATCTCAGCCCCGCAACTCTTACGGAAAAAGCTCTTGCAAACGGCGAAGGCGTGCTTTCCGATACAGGTGCGCTTGTCGTAAAAACAGGCAAATACACAGGTCGTTCGCCCGAGGATAAATTCATCGTGGATACTCCCGCAGTACACGACGATATCTACTGGGGCAAAATAAACAGACCGATATCCAAAGAAAAATTCGACGCCATCAAGGCAAAAATGCTCGCATATCTCCAGAATAAGGAGCTTTATGTATTCGACGGTTTCGCAGGCGCAGACCCCAAATATACGAAGAAATTCCGTATAGTAAACGAGCTTGCTTCCCAGAACCTTTTCATTCATCAGCTTCTTATCCGTCCCACAGAGGAAGAACTCGAAAACTACACGCCCGATTTCGAAATAATCGCGGCTCCGGGCTTCAAGTGTATTCCCGAGGTTGACGGCACTCACAGCGAAGCGCTCATCGCCATCGACTACGAGGCTCACCTCGTTCTCATCGCCGGCAGCCAGTATTCCGGCGAAATAAAGAAGAGCGTATTCTCCGTGATGAACTATGTTCTTCCCAAGCAGGGCATCCTTTCCATGCACTGCTCCGCAAATATCGGTGAAGCCGGCGATTCCGCCGTATTCTTCGGTCTTTCCGGCACGGGCAAGACAACTCTTTCCGCAGACCCCGCAAGAAAGCTTATCGGCGACGACGAGCACGGCTGGTCCGCAGACGGCGTTTTCAATATCGAAGGCGGCTGCTATGCAAAATGCATCAATCTGAAGGAAGAGCATGAGCCTGAGATCTACAATGCAATCAAATTCGGCTCCATCCTCGAAAACGTTATCGTTGACGAAAACGGCAAACCCGATTACGACGACGGTTCTCTCACCGAGAACACCCGCGCGGGCTACCCGATAAACTATATTCCCAATGCGGCTATCCCCGGCATAGGCGGTCAGCCCAAGACGATCATCTTCCTCACGGCAGATGCTTTCGGCGTGCTTCCTCCCATCTCCAAGCTGGATAACGATATGGCTATGTATCATTTCGTTTCCGGTTACACATCCAAGCTGGCAGGTACGGAGCGCGGCATCACAGAACCCGTGACCACATTCTCCACGCTTTTCGGCGCACCCTTCTTCCCGCTCAATCCGAGTGTTTACGCTACGATGCTCGGCGAAAAGCTGAAGGAAACAGGCGCTAACGTATTCCTCGTAAATACGGGCTGGTGCGGCGGCAAGGCAGGCGATGTTCCGAGAATGAAGCTCAGATACACGCGCGCCATGGTTTCCGCTGCTCTCGCAGGTGAACTCAACGATGTGGAATACACGCTCGACCCCATTTTCAACGTATATGTTCCCAAGACATGCCCGAACGTACCCGCAGAAATTCTCGATCCCAGAAACGTATGGACCGACAAAGCTGCTTACGAAGCTTCCGCAAAGACTCTGGCTGAGAAATTCCATGAGAATTTCAAGAAGTATGCGGATATGCCCGAAAATATCGTAAACGCAGGACCCAAAGCGTAAATTTTACAAAAAATAAAAATAAAATCACGGCGACGAACAGGAAAATGCCGGATAAAAGCGATATGCTACCAAAAGAGAGCGGAGTCATCGGCTGAAAGCTGCGCGCGCATATCACTGCCGGCGGCTGCGCCTGCGAGCCGATGCGTCAAAAACGCATCCGTTTCCCGCGTTAAGGGGACAAAAAGCTACAAAAGCAGAGTGGAACCGCGATTTTTCGCCTCTGTCGGCAATGCCGACGGGGGCGTTTTGCTTTTCTTTTGGCAAAAACTATAAGGAAGGAAAATTTTACTATGAAGCTGTACAATACCCTTACAAAGCAGGTGGAGGAATTTGTCCCGCACGAGGGAAATACCGTGCGCATGTATACCTGCGGACCTACGGTTTATCATTTTGCCCATATCGGAAATCTGCGCACTTATATCATGGAGGATGTGCTGGAAAAATTTCTTTCCTACTACGGCTATGATGTAAAGCGCGCCATGAATATCACCGACGTGGGTCATCTTTCAAGCGACGGCGACACGGGCGAGGACAAAATGCTCAAAGGCGCAAAGCGCGAGCACAAAACCGTGCTCGAAATAGCGAAATATTATACCGACGCTTTCTTTTCCGACTGCGATAAGCTGAATATAAAAAAGCCGGAAATCGTAGTCCCCGCGACGAGCTGCATAGATACATTCATCGAAATGGTGCAGACTCTGCTCGATAAAGGCTATGCCTATATCGCCGAGGGAAATGTTTATTTCGACACATCGAAGGCAAACGATTACTACGCGCTTTCCGGTCACAATAACGAAGAACTGAAAGTAGGCGTGCGCGACGATGTGGACGAGGATACAAATAAAAAGAACAAGAGCGATTTTGTTCTGTGGTTTACAAAATCAAAATTCGATTCGCAGGAGCTGAAATGGGAAAGCCCGTGGGGCATGGGTTATCCCGGTTGGCATATAGAATGCTCGGGCATCTCGGCGAAATATCTCGGCGAATATCTCGATATTCATTGCGGCGGCGTGGATAATATTTTCCCCCATCATACAAACGAGATAGCGCAAAGCGAGGCTTATTTCGGTCACAAATGGTGCAATTACTGGTTCCATGTTCAGCATCTCAATGACGAAACGGGAAAAATGAGCAAATCAAAAGGCGAATTTCTCACGGTATCCCTGCTGGAAAGCAAAGGCTACAATCCGCTCGCATACAGGCTTTTCTGCCTGCAATCGCATTATCGCAAACCGCTCACATTCAGCTACGAGGCGCTGGACAATGCCGGCGCCGCATACACGAAGCTGCGCAAAAAAGTTTCCTCGCTGAAAAAAGACGGCGATGTGGATAAAGCTGTTTTCGATGCGGCAAAGGCGGATTTCATCGAAAAAATGAGCTGTGATCTGAATACGTCGCTGGGACTGACCGCCGTTTACGACGCGCTGAAGCTGAATACAAACGACGCGACGAAATTTGCGATAATAGAGGATTACGACCGCGTGCTTTCCCTCGACCTGACAAAGCCGGAGGAAAAGGAAGACGAGATTTTCCCCGAAAATCACGGATTTATTCTCGATAAAATAGCAGAGCGCGCCGAGGCAAAAAAGCAGAAAGATTATGCTAAAGCGGACGCTATCCGCGCAGAGCTTGCCGCCATGGGAGTTACTCTCATCGACAGCCCCGCGGGCACGACATATAAAATGAACTGAGGCACCGGAAATGGAAAAGAAAAATATAAAAGTGGGCTTTGCCTCGCTGGGCTGCTCCAAAAACCTCGTGGATACGGAGGTTATGCTTTCCGCGCTGAGAAACGCGGGCTATGATATAACATCCGAGGAAACGGAAGCCGATATAGTGATAGTGAATACCTGCGCTTTCATAGAGAGCGCAAAACAGGAATCCATCGACAGCATACTCGATATAGCGTGGCTGAAGGAACACGGAAAGCTCCGCGGCATAGTGGTCACGGGGTGCCTTGCTCAGCGCTACGGCAATCAGATATTTGAGGAAATGCCCGAAGTGGACGCAGTGCTCGGCGTGGGTAGCATCGCCGATATAGTAAAAGCCGTGGACAGCGTAGCCGCGGGAGAAAAATTTTACTCCGTGGGCGATAAGGAAAAATCCCCTCTCGGCGGCGACAGATTAGTGACCACGCCCGAATATACGGCATATCTTAAGATAGCCGAGGGCTGTGACAACCGCTGCACCTACTGTGCCATTCCGCTCATCCGCGGAGGTTTCCGCAGCCGCAGAATGGAGGATATCATCGCCGAGGCAAAGGACATGGAGGCTCTCGGAGTGAAAGAGCTGAATATCATCGCGCAGGACACATCGCGCTATGGGCTGGATCTCTACGGCGAATACAAGCTGGCGGAGCTTGTCCGTCGCATAACAAAAGAAACAAATATCCCGTGGATACGTCTGCTTTACTGCTATCCCGACAAAATAACGGATGAGCTGATAGCGGAAATCCGCGACAATCCCCGCGTGGTAAAATATATCGACCTGCCCATACAGCATATAAGCGACAGCGTGCTTTCCCGTATGAACAGGCACGGCGACAGCGCCATGATAGAGGATACAATTTCGCGCCTGAGAAAAGCCATACCCGATGCCTGTATCAGAACTACGGTGATAGTGGGCTTTCCCGGCGAAACCGAGGAGGATTTCACAAAGCTTTGCGAATTTGTGAAGAAAACGGAATTTGACCGACTCGGCGCCTTTACATATTCCCGCGAGGAGGATACGCCCGCATACGATATGCCCGACCAGATCGACGAGCAGACAAAGCAGGACAGATACGATATAATCATGCGCACTCAGCTCGAAGTGGTGGAAAAAAAGAACAAAAAAATGATAGGCAAAGAATTGCAGGTTCTCTGCGAAGCTTATGACCCCGTAGCCGAAATTTATTACGGCAGAGGTTACGGCGATGCGCCCGATATAGATACAAAAATCTATTTCAGAAACAAGCTCGGCAAAAGACGCATCCATCCAGGCGAATTTGTAAATGTGAAAATAGAAAATACCGTCGATTACGATCTCATCGGTTCGGCGGAAGTGAAATAAGAGGCAAAAAAATGGAAATCACCGTAAGAAAAGCGGAAAAACGCGATATACCGAAGCTGACGGAGCTTTTATCCGAGGTTCTGGAGCTTCATGCGAAAATAAGACCCGATATTTTCATTTCGGGCAGGACGAAATATACGGACAGCGAGCTTTGCGACATTCTCGCAAACGAAAAAACGCCCGTTTTCGTCGCCGCGGATGAAAACGACGCTGTGCGCGGCTATGTTTTCTGCCAGATGAAGCGCCAGCCTTTTTCCACAAACATGCGCGATTTCAAAACGCTTTTCATAGATGATCTCTGCATAGACGAGAGTTGCCGCGGCGCGCATATCGGCACAAAGCTTTTTGATTATGCGCTCGCTTATGCAAAAAAAGAGGGTTGCTACGATGTGACGCTCAATGTATGGGAAGGCAACGACAGCGCCCGCGCCTTTTATGAAAAAATGGGTATGTTTGTCAAGGAAACGCAAATGGAAATTTTAGTAAAATAAAATTTACGGAGGATAAAAATGAATCTGCCGAATAAACTTACTGTAGTACGCATAATTCTCGTTCCTTTTTTTATAGCTTTTATGATAATAAATCCCGCAGGGGCTTTCGCATGGAACAGGCTCGCCGCGCTGATAATATTCATCGTGGCTTCCGTGACGGATTTTGCCGACGGAAAAATAGCGAGAAAATATAATCTGATAACGGATTTCGGAAAATTTCTCGACCCGCTTGCCGATAAAATTCTCGTGCTTTCGGCGCTGATATCTTTCTGCTTCCTTGCGGAAAACAATATCTACGGCAAACTGCTGCTCATATCCACCGTCATCGTGATATTCCGCGAGCTGGCGGTAACGAGCATGCGCCTCGTCACGGCGGGAAAAGGCGTGGTGGTCCCCGCAAATATTTACGGAAAAATAAAAACCGTTTCGCAGATGTTTTTCATCATATTGTCGCTCGCGGCGCCGCTTTTCGGCTTTGCAAAAGGCTCTGCCGGCGCGACGGTGCTCCTCGTCATTCAGTATGTGCTCATGGCTACCATGAGCATAATGACGGTGGTTTCGGGCGCTATATATATGAAAAGCTACAGCGGATACATAAATCCCGCAAAATAATATGTTTGTATTGACATTTTCCGCTTTTTGCGATAAAATGAATACAGAGAAAAACAAATGCGTTTTGGCATACGCATATTAAAATATACAGCCGGAAAGGATATTTTACCATGGCAGACGAACTCTACGGAGATGAAACCATAACTCTCACCGATGAAGACGGAAAAGAAATAAATTTCTCTGTTCTCGGCATAAGAGAGCTGGACGGAGTGACATACTATGCACTGCTCCCGCTCGAAGAAAATGAAGACGGAGAATATGTTATCCTCAAAATAGAAGAGGACGAAAACGGCGACGAAATCCTTGTCACAGTGGACGACGATGATGAATTCGACCGCATCGCCGATGTTTTCGAGGACGAACTTTTCTCGGAAATTGATTACGATGAGGACAGCGACGGCGAATAAGAGCCGCGCACGGCACATATAATAAAAACAAAAGAAAAGCACCGCACTTTTTCCGAAAAAAGCGATAAAATGCCTGCTTATCGCGTGATATGCTTTAATTAAACCTACACCTTACACTTGGAACTCAATACCGGATGTCGGGATGCAGACCTCCCTTTATATTCCTGCTTTTGCCACGAATATAAAGGACGCTGGGAGCGCAAAGCCTTCGGACGAGTACCGCCCTTGCCTTACGCAGGGTCTTAATTTCGGCATACACGGATCGGTGGGTGTTTTTTTGCGCTTTTTTGCCGCTTTATGTTGACAAACAGGGCGAAAAACGATATAATCGAAGTAACATAAAAACATTTCGGAGGAAAATGAAATGCTTGCAAAAAAGCCGCCTATGGGCTGGAACTCATGGAACACATTTACAAAAGATATCAATGAAGAAATGATAATGCAGATGGCTGATGCCATGGTGGAAACAGGACTTCTCGACGCCGGATACGAATATCTCGTGATAGACGACTGCTGGTCGGAAAGAAAACGCGATGAAAACGGAAATCTCGTAGCCGACCATATCAAATTCCCGCACGGAATGAAATATGTGGCTGATTATGTTCATTCCAAAGGGCTGAAATTCGGCATGTATTCCTGCTGCGGTGTTATGACCTGCGCGGGCTATCCCGGCAGCTTCGGTCATGAATTTGAGGATGCAAAATATTTCGCCGAGGTCGGTATAGATCTGCTCAAATATGACAACTGCTATCATCCCTCGATGCAGAGCCAGCTTTCTTACAACAGAATGTCGCTCGCGCTCAAGGCAAGCGGCAGAGAGATACTTTTCTCCATGTGCAACTGGGGCAATGCTCAGGTATGGACATGGGCGAGAAGCGTGGGCGCACACATGTATCGCTCCACGGGCGATATATTTGATAATTTCGCCTCCATACGCAAGCTTTCCGAAAGCCAGATGCCCAATCTCGGCTATTCCGGCACAGGCTGCTACAATGATATAGATATGCTCGTATGCGGACTTTCCGGCAAAGGCAATATCAGCCCCGGAGAAGGCTGCACTCTCGGTCAGTACCGTTATCATTTCGCGCTCTGGTGCATGTTTATGTCGCCTCTGATGATAGGCTGCGATATACGCGCCATGGCACCCGAAATAAAAGGGCTTTTTCTCAATAAATATCTCCTCCGTATAAATCAGGATGAGGAATCGCGTCCGCCGATGCTTGTCCGCGATAACAGAGGCGCACCCGAAAATATTATCTGTTTCCGTCATCTTTCCGACAATGAATTTGCCATAGGTCTTTTCAATCCTTATGAAAAGGATAAAGACATCATGCTCCCGTATTATGAAATAGGTCTGGATCCGCTCTGCGGCTACGGATTTGAAATAACGGATTGCTTCACGGGTGAAAATCTCGGCGTGGCACGCGAGTATTTTGAAGCACATGTGGATGCTCAGGATTGCAGAGTATTCCTCGCAAAGCTCGTGAAAGTGAAATAATGGCAGAATGCAAAAAATGCGGCGCAAAGCTTTCCTGCGATGAAACGGCGGTTTATCGTCGGCTCGTATATCGCGACGCTACGGAATTTCTCTGTAAAAAATGCCTCGCCGCGGAATTTAAAATAACCGAAGAAGAGATAGACAAAAAAATAGCCCATTTCAAAAGCGTGGGTTGCACGCTTTTCAATTGAATAAAGAAAAAACACGGAGCCGCTGCTCCGTGTTTTCTTTTGCTAAAGAAACAAGTGTGTATTTTTCTGTGAAGAAAAGCAAAAAAATATGCTCTGTTCTCTTATTTCAAAGAAAACAGAGCATATCATCATTTTACTTCGAGCGTGAAATTTGCGACTGTACCGCCGCCGCTCACGGTTACTTTGTATTTTCCGTTTTTCACCTTGCCGCCGATTTCCCATGTCCAGGAAACCATGCCGTCGCCATCGGAAAATTTGCTTTCCAGCCCCTTTGCCGAGCTTGCGCCGGACGAATATATCACGGAAATCCGATATTCCGTATTCGGGGCGCCGCGCAAAGTCAATGTGGCATTGCTGTTTCGCGTCGCCGGCGATGTGAATTTCATCACGGTCAGCCCCGCGTGGATCTGCCCCGCAGAGGAGCTTTCGCTTGCGGTCGTATCGTTTGTTATTTGCGCGGTGCTTTTTGCAGTTTCGGTTTGCGTTGCTTTTGGCGACGAAGCCGCAATATCGCTTTCGCGGGAAGCGGTACTTTCGGCAAAAGTATCCGCGGTATGCGCCGTATCGCCCGTTATCACCGTGAAGCCGTCATCGCAGGAGAAAAATGCCAGCGCGAGCGCAATTGCCGCCGCAATGCATAAAAACCTTCTCATTTTTTAAAAATCACGAATCTTTTACCGTCAATGTATATGTCGCATTCACTCCGCCGCCGCTTACAGTCACTTTGTGACTTCCTGTTTTCGTGCGCGTGGCGACGCGCCATTCGAATGTTATCGTGCCGTTTTCATCGGAAACCGTTTTCAGACCGCCGCGCACAATACTGGTGGAATAAGCGCCCGTTTCAGTCATGGTATATTCCGTATTGGGTTTTCCTTTGAGTATGAGAATCGCTGTCTGCGTGCGATAAATAAAAGGCGTGACATATATGAAGGATATCGGCGTGGGGCTTTCTTCGGTGGTCGCCGTGGTTGCCGCAGTTGTCGTTTCCGTTGTCGTCGTGGCGGTGGTCGCGGTAGTAGCTGTGGTAGCCGTAGTCGCGGTGGTTACGGTAGTCGGAGTGGTTTCGGAAAGCTCTGTCGTCGTCGAAATGGTAAAGAGGCTTTCACTGCCGGATCCGCTGTCCGTGGCATCGGGATTTCCGCCGCATGAGCAAAGACATACGACAAATGCCGCTACGAGCAATAAAATCAATGACTTTTTCATAATAATCCTCCCTGAATGTTTTATAAGAAAAAATCCCGAATGGGAAACATTCGGGATCTGGTGATCCATCGGAGAGTCGAACTCCGGACACCATGATTAAAAGTCATGTGCTCTACCTTCTGAGCTAATGGATCATACGTTTTCGCTTTCGCGCTTAAATATTATAACACAAAATAAAGATTTGTCAATACATTTCGCATCAATTTCACGTAGTTTTTCAAAAAAAATATATATTTTTTCGAATTTACAGCCTTATTTTTCGCGGTTTTTATTGATAAATTCGTTTTTTGGTAGTATAATTAAAACAAATATAATGGAAAAATTTATATTTTCCATCGAAAGGATTTCGGCTATGAAGCATATACGGACAATAAAAAACGGCGAAAATACCATCGAAGTAAAAGAGGTAGAAACAAATGCCGAGCTTCGCTTTTTCATACGTTTTCCAGATGCGCTTTACAAAGGTAACAAAAGCTATTGCCCATCGCTGATGCTCGATGAGGAAGCAAATCTGCGCAGGGATAAAAATCCCGCCTTTGAATATTGCGAGGCAAGATATTTCATGGCATATAAAAACGGAAAGCCCGCGGGCAGAGTGGCTGCGATACTCAATAAGAGATTTAACGAAGTATGGGATCAGAAATGCATGCGTTTTTCCAGATATGATGTCACAGACGATATCGAGATTTCGCGCGCCCTCCTCTCGGAGGTGGAAAACTGGGCGGCAGAGCTCGGCATGGAAAATATCCAGGGTCCGATGGGTTTTTGTGATCTGGACCATCAGGGACTTCTCGTGGACGGTTTTTCCGAGCGCGGAATGTTTATCACCTGCTATAATCACGAATATTACATGAAGCATCTCGAAGCGCTGGGCTATACAAAGCAGGTGGACTGGGTGGAGCGCGAGGTGAAAGTTCCCGATGAGCTGGATCCGAGAATAGAGCGCATAGCGGAATATTCGCTGAAACGCGACGGACTGCGCGTGCTCGAAATGAAAAAGACAAAAGAGGTTCTCCCCTATATCCCGGGAATATTCGACCTGCTTTTCGATGCGTATAAACATCTCTACGGCGTAATCCCGCTTTCCGAAAAGCAGATAGAGCTGTATAAAAATCAGTTTATCTCCATGGTAAAGCCCGATTTCCTGCTCGTAGTGCTGGATAAAAACGATAAACCCGTATGTTTCGGCGTCATCATGCCGAGTATGCTCACAGCCGTGCAGAAATCAAAGGGAAAAATATTTCCCTTCGGCTGGGTGCCGTTGCTTCATTATTTCACGGCAAAGAAATTTGATGTGCTGGAAATGATGCTCATCGGCACGGCGCCCGAATATATGGGCAAAGCCGTAAATGCAAATCTGATAACACACATGTTCCGAGGGGCGAAAAAATACGGCATAAAATATGCCGAAACGGGACCGATGCTCGAGAGCAATTATCAGATTCAGTCCATGTGGGAAAAGAATTTCGAGTCGCGTTGCCACAAGCGCAGACGCTGCTACATAAAGGATATCACAAACAAATGAAATTTCTGATACTTGCGGGAATAATTGCTTTTCTTGCCGCGCTGTATTTTTTCATAGCGTATCTTTGTTTTGTGAAAGCGGCGAAGCGCGGCAAAAAATCCGATGCCGACGCGATGATAGCGTCGCACGCTTTTGACAGATATCGCGATGAGCTGAAGAAAAATATGGCTTTTGCCAAGGCTCTGCCATACAGCGACGCATATATAAAATCGTCGGACGGGCTTTTGCTCCATGCCAAAGTGATACGCGCGAAAAACGAACGTGCCGCCGCACTGCTTTTTCACGGATACCGCTCCGATTACGGATATTTTGATTTTTCCGCGATAATCGGCAAATATCTCGACAAAGGAATAAGCATATTGCTCGCGGATCAGCGCGCGCACGGCGACAGCGAGGGCAGATATATCTGTTTCGGCGTGAAAGAGCGCCATGATTGCGTTCTCTGGGCAAAAGAAGCCGTGAATATATTTCCGGGGCTTCCTATGCTTATCGAGGGGCTTTCCATGGGCGCCACCACGGTGCTCATGGCTTCCGGCGATGATCTGCCTGCGCAGGTAAAGGGCGTGATAGCCGATTGCGGCTTTACATCGCCCGCCGCAATCCTTGCGAAAGTGATACGCACGGATTATCATATTTCACCGGCGATAATCCTGCCCGCGATGAATTTGTGGTTTCGTCTGCTCGCGAAATACGATATAAACGAATATTCGACCACGCAGGCGCTCGCAAAATGCCGCCTGCCTCTGCTGCTTATTCACGGCAAAGAGGATGCTTTTGTCCCATACGAAATGAGCAAAGAAAATTTTGCCGCCGCCCACGGAGATAAAACATTCGTTTCCGCGGAAAATGCGGGGCATGGCATGAGCTATCTTTACGAAAAAGAAAAATGCGACGCGGCACTCGACGCATTTATAAATAAAACAACAGGCATATAAAAACACAGGAGAAACAAATGAGAATAGTAATAAAAGTAGGCACATCCACGCTCGCCTACAGCACGGGAATGATGAATATACGTCGCGTGGAGGAGCTTTGCCGCACGATGAGCGATCTGAAAAACGCGGGAAACGAAGTGATACTCATTTCATCCGGCGCGATAGGAATGGGAGTAGGCAAGCTGGGAATGAAAAAACGCCCCACCGATATCCCATCCAAGCAGGCTGCCGCCGCCGTGGGTCAATGCGAGCTGATGTACATATATGACAAGCTTTTCGGCGAATACAATCATACCGTGGCGCAGATATTGCTGACAAAAGAGGACGTGGAAAACGACACGCGCCGCGAAAATTTCAAAAATACGATATTCCGCCTGCTGGAGCTGGGTGCGCTGCCGGTAATAAACGAAAACGATACCGTAGCCACCGATGAAATAGTCATCGGCGACAATGATACTCTCGGCGCAATAGTTGCCGCAAATATCGATGCGGATCTGCTCGTGCTTCTTTCCGATATAGACGGGCTTTATACGAGCGACCCGAGAAAAAATCCCGATGCCAAGCTTATTCCCGTGATAGAGGAGCTGACGCCCGAGGTGATGGCGCTGGGCGAAGGCAAAGGTTCGGAGCTCGGCACCGGCGGAATGAAAACCAAGCTTCACGCGGCGCAGATAGCCACGCAGGCGGGAATAGATATGATAATAGCAAACGGAGCCGATCCCGCCGCGCTTTACAATATAGCGGACGGCAAATCGCTCGGCACGCGCTTTCTCGGAAAAAGGAAATGATTTTTATGACGACAAAAGAAATACTCGAAAAAGCAAAGGCGGCGAAATCCGCCCTCGCTTCACTTTCATCGGAAGAAAAAAACGAGGCGCTTTTCGCCATGGCGGATGCGCTCATGGCAAATAAAGAAAAAATCCTCGCGGCAAACGGCGACGATATGAAAAAAGCAGAGGCGGAGGGACGTTTTTCCCGCGTGATGCTGGACAGGCTCGCCCTGAGCGAAAGCCGCATTTTCGCCATGGCGGAAGGTATGCGCGATGTGGCTGCGCTGGATGACCCCGTGGGAAAAATACTTTCGCGCACAGTCCGCCCGAACGGGCTTGAAATAGAAAAAATCTCCGTGCCGCTCGGCGTGATAGCCATAATATACGAAAGCCGCCCGAATGTAACTTCCGACGCCGCGGCGCTCTGCCTGAAAAGCGGAAATGTATGTATACTGCGCGGCGGAAAGGAAGCTTACGCTTCGTCACATGCCATAGCGGAGGCTATGCGCGAGGGACTGGCAAAATGCGGACTTTCGCGTGATTTTGTAAATATCGTGGATGATGTGAGCAGGGCGAGCGCGGAGGAACTGATGCTCGCGCGCGGATATGTAGATCTGCTCATCCCGCGTGGCGGTGCGGGGCTTATACGCGCATGCGTGGAAAAAGCCATCGTCCCCTGCATCGAAACAGGCACGGGTATATGCCACATTTATGTGGATAAAAGCGCGGATTTCGATAAGGCGATAAATATAATAAAAAATGCGAAAACAAGCCGTCCTTCCGTTTGCAATGCGGCGGAGGTATGCCTTGTTCACCGCGATATCGCGGCGGATTTTCTGCCGCGGCTGAAATATGCTCTCGTCGATGAGAGAATAGCCGCGGGGCTTGTCCCCGTGGAGCTTCGTCTCGATGAAAAAGCCGCGCATATCATAGACGGCACGCCTGCGGGAGCGGGCGATTTCGATACGGAATTTCTCGATTATATCATGGCTGTCGGCATCGTGAACGATGTTTGCGGCGCGGCGGAGCATATAGCAAAGCATTCCACAAATCACAGCGAGGCGATAATAGCCGAGGATAAAGAAGCGCAGGATATTTTTGCCGCACTTATCGACAGCGCCGCCGTATATATAAACGCGTCCACGCGCTTTACCGACGGCGGGGAATTCGGGCTCGGTTGCGAAATGGGCATATCCACGCAGAAACTTCACGCACGCGGACCTATGGGGCTTGGCGAGCTTACTTCTTACAAATACATTATAAAAGGAAACGGACAAACCCGATAAGGGCGGGAAATGAAAATGGAATACAAATTCGGATTTATAGGTACGGGAAATATGGGCGGTGCACTCGCCCGTGCCGTCAGCGAAAAAATCGATCCCGAGGAGATACTTCTCTCAAACAGAACGCCGCAAAAGGCGCAGGCGCTTGCAGATGAGCTCGGCTGCGTGGCGGGGAGCAACTCCGAGGTGGCAAAATCCTGCCGTTTTATCTTTCTCGGAGTAAAGCCGCAGGGCATGGCTGAGCTGGCGAAAGAAATCGCGCCCGTGTTTGGTGAGCGCAGTGACAGATTTGTGCTCATCACCATGGCGGCGGGGCTTTCTGCCGATAAAATATCGGAGCTTTTCGGCGGGAATATCCCCGTTATCAGGATAATGCCGAATACGCCCGTCGCAATAGGCGAGGGGATGATACTTTATACATCGAATGCCGCCGTGACGGAAGCGGAGCTTTGTGAATTTACCGATGCACTTGAGTATGCGGGCATATCCGACAGGACAGACGAGGCGCTCATAGACGCGGCGAGCGTCATCTCGGGATGCGGTCCCGCTTTTATGTTTATGTTCGTCGAGGCGATGGAAAAAGCGGGCTTATCGCTCGGACTTTCGCAGGAAAAGGCGCGACTTTATGCGGCGCAGACTATGCTCGGCGCGGCGGGGCTGGTGCTTTCCTCAAACGAAAGCCCGAATGAACTGAAAATAAAGGTTTGCAGTCCCGGCGGGACAACCATCGAGGGCGTGCGCAGCTTTGAAGCAAGCGGACTTGAAAAAACGGTTCTGGATGCAGTAAATGCATCTTATAAACGAACGCTCGAGCTCGCGGGAAAATAAAAAATCAAAAATCACCCCGTTTCGGGGTGATTTTTGATTTTTTTCCTGTGAAACGAGGGTGTACTTTTTTGTGAAGAAAAGTACCAAAAGTCAAAAAGAGGAAGGTATTAACTCCTGTCTCGGCGACGCCGACACACACACTGCGCGTATGTGTCAATTCCTCTTTTAAACACCTTCTGTCGCCTCGCGGCGACTCGTGCGAACATACTTCCCCGACAGTCCGACCGTAGACTAAACCGGAAGTATGGCTCAAATCCACGCTTAACACGGGATTTAGTTTGTGCAGATTTCAGCTTTAGCCGCCCCGTTTCGATGTCCATCAAGCCATGCTCGCATAGTCGGAGTTTTGGCTATAGTGGGAAGTACATCTAAACTTTCGGCGTGGCACCACCCACCCCGTCGAATCTGCTCGCTTTTTGCGGCATACTTTGTTCGCACGCGCGGTACGGCTGATGATGTGATGAGAGATAGACAAAAGCTTTTTTTGATTTGCTATCTATAGCACATACTTGCCGCGCATTACTTCCCGCGGCTAACTCGACGGGGTGCGAGGTAGTTTGCAA
>CAKRQU010000017.1 GCA_934394585.1 uncultured Eubacteriales bacterium | reverse complement strand
AAAATTAAATATATGTAACTGATAAGCAGGCAGAGCTGCACGAATTTTTTCGTGCAGCTCTGCCTGCTTAAATTTTTTCGTGGTATTTGCCCCAATCATGGGGAAATATAAAAATATTTTTATTCTTAAAAGGAGAAAAAAACCATGACTAAGAAAACCAGAAAACACGGTTTCACGGTTGTAGAGCTGGTAATCGTCATTGCAGTCATCGCCATTCTGGCTGCTGTGCTGATCCCGACTTATGCAAACCTCGTGAAAAAAGCAAACGAAGCGACAGCACTTGCTGAAGCAAAGAACGCAATAACTGAAATGCTGGCAAACATGCTCAGCGCAGACGATGCGAGCGATATCGTAGTTGTATCCAAAAAAGGCAGTTCCGCTTACATATACGGATACTCTGCGGGAGAAGGTCGCATTGTAGAATACAAGGAAAATCCGATAGACCTCAATACGAACACAACGATGCTTGCGGAAACGGCAAGTTATTCGAAGTTTTTCGAAGTAGCTCAGGGCTTAATCAACAATCTTAAAACGAATGGCGCACTGAGTGGTTCAACTACTTCCCCCACAGGCTGGCGCGATACCACCGAACTTAACAAAGAGGGCGGCATAATAGATCAGCTCGGCTTTAAGAGAGAGGAAATGGCTATTTTCGCCGATGTCGAAATCGTAGTGGAAAAATTTGAAACACATACGCACACATGGGATACAAAATGGACATTTGACAGCACAAATCACTGGCATGTATGTACATCTTGCGGAGCGACGGACAGTAAGATAGCACACTCTTATACAAATGGCGAGTGCGTATGCGGTAAGGTTGATCCGAATTATAGCACTCATACTCACGAATACAATAAGCAGAATGTAGCAGATGAGTATGTGGCAGAAGCTGCTACTTGTGATAAGGCGGCTACATACTATTATTCCTGCGCATGCGGCGCCAAGGGCGATAAAACATTCGGACACGGAAATGCTCTTGGTCACAACTGGGGCGATCCGACTGTAACAAATGCTACATGTACAACAGATGGCGCAAAGACATACACATGTACACGTTGCTCCAAGACAAAGACAGAAACAATTACAAAGCTGGGACATAAATTTGAATGGACAGTAACAAAAAAAGCAACTTGCGATGAAGCCGGAGAAAAGATGGAGACATGCTCGGTATGCAATGCTACCGGAAAGACTGAAAAAATCGAGGCTACAGGCGAGCATAGCTATAGCTGGGCGACTGTAACGGCCGCTACTTGCGAGGGCAACGGTTCGCAAAACTATATTTGTACTAAATGTAAAAAAGTATTTGATACGAAAGTTATTCCTGCTACCGGACACAAATTCGGAGAATGGGAAGTAACAAAGAAAGCTACTTGCACGGAAAACGGTTCAAGGACACGCAAGTGCACTAACACCGGTTGCATTAAAACCGAAAGTGAAGTAATCACAGCTACAGGACATGACTATAGTGATGTTGCTTGGACTTATTATAATGAAGCTTACCATACACGCAAGTGCAAGAATTGCGATACGATAGCGTCCGAAGCACATACGGTTTCCGATGGAAAGTGCACTGTTTGCAATCATGATGTATCCGTATCAAGCGTAATTAGCGTAACAGATCCGGGCGTTCTTGCAGATTGGGCTAAAAAAGAACTTACGGCAGATACTGTTGTGAGACTCGACGCTGATATGACGCTTAGCAAAGAAACGATATTCAATGTTAAGAATCAGCATGTATTCATACTTGATCTTAACGGTCATAAGTTGACTATTGATCACACGGGAGCATTCTTTGTTCAGGGCGATGTTACAATCAGAGATACAAGCATCGACAGAACAGGTAAGATAGTTGCAGGAAGCAATTTGACAGGCGAACTGATTACTGTAAGAAGAACAACTAGCGATACCGAAATAGGCTCTTTCGGTGCAACAAATATCATGTGCACGATTGAAAACGTTACAATTGACGCTACTGCCGGTGGTGCAGACGCATGCGCAATTAAAATGTATAACGGCGGCTCGGTTACGGTAGAAAATGGCGCTGAAATAATAGCAAATGGCTATGCAATCAGCGGCGTAGAGAGTGACACATATTCACAAGGTAAGCTTCTTATAAACGGCGGCGAGATCACATCGAATAATTCTTATGCAATCTATCATCCGCAGTTTATTGATCAGAAAAAAGACGGTATATTTGAAATTAGTGGCGGTACAATCAAAGGTAAAGTAGGCGCAATCAAACTTGGCGGTAAGCAGACCGGCAATACCGAAATTAATTTGAGAATAAACGGTGGTATCCTTGAATCTAATGGTGATAGCATTATATATGTAAATTCTGAGTATCTTAAAGGGTTTGGCACAAATACTGGAGGGAAACAAATACGTATTTATGTTAGTGGCGGAACATTCAATATTGAAAGTAAAGCTGGATTTGTAAAAACAAGCAAAGGCGCTGAAACTAAAGGTTTCTATACATATCTTAAGGGCGGCACTTTCAATATGTCACAGAATAATTTTGTAGATACTAAAGCCGCATCTAATTGTTTGTCGAGTGGCTATACAATTGAAGGAAATAATACTACTTGGAGCGTCGTTCCCAAATCCAAATAATCCCCGCAAAACAATTTAAGCTATTCTTTCTCCTTTAATATAATACCCGCGCATGATGTGCGCACGCAAAAACCCGCCGCGGCAATGCCGCAGCGGGCTTTTGTTTTTCCCATATAAAAAAGACTGCCGCAGCAGTCTTTTTCTTTTTCAGTTACCGCATTCTACGCTTATTTCATTGAAAACGCGGAGGATATCGGCGGTATCGGTCTGCGCTTTTTCATCTCCGGATTTGTCTATTATGGCTTTGCCCTCGTGCATCATTATCAGGCGGCTGCCATATTCGGTGGCATAGCGCAGATTGTGAGTTATCATTATCGCCGTCAGATTTTTTTCGCGGACTATTTTGTCTGTCAATAGCATTATTGTTTCGGCGGTTTTCGGGTCGAGCGCCGCTGTATGTTCATCGAGCAACAGCAGATCCACGGGGGTGAGCGTGCTCATTATCAGCGAAAGCGCCTGCCGTTGCCCGCCGGAAAGAAGCCCTACGGGTATTTCCGTTTTGTCTTCCAGTCCCAGCCCGAGCGCGTGCAATATCTCGCGGAAATATTCTTTTTTCTTTTTATCCGTCGCAAAAGAAAAATCATAAGGTTTTCCTTTATTTACGGCGAGAGAAAGATTTTCCGCGATAGTCATATACGGTACGGTGCCTACAGCGGGATCCTGAAAAACTCTGCCTATTTTTTTTGCCCTTTTATATTCGGGTAATTTTGTCATATCTTCGCCATCGAGAATGATTTTTCCCGCGTCGGCGGGGATACTGCCGCTGATTATATTCAAAAGCGAGGTCTTTCCCGAGCCGTTTGACCCGACTACGGAAACAAATTCACCTGTTTTTACGGAAAGCGAAAAATTATCGAAAAGGAGGATTTCATTTACCGTGCCGCGGTTGAATATTTTGCTTATTCCTGTCAATTCAAGCATTTTTGCCACCTGCCTTTATCTGCTTTTTCGAAAGCAGGGAAGTTATTTTATCATTGAAAATGAGAATCAGCGCGAAAAGCACGGCATTGAGCAATTTCAGATATATGCCGTCTTTATCTATCAGCACGAGATAATTCAGGCAGAGAGAATAGATTATCGCGCCGAATACGACTGCGGTGGTTTTTTCCATAAATTTTATATTTGAAAATACAGCCATGCCGATGATGACGGAAGCCAGCGCGAGTACTACTTTGCCGCTGCCTGAATTATTATCATACTGCATATAAAGCTGAGAATAAAGCGCGCCGCCCATGGAAACAAAACCGTTTGCGAGCGAAATGCCGAGGATTTTATATGTGCCGGGATTTTTGCCCAGATATGTGACGAGACGTTCGCTTCCGCCCGTGGCTCCCAGCATATAACCCATTTTGGTTTTTTTGAAAAGGTCGATTGCCACTTTGCAGAATATCACTGCGGCGATGAGGATGAGAATCGTCGCGATATCTTTTGCCCGCGCGCTCTCGCCGAATATTTTCACGGCTTTGCCGCCGAACATTCCCGCGAGATTTTTACTTTTATACGAGAAAATAGTAGTGGTATAGCCTGTCCCCGTGAGAAGCTTTGTCAGCGCGAGATTTACCGAGAGCAATGCCGTCATCACTATGATGCCGGAAAGCAGTTTCGATATGCGGAATTTCACATGGAGAAGTCCCGTCACGGCGCCTGCCGCCATGCCGATGACAAAAGCGAGCAGGGTGGCTATGATGGGATTTATTCCTAAGCGGAGCATGAATATCGTGGCGCATACTCCGCCGAGCGGGAATGTACCGTCGACCGACAGGTCGGGGAAATCCAGTATTGCATACGAAATATATACTCCGAGTGCGATTATCGCAAAACACAGACCCATTTGCAGTCCGTCTATGGTAGTTCCCAGAAAAAGCATTTTTTATTTTATCCTTTCAGTTTCAGTGAGTGGAAACATCCTTTGCGCCGAGGGTGTTTTCGGGGATATTAAGACCCAGCTCATCGCAGGCGGCGCTGTTGATATAAACCTGCGGATTTTTCACCACTACGGGAGCGATATCGGATGCGTTTTTGCCGCCGAGGATTTCGGCTGCCGCTTTACCTGCCGCTCTGCCCACGTCGTTTTTATAGTCGATGGAGGAGCTTGCCACGCAGCCTTTCTTTACCTGCTCTATTTCCGAACCGAAAACGGGGATTTTCTTTTCCATGGTTATCGGGAGAATATTGGATTCGAGTTTGCCTACGATTGTATTGTCGAGCAGATTTACAAAGCAGTCGATGCCGTCGTCGATGAGGCTGTTTACGGCGGTATCTATGGTATTTATATCGGATACGGCTTTATCGACTATGGTCACATCCATGTCGGATACGGCGGCTGCCGCTTTTTTGAGATTTGCCAGCTGGAGAGGCGAGCTGGATTCCTCTGTGGAATAGAGAACGCCTATCTTGAGCGAATCTTTTTTGCCCATGTATGCCATTACGACTTCGAGCTGTTTTTCCGCATTGGGAATATCGGAAGAACCTGTCACATTTTCATAATTTGCCATGGTGGCGGGGTCTGTCACCGCGCAGTAAACCACGGGAACGGCACCGTCCGCGGCATTTGCGGCGGCTACGGCAGAGGGCGTAGCTATCGCGATGATAACTTTGGCGCCTTTGTTTACGAGAGTTTTTGCCTGCGACTGAGAAACGCTGGGGTCGAAATTGCTGTTGAGCAGCTCTACATTGTAATCATTCAGATTTATGCCGCTTTCGCGCAGACCGAGGGCGATGCCTTCATAGCAGTTTGTGAGCGATTCATGCGAGCCGAACTGGATGATGCCGATGGTGGGTTTTGCTTTTTCGCCGCAGGAGGCGAGGAAGAAAAGAGATGTGCATACGAGCGCGAGCGCTATGATAAAAGAAAATAATTTTTTCATGATTTTTGATTCCTTTCAGATTTTGTTTTTATTTTTATTTTGTGATATGCGGTGTATTTTAAATCACGCCATCGCCCCGATAATACGAACATAAATTTCATCTCCTTTGCAAAAAACAAAAAGTCCCGAGTATCCTAAGATACCCGGGACGAATAAATACTTATCCGCGGTGCCACCCGAATGGAAATACAAAAAATATTTCCCCTTTGTCACGTACAAATATACGCGGCGCCATGGTAACGGAAGCGCACCCCGTCGATTGCTACTCGCCTTTTTCAAGGTTTTCGTTCGCCCTCAAAAGCCCATTCGCCGAAAACTCCTCTGCCGTGCTCTCACCGCCCACGGTTCGCTTTGAGAATCATCTTGCGACTACTCTTCTTTTTCACAGGTTTTATTTTTTTGTATTTTATCACGCATGCGGCGATTTGTCAATAGTATTTTGTAAAAAAATCGGATTTTTTTACGATTCGTAGTAGCGGTTGTTTGAAAAAGTATTGTAGCTGTTTGCTATGGCATCCCATGTATCCGAATCAACGGCGCCTGTCTGCGGCAGCAGATTTACTTTCTGAAAATGACGCACGGCGTCTTTTGTTTCGTCATCGTATATGCCGCTCGGCTTTATTTCGTGATAATTGTCGTAAGAGGAGGAAAGCGCATTCAGCAACAGCTGGATTATCATCACGAGATCGCTTATTTCTCCCGAATCGGCAATATACGACACATTCGGAAATACGCTTACCGGCGTATTTTCCGAAAATCTCCCCATCGCCAGAGAAAAGAGCGCAGTGATGATATTCCACGTGGCAAAGTCCACATTGCCCGTCACGGGGAGTCCATTCTGCTCCTGAACCTCGGAAACGGCTTTTGCCGTGCTTTTGTCGTATATTCCGGAGGGATTGACCATGGCTATATTATTGTCTGCCTGCGCTATCCTGCGCAGCATCACCTGCAATTCGTAAATTTCATTCATCGGTATTTTCCTCCGTGTAAGTAAAATTGTCGCTGTTTCCCGGATATTGCCCTGGGGAGCGCGCGTTTCCGCTTTCCACATCGACATAGATATTTGCCAGTCTGCTCCACAGGAGAGGACCGACCGTGCCTGTTATCGGATAGCCGAAAACAGCCTGCGCGGCATAGACGGCATCGCGCGTATCTTCGCCGAATATGCCGTTCTCTGCCACCTGCGGTATCTGCGAGTAGGCTTTTGCTGCAGCATTGAGATATTTTTGCAGAGTGAGAACATCATCACCCTCAAAACCGAGGCGCAGAAAACGCCCCGGGAAAGGCACGCTTGCCACGCCGAGCTGCTCCGGCGTGAGCGAGCTTACAAGCCCCATATAAACGTCAAAAAGCTTATACCACGTGGGCGCGTCCATCACCCCCGTCACGGGGAGTCCGTACTGCGCCTGAAAAGCATAAACGGCATCGCGCGTTTCTTCGTCGTAAACGCCCGTCAGCTCTATCGCGGGTATGTCGGGATTGAAAATCCCCACTATGCGCAGAAAATACTGCACCACGAGGACATCGTTTCCGCTGTCGCCTTCTTTCAGCTCATTCGGGAAATTTTTCTGCACTTCGTCGAGAAGTATGCCTTCACTCTGTATTTCGCCGAGGCGTTTTACCGCATTGAAAACAAACTGTATTTTATACCATGTGGCAGGGCCGACTATCCCGTCCTGCGTGAGATTGAAAATGCGCTGAAATTCCTTTACAGCCGCCTCTGTTTCGGGTCCGAAAACGCCGTCCACCGGCTGTATTTTCGGTATGGAGGGATAATTTGCCGATATTCTGTTCAGTCGCACCTGTATAAAACGCACATTGTTTCCCACATATCCCAGCTCTATCGGTCCCGCGGGGAGTGACGACTCTATATTTGCTATAGGCGCATTTGTCACCAACTCTATATTTTCGCCGTAGTAATTTTTCAGTATATCAAAAGGGGAAAGCCCCTGCTTCGCCAGCTCCACGCTGTCCCATTGCGAAAGTCCGTCGCAGGTGACGGTGGTGCCGTTGCAATACGCGGCAAAAAGCGGCTCTATCGCGTTTTCGCGTCTTATGTAGCTGTTGAATATCTCATCCACAATCTGACTGATATTTTCGAAAATTTCGCGCCCGTATACAAAAGACTGGTCGTAAGCCGTGGAATTTGTGATATCGAAATCATAGCCGAGCGACGGGTAATGCTCGGTATATATTCTGTTCAGCGCAAACGATATCTGCGCGTAAATATTTGCGCGGATGGCGTTTTCGGGCCAGGTGGGATATACCTCGCTCGACGCCACGTTTTTTATGTAGTCCGGAAACGAAACCGTCACATCCGCCACGTCGGTACTGTCGGGAGCGCCGAGGTGCACCGTTATTGTTTCCGGTATTACGGGATAAATGTCCATTGCTCCTCCTTACAGATTAGGCGGTTCGCTTTCGTTTACCGTCAGATTGAGACTCGGATTTGTCGTGAAATTCTGCGCGTCCGGCACGGGGATGGCGTTTACGCTCTGAATGGAGGTCTGCCCCGCAAATATGGGCACATTCAGCGCGGTATAGCCGTAATATCCGTCTGCCGCCACCTCTATATTCACTATGGAATAAGGCACTGTCGTGCTTCCGGGGACGAATGAAAAAGAAGGGTCCGGCGCGGGGATGGCAAGAGGCTTGGTTTTCCCGTTGATATCCGTCGTCATCACGGAATAAATTTTCGGCGCGCCGTCGCTTACCGTGCGCACCACCACGGTGGCATTTGGTATCGGCACGGCGCCGAGAGCCGATGAAACCTGTACTAAGAGATATCCTTCCGATGTGTTTTCCGCCATATAATAATCCTTTCGTTTTATGGTATTTGTCATAATTATATGGCGGGGCGGTGTATTTCGTTACGCGCGGGAGCGCCTTTTGCGCGAAAAAATGATATCGGCGGCGAGCATTATGGGGAAAAAAGCGTTTATCACGGCGGCGAGCTCAAAGAAAAGCGCACCGAAAGAGCCGCCGCGCACAAAGGCAGAGGCGGCACCGCAGGCAAAAATAAGCGAAATGCCGCATATAGCCGTTTTGATTGCCGCATTTTTCCTTATCCCCACGCAGTCGCGCAGAGTAAAGGCGAGCGCGCCGATGCGCGAAAGGGAAAACGACCACGAGGCGAAAAGCGAAAATATTTTCATACCCGCGGGGAAAATCGCCGTATATGTCAGCGCATGAAAAACCGCCGCTAAAACAAAAGCACCCGATACTACGCACAATATGAAAAGCGGGCGGTTTTCCACGTGCTTTGCCCGTGCGCGGTATGCGGGCGAAGCCGAAGGATCGGAACCCGTGCGCGTATGCGAAACGAGGCAGAAAACCGCGCCCATACCGCCGAGTGCACCGAGTGCGCCGCGCGCATTTTCATTTATATATATATCGGGAGAGCGGCGGGAAAATATCGCAAAAATGAGAAGGACGGCGGAAATGACGGCGCCGGTCTGCGCCGCTCCCGTTATCGCGCCCGCCCCGTGAAAAGCCGACCACCATGCGAGCGCGGCGCATATAAGCAGCACTGCGCGGAAATATCCGCCGTATATTTCGCTTATCCTCGCCGAGAGGGTGAACGTATCAAAAACAAGCGATGCGGACGTGATGGCGGCGACTACGGCGCAAAACCACGGTTCCGTACCTCTGCCCGTGCCGACGGAAAAGTAAAGCGGCAGATTTCCGCTTTCTTTTCCAGCGCCGGCGATGGCAAAAATGCTCACGGCGAGCGAGATCAGCACATAAAAAGCGATTGACGCCGCTCCGCGCACATCATATATATAAAGTCCCGCCGCGGAAATGAAAAATATACCGAAAAAAAGTGCGGGGGGTGCGAGGATATCTTTTTCAGTTATTTTCATTTTCTTTTCTTCCTTTCGTGCGCAGCATTTTCTTTCCGGAAAGTGCAGTGGGCGAATATTTCATTTTCCATACGGGGAGCATTATTATGCTGTCCTGCATGGCTGTGATATCGAGCGGGACAAATGGATAAAGATACGGCACGCCGAAGCTTTTTTTCGAGCAGAAAGCGACGATGCTCGCAAAAAGTGCCGCCGCAAAGCCGAAAAGCCCGAAAAGTCCCGCCGCTATTATCATGGCGAGGCGATATATCACATTAGGATTCATATACGGAGGTGCTATGAAATTGCATATAGCGGCGAGCGCCACGAAAACCATCACAGTGGAGGAGGCTATGCCCGCTTTCACTGCGCTTTCGCCGAGGATGAGCGAGCCTACCAGACCGACGGCACTGCCCACGGCTTTCGGCATGCGCAGACCTACCTCACGCACTATTTCGAAAAGCAGAAATATCAGTATCACCTCTGCAAATATCGAAAAACTCATACCCTCGCGGGATTTCACGAGGGCTTCCTCAAAAGCGGCGGGCAAAAGGGAAGGATGCCATACCGTGAGCGCCACGAAAAGCGACGGCAGATATATGCCGAGCAGCATTGCGGCAAAGCGCAGTATGCGTACAAAGCAGGCATAATAAATGCTTTTCGAATAATCTTCCGTCACCTGTATAGCTTCGCAGAAAAGATAAGGCACCGTGAGCACCACGGGCGAGCCGTCTACTATCACGGCGATGCGCCCCTCCAGCATTTTCGCTGCCACTTTGTCGGGGCGCTCCGAATTTCCCACAGTGGGGTAGAGCGAATATCCGCCGTCCTGAATATAAAGCTCTATATAACCGGAATCGAGTATGCCGTCGGTTTTTATTGCGCTTAGGCGCGAAAGCAGCTCATTCAGCACGTGCTTGTCGGCTATACCGTCGATATACATCACGGAAACGACGGTTTTCGTGAGAGAACCTATCGTGATATCGGTTTTCATCAGCTTTTGCGTTTTCAGTCTGCGCCGCAGGAGCATGGCGTTCTGCTCGCCGTTTTCCACAAATCCCTCGTGTGCGCCGCGTATCACGTTTTCCGTTTCCGGCTCCGTGCCGGAGCGTCCCTCTTCGTTTTTGGTGGAAACGGATACGGCACGCGCGTTTTCGTCGCCTTTTGCATAGAAAACAAGACATGAGCCGGAAATTACGGCGTCTGTCGCTTCGCTTTCGTCTGCTACCTGAGATACGGATGAGCATGTGATGGTTTCCTCGGGGAAAACGCGCCCGTTTTCTTCATAGGCGCGGCACAGCGGCGCGATAATGTATTCCGTTATCATTTTTTTCGAGGAATAATTGCTTATATACATCACGCAGAGCGATATATTGCCGAATTTCATTTCGCGCACGATAAAATCCGAGGCGCCGCGAAAAATCCGCTCCATTTCCGCCTTTGTTTCTTTGTAATTTTTCATTTTGTCTGCCTTTTGTTTTTTTATTTTTATTATTTTTCAAAAAAATAAAAAATATACCGTCGGTATTTTACGGCAAAAAGCGTTTTTATGTTGACATAAAGGATTATTTATTGTAAAATACGATTGCAATGAAAAACGAGAGGTGCGGGAATGGGATTTTTCGACACGTTCAAAAAGGTTTTTTCTCCGCGCGATGAGCATTCACGCGGCAGGCTCTGCATGATGACGAGCGGCATTCTCGCCAGCATCGCCTCGCAGTTTACGGGCGGCGTTTTCTATACGGGATTTCTCCTGCTTTACGGAATAAATGTCGTCAGCATAGGCATTTTGTCATTTATACCGAGCCTTGCCTGTCTGCTGAATATTTTTTCGCCGTCCATACTGGAGCGTTTCCGCAAAAGAAAATGGCTTCTTTGCGGCGTGCGTATTCTTACAAATACGATAAATATTCTCGGCATAACTTTTCTGCCCGTACTCGTGAAAGAAAACCGCTCCCGCGTCATCGGTTTTGTAATAATAGTGGCGCTGGCAAATTCGATATCCGCGCTTTTCGGTTCGGGCTATTCTGCATGGCACGCGAAATTTCTCACGGAGGATGTGCGCTCCACATATTTCCTTTTCAACGGATGTATAAACAGCCTCACGGTATATCTTTTTGCGCTGATAGGCTCCGTGGTCACGGATAAGCTCGCGGGTTCACCCGCACAGCTCACGGTGATGACAAATCTGAGAATAATTTCTTATGTGCTCACCGTGGCAGATACGCTTCTTTTGTGCATACCGAAGGAATATGAATACGAATCCTCCGGCACAAAAATAAAGCTTTCCGATGTTTTCAGCAAGCCCGTGAAAAACAAAGCGTTTTTCTGCAGTATGATAATACTTTTCCTTTACGGTTTCACTACCAATCTGCCTAATGCCACGCTGAATGCATATCTCATAGAAAATGCGCATATAAGCTATACTTTCATGAGCGCGATAAACGCCACATATTTTCTTTTTTTCATTGCTTTCGGCAAAATGTGGAATAAATTCATCGCGGAAAATACATGGTTTCGCGCGCTGGCAATCGCCTGCGTACTTCAGGGTGCCACTTATCTCGTGTATGCCTTTGTTACGGAGGAAAATTCCTCGTGGCTTTATCTCGCGGTGCGACTTTCTCAGCATGTGCTCGGCGTGGTGATGAATACGATAATAGCTTCCGTGCCGTATATAAATCTGCCGGATGAGGACAGGACAAATTATCTTTCTTTCCAGATAATAGTAAGCAATCTCGCCTCGTTTACGGGACTTATGACAGGTACGCTTTTCACTTCCGTGATGGGAGAACGAGTGCTCGGCTTTTTCGGATTTTCACTTTCGGCGACACCGCTGCTTCTCATAGCATGCTGGTTTATGCATTATGTCACGGCTTTTGTGATAATGAAGCTGATAAATATCGTCACGCCGAAAAATCATTACCGTGCGCCCGCAAAAAAATAAAAAAATTTCCGAAAAAACTATTGCATATTTGAAAATAAGATGATATAATATTACACGTCGCGTTATGCGACCGCAGGATGGTCCGCTGCATGCTCGCATGAACATCCGCAGATTTCAAAAGGAGGATGGCTCAAAATGGACAAGATTCAGGCTTTTGTAAACGAGCAGCTCAAGACAGATGTTCCCGCTTTCGAGATAGGTGACACTGTTGTTGTTCACAACAAAATCAAGGAAGGTACGAGAGAAAGAATTCAGCTTTTCGAAGGTACCGTTATCGCCAAGAAAAACGGCGGTATTTCCGAAACCTTTACTGTAAGACGTATTGCTTACGGTGTAGGCGTGGAAAAGACCTTCCCGCTCCACTCTCCCAACGTAGAGAAAGTAGTTGTCACACGTCACGGTAAAGTTCGTCGTGCAAAACTCTACTACATCCGCGAAAGAGTTGGTAAGCAGGCTAAGGTTAAAGAGCTTATCTAAGGGAAAAAAGACCGCATCAGCGGTCTTTTTTGTTGCTCTTTTGTAAGAGAAACAGTGAAGCGGGCGTCTGCGTCGCCCGTGGACGGTGGTCGCGCTTTTTACTGACAAAAAGCGCGGGAAAAGTAACTTTTCTCCTCGTAGGAGAACGGGGGTGTACTTTTCTATGAAGAAAAGTACCAAAAGTCAAAAAGAGGAAAGTATTAACTCCTGTCTCGGCGACGCCGACACACACGCTGCGCGTATGTGTCAATTCCTCTTTTAAACACCTTCTGTCGCCTCGCGGCGACTCGTGCGAACATACTGCCCTGACAGTCCGACCATAGACTAAGCCAGAAGCGCGGTTCAGACCCCCGCTTAAACACGGGATTTAGTCTGTGCGGATTTTAGCTTTAGCTGCCCAGACTCGATGTCCATCAAGCCATGCTCGCATAGTAGGAGTTTAGCCTATAGTGGGAAGCGTAGCTGAAGCTATGGCGGAAGCCACCCACCCCGTCGAATCTGCTCGCTTTTCGCGGCGTACTGTGTTCGCACGCGCGGTATGGCTGATGATACGCGGAGAGATAGACAAAAACTTTTTTGATTTGCTATATATAGCACATACTTGCCGCGCATTGCTTACTGCGGCTAACTCGACGGGGTGCGAGGTAGTTTGCAAAGGAGGGCGAGGAGCCTTCCTTTGATGACTTTTGCCGCGCTTTTGGTCACTCAAAAGCGCGATCGTACCTCGGGCGACCGTAGTCGCCCGCCCTCCTCTCGGCAAAGAGCAACTTCCTTTTGGTACTTTTGGTCACGCAAAAGTACGCCCCGTTTCCTTTTGAGAGGAAAGAAACATTTCTGCGCTTTTGTGAAAAGCGCCCCCTTGTTTCTTTGCGCAAAGAAAAACAAAAACACGGGCGGCATGCGCCGCCCGCTTCTTTTTCATCATTTTCTTTAAAAGAAAAGTATACCCCATCCCGTCGGGACAAAGAACCTTTTATTTTGCACTTCTTGCTTCCGCGATTCTCTTATTGAAATATCTGCCGGTATCCGCCGTCCATTTCAGCGATGTGGCAATGAAATCCGTCGGAACTTTTTTGTATTGTCCCGCCGTTTCAAAACTGAGCGTGCCGTTGTAGCCGGATTCGGCAAGTCCGCGGATAAATCTTTCCCAGTAGATTATTCCCATATAAGGTATCACATGATTGTCGTCGATGCCCCCCTGATTATCATGTATATGGAGCGTGACGAGCCTGTCGCCGAGCTGCATTATCGAATGATAATTATCCAGCCCGCAAAGCGCGAGATGACCTATATCGAGGCAGAAACCGAAAAGCTTTTCGCCGGCTATTTCATTCAGCCTGTCTATGTATCCGCAGGCGTCGCCCATATCGGAGCAAACCGTATGATAAATCTTTTTTGTCTGCCAGTCCTGTGCCCACATGTTTTCGAGGCAGCAGGTTATTTTGTATTTTTTCAGCAGCGGAATGAATGAAGAATAAAAGGGAATATTCATTTCCCATTCCTCCTCGCGCGAGGTGGGATTCTGACGCAGACTGCCTTCAAAAAGCGGATGAATGACTATTTTGTCACAGCCGAGGAAATGGCATATTTCTATGGATATATTGCCCCAGCGAAGTCCGCGTTCGTTTGCTTTTTCACAGCCGCGGAAACCGAGCGGGAAAGGCGCATGAACCTGACCTATCGCCACGCCTGTGCGTTCGCTTGCCGCTTTTACGGCTTTTGCAAAGCTCATATAATTGTTTTCGTCGCCGAAAAACGGATCTTCCGCGCCTTCGCGCATTTCATTCCATGAAATGGTAAGACGATCATCCAGATTGAGATCCACGCAGTCAAAACCCGCATCGCGGTATGCGTCAAAAGCGCCGTCTATTCCGAGGCGGTCTATCGAAGTCGCTGTCTGAACACCTATTTTCATATTAACCTCCGTAAAAAGAATTTTTACAATTGAAGTTTAGCACAACGGAGGCGAAAAGTCAAGTCAAATACTTGACAAAAACGTTTTTATGGCGCATAATATAATGGAATGATTTTTTTTCGGAGACAGGCATGAACGGAAAGCTTTTTACAAAAAACGACAACTCATTTACATGTAAAAACTGCGGTATGGAGGTGCAGCCGCTCGGCTACAGCTCGCGCAATCACTGCCCCGGATGTCTCTGCTCGCTTCACGTGGATATAAACCCGGGCGACAGAGCAAATCCGTGCGGAGGGATAATGCGTCCCATCCGCGTGGAAACAGACCCGAAAAAGGGTTTCGTGATAGTTCATAAATGCGAAAAATGCGGCGAGATAAAGCGAAACCGTGCCGCTTCCGAAGCGAAAGTCCAGCCCGACGATATAGAGCTGCTGATAAAGCTCACCGCCGGAAACAACTGAAAAAATTAAAGAAAGCCAAATAAAGAAAGGAATAAAAAACCATGGCAGTAATCACAGTAATAGGCGCAGGCATGATGGGCAGCGCCATAACATTCCCTGCCGCAGACAACGGCAATACCATCAGAATAGTGGGCACACCTCTCGATCGCGAGATAATAGATCACGCAAGAAAAACAGGCGAGCATCTCACGCTGAAAAGAAAAATGCCCGCAGGCATTTCTTACTATCAGTATGAAGAATTCGGCGAGGCGCTGAAGGGAGCGGATCTGCTCATAGGCGGAGTTTCTTCTTTCGGTCTTGACTGGTTTATCGAAAATGTTATCCCCGTTATCCCCGAGGAGCTCCCCGTGCTTTCCATCACAAAAGGCATGGTGCATCTCGGCGGAGGAAAGCTCGTTTCCTATCCCGAAATCTACCGCACAAAAACAGACAAGAAAATTTCTTTCAACGCCGTTGGCGGTCCCTGCACGAGCTATGAGCTCGCCGACCATGACCCCACCGAGGTCACATTCTGCGGCGAAAATATAGAACAGCTCCGCTGGATCCGTTCGCTTTTCGAAACGAATTATTATCACGTGAGCCTCTCCACGGATGTACGCGGCGTGGAATGCGCCGTAGCGCTGAAAAATGCTTACGCACTCGGCGTTTCCCTTGCTATAGGAATGTCGTACAAGCGCGAAGGCAGAGTATTTGAACATTACAATTCCCAGGCGGCGCTTTTCGGTCAGGCTGTAAAGGAAATGATACGCCTGCTCGATATCTGCGAGGGCGGACCCGAAAATATCACTCTCGGCGCAGGCGATCTTTATGTTACGGTATTCGGCGGAAGAACGCGTCGCATAGGCACTCTCCTCGGCGAAGGAATGTCTTTCTTTGACGCTATGGAAACGCTGAAGGGCGTAACTCTGGAATCCATCGTTATCGCCGCGAGAACGGCAGAGGCCGTGAAGGAGCTTATCGCAGCGGGCAAAGCGACAAAAGAGCAGTTCCCGCTCATTATCCATATAGACGAGCTTATTTCCGAGGGCAAGACGGTAAATATCCCGTGGACCGCATTTGAAACGGAAAAATATTGATTTGTTCCCGAAAAAAGGAGGATTTTCACATGTCAAAGTGGCTTGAGAAAGCGGTATTTTACGAGATATATCCGCAGTCTTTTTGCGATACCAACGCGGACGGGACAGGCGATATAAACGGAATAATAGAAAAGCTGGATTACGTATGCGATCTCGGCTGTAACGCGATATGGATAAATCCTCTTTTCGAATCCCCTTTCGGCGATGCGGGATATGATGTTTCCGATTATTACAGCGTGGCGCCGAGATACGGCACAAACGAAGATCTGGCGCGGCTTTTCTCGGAGGCGCACAAACGCGGCGTGAAGATACTGCTGGATCTGGTGCCGGGGCATACGTCGATAGAGCACAAATGGTTTCGCGAGTCGATGAAAGCGGAGAGAAACGAATATACCGACCGCTACGTATGGACCAACAGTATCTGGGAAAAGCCGAATATGAGCAGTATCCTCGGCTTTTCCGCGAGAAACGGCGTATGTGCCGTGAATTTCTTTTCACATCAGCCCGCGCTCAATTACGGCTTTTACAAACCGGAAAGACCGTGGCAGCAGGCGATGGACGCCGAGGGACCGAGAGCGACGCTGGAAGCGATGAAAGACGTGATGCGTTACTGGCTGAAAATGGGCTGTGACGGTTTCCGCGTGGATATGGCGGGGTCGCTGGTAAAAAATGACGAGGACGGCAAAGGAAATATTGCCCTGTGGCAGAATGTCCGCGCTTTTCTCGACGCGGAATATCCCGATGCGGTGCTTGTTTCCGAGTGGGGCGAGCCGGATAAATCTCTGCTCGGAGGTTTTCACGCGGATTTTCTCCTGCATTTCGGACCGTCGCATTATCCGGAGCTTTTCAGAACGGAAAAGCCGTATTTCTCATCAAAAGCAGGCGGCAATATATCCGAATTTGTCGCAAAATATAAAGAAAATTATGACAAGACGAGCGGAAAGGGGCTTATCTGCATCCCGTCGGGAAACCATGATATGAACCGCATGGCGCTGACTCTCGACGAAACCGAGATGAAAGTGGCTTTCGCCTTTCTGCTTTCGATGCCGGGCGCGCCTTTCATCTATTACGGCGATGAAATAGGCATGCGTTTCGTGAAAAATCTTACTTCCGTCGAGGGCGGCTACGGCAGGACGGGTTCGCGCTCGCCCATGCAGTGGGACAGCGGCATAAATGCGGGATTCGGCAATTCCTCGCCGGAGAAATTATACATCCCGCTCGATCCCGACCCCGACCGCCCGACGGTGGAAAAAAGCATGGCGGATGAAAATTCGCTTTATCACGAGATTAAAAAACTCATCGCGATAAGAAAATCCCATCCCGCGCTGACGGGCATGGGCAAAGTGGAATTTATATATGCCGAGCCGTATTCATATCCGCTCGCATATACGAGAGAGCTGGATGGGGAGAAAATCCTCGTGATAATAAATACGTCGGCGGAGCCTGCCGAATTTGAATGCGACATCACGCTTCGCGAAAAGATATATTCATTCGGCGGTAAAATAACCGCTGAGAGCGGCAAAATCCATGTGCCGCCGCAGTCGGTCGGATTTTTTGAAATATGAAAAAATTTACTGTTCGGGAGTGCATAGATGGCATCGGGTAAAGAATATCTTGAATTTATTATGGATGGGCTTTCCGCTCTCGACGGCGTGACATACAGGCGCATGATGGGCGAATATATTCTGTATTACCGCGGCAGAATCGTGGGCGGAATCTACGATAACAGACTGCTCGTAAAGCCGGTAAAGGCGGCTGTTTCACGCATGCCCGCGCCGCGATATGAAAAGCCTTACGAGGGCGCAAAGGATATGCTTCTCGTGGATGAAGTCGATGACGGGGAATTCCTGACGGAGCTTTTCAGTGCGATGTATGACGAGCTTCCCGAGCCGAAAAGCAGAGCAAAATAAAAAACAGAATACAAAATGCGCTGTCGGAAGCATTTCCGACGGCGCATTTTGTATTTTTACGCGCCTTGGCGCTGTATTATTCCGCAAAGAAAAAAAGATTTTGCCGTGAGTATGGACAAGCGTCGAAACTTATGATAAAATAATGCCGTATTAACATTTTGCATTTTTGGAGGTTCTGATATGTCGGAATACACAAACAGAATAAGCGACGGCGGATTTATCCCCGCCTCACCTGTGACGAGCCGATTTGTTTCCCCGTGGGATACGAGCGGCTGGTACAGCGTAAATCCCGATTTCGGCACGGGCGCGAGAATTTATTCCAATTGCGGAGCGACTGTCGCAAAAGCGCCGGAATATCTTTTCGGGGCGGACTATATACGCACATTCAATTCCGCCGCCGACGGTTTTGACGACAAGCAGGAAGTGGATTTTTATACGGAACGCGATTGCGATATATATGTGGCGATAAACAAAAATATCCCCGTGCCCGCGTGCGTTTCGGATTTCGCGCGCGACGGCGGAGAAATAGCGCTTGACAATGGCGCCGTGTATGCGCTTTTCAAAAAGAAATATGCGGCAGGCGCTCTCGTGCATATCGACGGTTTCAAGGGGGAGGGCTATGATCATTTCTTTGTCATAGCCGTGCCGACCGATACGGAGGAGAAAATGCCTCTGCCCGAAACGCCCGCCTGCGCGGATTTTCCCGCGGCATATGCGCCGCGCACATACCGCCGCTATGTAAACGAGGTTTTCAATGACGAAGGAGCGCTTTCTTCTTTTGAAACCGTGGGTGATGTTTCGCTTTGCACACGCGAAGACGACAGCCGCGACGGGTATGTGAAAATATCAAAAGGCTGCATCATTTCCGAAATTCCCGATTTCGGAAGCCGCGTGGTGATAAGCGCGAAAATCACGCCCGAAGAGAAAAACGGCAAATACATGGTTTGCGCCGTATACGGAAAAAGCGGGGTTATCTCCTGCATAGTTTTCGATATGGGCGAAATATACGCCGCATCGCGCGAGGAATCGGTGAAAATAGGAGATTTCGAAGCGGGAGCGGATTATGACGTGAAGCTGGTTTTCGACAGGGAAAAAGCCTGCTTTGATGCATGGCTTGGTTGCCGACGCGCGGCGACGGATGTGCCTGTTTCCGATACGGATGCGCGCGGAGTGAAATTCATTTCGCATATCGGCGTGCTCGGCGCGGATAATATCGTGATAGAGGACGATACGGAAATTTATGCCGCAAACGAGGATTTTTCCTCCGGGAGCGGATATATCACAAAATCGGAAAACGCCGTGGCGGATATAGCGGAATATCCTTTTGCCGCTGATAAAAGTCTTGCGCTTTCTTCCGCAAACGGCAAAAGCGCCGCCTGCGCCTATGCTTTCCCTGCAATATCCGGCATAGCGACGGTGGAAACAAAAATAAAAATCACGGACGGCGGATTTGCCATAGCGCCCGAAATAACGGATGAAAAGGGAAATGTCGCCCTGCGTATAGCGCATTACAAAAACAATCTCTACGCCACAAACGGCGACAAATGGGAACGCATTTACGGCGGGCTCAACGAATGGATGTATTACCCCTGCGCAAACTGGGTAAATCTGAAAATAACTCTCGATATCGATAGCGGAAAATATACGCTGATGGCTGACGGCGCCGTGCGTGCGAAAGATTTTGCCTTCTGCGGCAAAGTGAAAAACGTATGCCGCGCGGCATACACCTGCACGGGTGAAAACACCGTCTATATAAACAGAATACGCGTTTACGACGCGCCTGATTTCTGCCGTATCGCACCCATGGGGAAAATATTCGATGTAAAGGATTTCGGCGCAGTGGGCGACGGGGAAACTCTCGATACCGCGGCTATACAGAAAGCCGTAGATGCAGCCGCGTATACGGGCGGCACGGTTTATCTCGGCGGCGGAACGTATTTTTCGGGACAGATAAATCTGAAAAACGATATGACTTTCTTTGTGGCAAGGGATGCCGTACTTCTCGGCACGCAGGACCACGGGGAATATCCGCTTTGCGAGCCGAGAACGAGCCTTTGCGCTCACCGTCAGCTCGGCAGAGGTCTGCTCTATGGCGAAAATATAAAAAATATCCGCATCACGGGCGGCGGTATGCTGGACGGAAACGGGCTTTACCGCTTTAAAATGAACGACCCCGTAAATGACAAGCGCGCTCTTGATGCGCGCCCCGATATAGTATATATCACATATTCAGACGGCATCACGGTGGAAAATATAAATATGAAAAACAGCGCTTTCTGGACGGTGGTACCTCTTTCCTCCGGAAACGTAATACTGAGAAATCTCAATCTCGATTGCATGAATACACCGAACCGCGACGGTATAGATCCCGTGGATTGCCATGATATGACGATATACGGCTGCAATATAATGGCGGGCGACGACGGACTTTGCTTCAAAAGCTCCGATCCGGTCGGTTGCTATAATATAGATGTATGGGATATGATGATCCAGAGCCTCGCTTCCGGTATCAAATTCGGCACGGATACTTACTACTGCCTGAAAAATGCGCATATCACAGACTGCGCGATAAAAAATGTAAACCGTTGCGGTATTTCGCTGGAAACGGTGGACGGCGCCGAGGTGGAAAACGTAGTATTTGAACGCATAGATATGACGGATGTCGGTGCGCCCGTATATATCACCGTGGGCGCGAGAAACAGATTGCCGCGCGGCGGCGCTCCCGTCCGCAAAAGCGGCATGAAAAATGTTACATTCCGCGATATGAGATTTGACCGCGCATATCCTTTCAGCTATACAAAAAATATCCGCGAGGTAATGGCTGTGGGTCAGTCGGATGATCAGATAATGGAAAATATATTATTTGAAAACTGCGATTTTACTCTTGCGGGCGGCTTTGCGGAAATTCCCGGATGCCCCAATCCCATAGACAATCGCTATCCCGAATATGACAGGCACGGACTCAGCGCGGGGCACGGATTTACCGTTCGCTATGCGAAAAATTTTGCGCTGAAAAATGTGAATGTAAAGCTGGAATCGCCCGATGTGCGTCCGCTTATCGCATATTTCGATTACAACGGGACAAAATAAATTTTGCTTTTTGGGAGATGAGTTAAGTGAAAGCAAATTTTCATACGCATACTTATCGATGCCATCATGCGCACGGCGAGGACAGGGAATATGTAATCGCGGCGATAAAGGCGGGAATATGCTCGCTCGGTTTTTCCGATCATGCGCCGCAATATTTCCCCGAGGGCTATTATTCCGATTTTCGCATGAAGCCGAGCGAACAGCGCGGATATGTGGATTCGCTTCTCGCGCTGAGAGAGGAATTCCGTGATTATATACATTTGTATATCGGCTATGAAACGGAATATTACCCCGCATTTTTCGATAAGACTTATGAAATGATTTCATCCATGACGTATGATTATATGATACTCGGTCAGCACGCGATAGATAATGAAATAAATGCGCATTTCTGCACGAGAGACACGGATGACGCGGAGATACTGAAAAAATATGTATCGCAGGTTTGCGATGCGATACATACGGGAAAATATTTCTATGTGGCGCATCCCGATGTGCTGAAATTTTCCGGTGACGAGGATGTGTATGAGGAAGAAATGACGCGTCTTTGCCGTGAGGCAAACAGATACGGCATGCCACTGGAAATAAACGGACTGGGACTGCGCGATGGCAGATTTTATCCGTGCGAGCGTTTTTTCCGCATAGCCGCGAGAGCGGGTTCGGTCGCGATATTCGGCAGTGATGCCCACAGCCCCGATGCGCTCGGCATGGCGGAAAATTATGACGAGGCGCGGCGCTTTGCCGACAAATGCGGCATAGAACTTGTTGAGCCGGATGCTCCCGTGAAATTCGTTTCGCAAGTGAATAAATGAGAAACAAAAACCGCGGCATTGCCGCGGTTTTTGTTTCTTTCGAAAAGAAAAAATACAACCGTATAAAACCCAAAAATCCCGTTTCCGCAAAGGAAAACGGGATTTTCATCATATTCATCAGTCTACGAAATCAAATTCGAGATCATACATGGAAACGGTGTCGCCGTCCTTTATGCCCAGCTCGCGCATCTTGTCGATGACGCCGTTTTCACGCATCATTTTTTCAAAATAAGAGAACGATTCACGGTCGTCAAAATTTATCGAGCTCATGAGCCAGTGGAGCCATTCGCCTTCCACTACAAATACATCCTTTTCTTTTGTCACGGAGATGTCGTCGGGGTTGCCTTGCTCTTTTATTTCTTCCTCATACTCCGGTTCATATATCGTGAGCGGCGGGAGAAGCGCGAGCATATCGTAAACCTTGCGGCAAAGCTCCTTCACGCCTTCGCCGGACGCGGCGCTGATATATACAAGCGTATAGCCGCTGTCATTTACAAACTTTTCAAATGCGTCCACATCCACCTGCGCGCGGTCGAGTATATCGCATTTGTTTGCCGCGATTATCTGCGGACGCGCGGCAAGCTCGGGATTGTATTTTTCCAGCTCCGAATTTATCATTTTTATGTCGTCTATCGCATTTCTGCCTTCGCTCTGCGATATATCGACCACATGAACGAGCAGGCGACATCTGTCCACATGGCGCAGAAAATCGTGACCCAGCCCGAGCCCCTCGGAGGCGCCTTCTATCAGTCCCGGGATATCAGCTGCGACAAAACCTTTGCCATCACCCACGGAAACCACGCCGAGCATAGGGGAAAGCGTGGTGAAATGATAATTTGCTATTTTCGGTCTGGCGGAGGAGATTACGGAGAGCAGAGTGGATTTTCCGACATTCGGAAGCCCCACAAATCCCACATCGGCGAGCATTTTCAATTCGAGAACAATCTCGCGTTCTTCGCCGGGAAGTCCGTTTTTGGCAAATCGCGGAGTCTGGCGCGTGGGCGTGGCAAAATGCCTGTTGCCCCAGCCGCCTCTTCCGCCTTTCGCCGCGATAAAAGGACCGCAGCGGCTCATATCTTTGATTATCCTGCCGCTTTCGGCATCGCGTATCAGCGTGCCTTCGGGAACGGGTATGATAAGATCCGGCGCGGTGGCTCCGTGAAACTTGCTTGCTTTGCCGTCGCCGCCGTTTGTCGCCACGAATTTTTTCCTGTTGCGGAAATCGAGCAGTGTATTTGTCCCCTCGTCGATGACGAAAACGATATTTCCCCCGTGCCCGCCGTCACCGCCGTCGGGGCCGCCGTGGGAAACGTATTTTTCGCGACGGAAGGAGATACAGCCGTTTCCGCCGTTTCCTGCCTTGATATATATTTTTACGTGGTCATAAAAATCTGCCATTATGTCACCTGCATTTCTTTATACAATTGTATATAAAATTTATACGGACGTATATTTTACCATAAAATCCGCTTGATGTCAATACTTTTTCACTTTCCGAGCATGGAAAGGAAAGTCTGCTCGTCTATTATGCGGATGCCAAGCGCCTGCGCTTTGGTCAGTTTGCTGCCGGCATCCTCTCCCGCGAGCACGATGCTCGTTTTCGAAGAAACCGAGGAGGAAACCTTGCCGCCGTTCTCTTCTATCATGCGTGAAGCCTCGTCGCGCTTCAGCGTGGGGAGCGTGCCCGTGAGAACGAAAGTCATGCCCGCGAAAATATCGCCGCGATGCTGCACCTCGTAAGTCGTTTTCACGCCGCGGCTTTTCAGCTCGTCCACGAGCGTGCGTGTCTGCGGATGGGCAAAAAAGTTCACTATATAATGCGCGGAAATATCGCCGAAATCGTATATGGCGGAAATCTGTTCTTCCGATGCGCCGAAAAGCATTTCTATATCGGGAAAAGCCTCTGCGAGGGATTTCGCCGCCTTTTCGCCGACCTGACGTATGCCGAGGGCATATATCAGCCTGTCCAGCCCTGCCGATTTGGAACGTTCTATCGCCGCGATGAGATTTTCCGCGGATTTTTTGCCCATGCGCTCGAGATTTTCCACATCGGAGGCGGAAAGCGAATAAATATCCGCCACGTCGTGTATCAGTCCGCTCGCTGTGAGCAGTCTGACCGCGGCTGGACCCATGCCGTCGATATTCATGGCATCGCGCGAGGCAAAATGGATTATATGCCGCTCCAGCTGAGCGGGACAGCTGGCATTTGTACACCGCGTGGCGGCTTCGTCATCGCGGATTACAGGCTCGCCGCAGGAGGGGCATGTCGTCGGCATTTCGTAAGGAATTTCACTGCCGTCGCGCTTGGATTTATCCACGCAGATTACTTCGGGAATGATATCTCCCGCTTTCTGCACGGTCACCGTGTCGCCTATTCTGATATCGCGCTCGCGGATGAAATCTATATTGTGAAGCGTGGCGCGGCTGACCGTAGTGCCGGCGAGGCGCACCGGCTCCAGACGCGCATTCGGCGTGAGAACGCCTGTCCTGCCCACCTGAATGATGATATCCGTCAGTTTTGTCTGCTTCTGCTCGGGCGGGAATTTGTATGCTATAGCCCATTTCGGCGTGCTGATATTTTCGCCGAGAGCCACGCGGTCGGCGAGGCTGTCCGCCTTTATCACGGCGCCGTCGATATCGTAGGGAAGCGAGTCGCGCGCTTCGCCTATGGTTTTTATCGCGGCTACGGCATCGTCGGCGCACGAAACGCGCTTTATGCCGCCGATTATGTGAAAGCCCTGATTTTTCAGATATTCCAGACTTTCCGTATGCGAAGAAAATTCCGTGCCGGAAACAGCCTGCACATTGAAAACAAATATATCCAGCCCGCGGGAAGCCGTAATTTTCGAATCGAGCTGGCGCAGTGAACCAGCCGCCGCGTTTCTCGGATTTGCAAAAAGCGTCTCGCCCTCCGCCTCGCGCTTTTCATTGAGCCGTGCGAAAGCTTCTCTGGGCATATATACCTCTCCGCGAACCTCGAGATGAGGCAGGGCGTCTTTTGTTTTCATCGGTATGGTGCGCACGGTTTTCAGATTTTCCGTCACATTTTCGCCGATGATGCCGTCGCCGCGCGTGGAGCCGAGCGTAAATTCGCCGTTTTCGTATACGAGCGAAACGGAAAGCCCGTCGATTTTCGGTTCTACGGAGAAAACGGTGTTTCTGCCGAGTTTTTCGTTTGTTTTGTTTATGAAATCGTAAACCTCGTCATAAGAAAAAACATCGGAAAGACTGCCCATTTTTACGTCATGCGTCACCTTTTCGAATTTTTCGAGCGCTTTGCCGCCGACTCTTTTCGTGGGGGAAGAAGCGCTTTCAAATTCGGGATATTTTTCTTCGAGGGCGACAAGCTCGTAAAAAAGCTTATCGTATTCGTAATCGGAAATTTGCGGCGAATCCTCTATATAATAAAGGCGCGAATGATATTCCAGCAGAGCGCGAAGCTCGTCTATGCGTTTTTTTGCCGCGGATTTTTCGCTTTCCATATGATCCTCCCGTGACTGCGTGAGCTGTTTTTTTGTGTATTTTGTACGATTATAAACTCATTATATCATAAAAAACGCAGAAATGACAGTTTTTTATAAAAAATTATTGAATAAAAATTTGCCTTATATTATAATTGATATATATATTATATAAAAAAGGAGGCGGATTTTCTTTGATTAAGGTCAGAATAGACAGATTTGAAGAGGAATTTGCCGTATGCGAGGCTGAAAACGGGGAATTTTACGATATAAAAAAATCGGAATTTCCTTTTCCGCTGCATGAATGCGATATTCTTTTGATAGATATAAAGGACGGGCATCTTTCGGAGGCACATTTTCTGCGTGAGGAAACCGAGAAAAAAGCGGAAGAGGTCCGCGCTCTGATGCAGAGCCTGAGAAAAAAGAAAAAGTAATACAATCCCGCCATGCGGGCACAGAAAGGAATTTTTTTATAATGAAAACAAAGGCTGTCAGACTTTACGGCGTGGGCGACCTGCGTCTGGAAGAATTCGAATTACCTGCAATAAAAGACGACGAGATACTGGCGCATATTTTTTCGGACAGTATATGTATGTCCACATACAAGGCGGCTTGTCAGGGATCGGCGCACAAGCGCGTTCCCGACGATATAGCGGAAAATCCCGTGATAGTCGGGCATGAATTTTGCGGAGAGATAGTCGAGATAGGCGCAAAATGGCAGGGCAGATACGAAGTGGGGCAGAGATTTACCGTTCAGGCGGCTCTGAATTACAAAGGAAGCCTCGCGGCGCCGGGATATTCCTACAAATATATAGGCGGTGCTGCCACTTATATCGTGATACCGCATGAGGTGATGGAAATGGACTGCCTGCTCCCGTACAAAGGCGAGGCGTATTTCTACGGTTCTCTTTCGGAGCCGATGTCGTGCATAGTCGGCGGCTATCATGCAAATTACCATACAAAAGCGGGAAGCTATATTCATGAAATGGGCATACGCGAGGGCGGATGTGCGGCGATACTGGCGGGCGCGGGTCCCATGGGACTTGGCGCGGTGGATTATGCGATAAATTGCGACAGACGCCCGTCGCTTCTCGTCGTCACCGATATAGACGCGGCAAGGCTCGCGCGTGCGGAGCAGATTCTTTCCCCCGAAAAGGCGGCGGCAAACGGCGTGAAGCTGATATACGTGAATACCGCGGAAATCGAAGATCCCGCGGCTTACCTGCGCTCGCTCACCGACGGCAGAGGCTATGACGATGTTTTTGTATACGCGCCCGTGGCGCCCGTGGTGGAGCTGGGCGACGCACTGCTTGCAAAGGACGGATGCCTGAATTTCTTTGCGGGACCGACAAACCCGGCTTTCTCCGCAAATTTCAATTTTTATAATGTTCATTACGCCTCCACGCACATCGTTGGCACGAGCGGCGGAAACAGCGACGACATGCGCGAATCGCTGGAAATGATGGCGGCGGGAAAAATAAATCCCTCGGCTATGATAACTCACGTCGGCGGACTTGACAGCGTGCCGCAGACCACGCTGAATCTGCCGAAAATACCCGGCGGCAAAAAGCTGGCTTATACGAATATTTCCATGCCGATGACGGCGATAGCCGATTTTGCAAAGCTGGGCGAGAATGACCCCATGTTTGCAAAGCTGGACGAAATAGTGAAGGCAAATAACGGGCTATGGTGTGCCGAGGCGGAAAAATATCTGCTGGCAAACGCCAAAGCAATATAAACGGAGGAAAAGACAATGCAGGATATAAGCATAAGCGCGCTCATCGAAATGTCGCACCGCTACGGAGCAGATCCCGAATTTGTTCTCGCGGGCGGCGGCAATACATCTTATAAAACCGACGATATTCTCTATATAAAAGGTTCGGGCACGGCTCTCGCCACGATAAACGAAAACGGATTTGTCAGAATGGACAGGAAAAAGCTTTCCTCCATGCTCGAAAAGAAATATTCCGAAAACGAAACCGAGAGGGAAGCGCAGGTGCTTTCCGATATGATGGCGGCAAAATGCGCGGGCGAGGAAGCGAAGCGCCCCAGTGTGGAAACGCTGCTTCACGACCTGATCCCGTATAAATATGTGCTCCATGTTCATCCCGCGGCTGTAAACGGCATAACCTGCGCGAAAAACGGAAAAGCCGCATGCGAAGCGCTTTTCCCCGACGCGGTATGGGTGGAATCCACAAAACCCGGCTATATACTCGCCGCACTCTGCAAAAAGCGCGCCGACGCATACAGGGCAAAGACGGGCAAAGCGCCGAGGCTGATATTCCTTCAGAATCACGGCATTTTCTTTGCCGCCGATACCGTGGAGGAAATAGACCGCGCCGCCGCCGATACCATGGCGAAAATAAAAGAAAATATAAAGCGTTTCCCCGACAGGAGCGAAGCGCAGTATGACCGCACGGCTGCTCTGTGCCTTGCCCCAGAAATCCGTATGCTTTACGGCGAGGGAAAGAACGCCGTGGTAACTTTTACGGTAAACAAAGATATACTTTCGTTTGCGGAAAGCATAGAAGCTTTCGAACCGATAGCTCACGGCTTTTCGCCCGATCATATAGTTTATTGCAGAGCGGAGCCGCTGCTCGTGGAAGCGGGCGATGATCTGCCGGCAAAAACACAGAGCGCTTTTGCCGCGTACAAGGCTGAAAAAGGCTATGCGCCGAAAATAATATTTGTTTCGGGCGTGGGCATGTTTGCCTGCGGCAAGACGAAAAAAGAGGCGGATACTGCGGCGGCTGTTTTCTGTGACGCGATAAATATCGCGGTTTACAGCGAAAGCTTCGGCGGTGCGCTTCCCATGGATGCGCCTCTCACGGCTTTCATAGTGAATTGGGAAGTGGAAAGCTACCGCTCCAAGGTGGCTCTTTCTGGCGGCGCGGCAAAGCGGCTTTCCGAAAAGATAGCCGTGGTGACGGGTTCGGCTCAGGGCTTCGGAAAAGGTATCGCCGAGGCTATGCTTGAGGAAGGCGCGTATATAGTGATCGCCGATATGAATTATGAAGGCGCGAAGGCTTTTGCAGCCGAGGCGTGCGAAAAATACGGCGCCGGCAGGGCGATAGCCGTTTATGCCAATGTTTCCGATGAGCAGTCTGTTTCCGATATGACGGATGCGTGCGTTTTTGCCTACGGCGGTCTGGATATATTTGTAAATAACGCGGGCATAGTTCGTGCGGGCGGACTGGAGGAAATGACAAAAGCGAATTTCGAGCTTGTCACGGCGGTAAACTATACCGCATATTTTCTATGCGCAAAATACGCGAGCCGCGTGATGAAAATTCAGCGCGCTTATGCGCCGGAATACATGGCGGATATCATAGAAATAAATTCGAAATCGGGTCTTGCGGGAAGCAATAAAAACTTTGCTTACGCGGGCAGTAAATTCGGCGGACTGGGACTGACGCAGAGCTTTGCTCTGGAGCTCGCTCCTTACGGTATAAAGGTAAATGCCGTATGCCCCGGAAATTATCTCGACGGTCCGCTCTGGTCGGATCCCGAGCGCGGGCTTTTTGTCCAGTATCTCAATGCGGGCAAAGTTCCCGGTGCAAAAACGGTGGAGGATGTCCGCCGCTACTACGAGAGCAAAGTGCCGCTGAACCGCGGATGCCTGCCGAAAGACATCGCACGCGCGCTTTTCTATATAGTGGAGCAGGAATATGAAACAGGTCAGGCTCTCCCCGTCACCGGCGGGCAGGAAATGCTGAAATAATCGGGAGGAGAGCGACAATGTTTAAAGAAGCACTCGAAGCGGAACTTAATTCGCCGAATGTCGAAAACAGGCTGGAAGCTCTGGCAAAGCTGCGTGCGCTTACCATAGCGGGCGTGTTACCCGAACCGAAAAAGACGGGATTTGTAAATAATCATATACATACGACATATTCATTTTCTCCCTACTCACCGACAAAAGCGGTATATAAAGCATGGCAGAGCGGACTCGCCACCGCGGGCATAATGGATCACGATTCGCTTTCGGGCGCAAAGGAATTCATCGAGGCGGCGCATATAGTGGATCTGCCTGTGACCGTCGGGCTGGAATGCCGTGCCTCCATGCAGAATACGGAGCTTTACGGCAGGAGAATAAACAATCCCGATCAGAAATCCATAGCTTATGTCGCCATACACGGCGTGCCGCATCAGAATATAGAAACTCTGAATATTTTCTTCCGTTATTACAGGATAAAGCGCAACGAGCGTAACAGAAAAATGTGCGAGCGCATAACCGAGCTCACTTCTCCATACGGCATAACGCTCAGCTATGAAAACGATGTGCTCCCGCTTTCCATGGCTCATGAGGGCGGAAGCGTTACCGAGCGCCATATCCTTTACGGGCTGACGAAAAAGATTACCGCGCGCTACAAAACCCCGGAGGAGGTACTGCATTTTCTCATAAGCGAAATGGGAATAGACGTTTCCGAAAAGGTGCGCTCGCAGATTCTCGCGGCTATACCGGAATATTATGAATACGATATACTCGGCGCGCTGAAAAGCAATCTCGTGGAGAAATTTTATATAGATGCCTATGCGGAATGCCCCGATATATACGAGCTGGAAAAGGTTGTTTTCGACAGCCGCGCCATACTTGCCTACGCATATCTCGGAGATGTGGGCGACTCCGTGACGGGCGATAAGAAAACCCAGAAATTTGAGGACGATTATCTCGACAATCTTTTCCGCGAAATAGCGCGTATAGGTTTCAACGCGGTGACATATATGCCGAGCAGAAATACGGAAGATCAGCTGCGCAGGCTGATGATGCTCTGCGAGAAATACAGGCTTTTCCAGATAAGCGGCGAGGACATAAATTCGCCGAGGCAATCTTTCCATTGCCGGGCGATGCAAAATGATATGTTCCGCCATCTTTCGGATGCGGCGTATGCACTCATCGGTCACGAAAAATGCGCTACGGCAAATCTTTCGGATTCCATGTTTTCCCGCAGCACGAGGACAGCCATGCCTACGCTTGATGAGAGAATAAAATATTTTGCCTCTAAAGTGAGATAAAGTAAAATAAAATAAAAATATCGTCGCATTTTGCGGCGATATTTTTATTATCACATAAATAATGTAACAATACGAGTAAAATTGAAATTGAGAAACGGAGGATTGAAAATGATAGCGATTGCTGAAAACAGTAGGGTAATATTTGCAGACACGGCAAATGCGGTCGGTACAAACACACATCTTGATAAGGAAATCTTTTTCGACGAGGATACTTTTTGCTTCGCGTGCCGGATGATTCGGGTATAATTGTCGGCCCATACGGTGCGCCTGTTTGCGTCGGTCTTCTTCGGTATGATCCGGAGCTTGTCGTCGGAGAGCTTACGGCTGAAAATATCAAAAAAACGAAATTCCGAAAATCAAGGCGGTTTTGTCGCGATTCGGAAAAACAGATAAAGACGGTTAATGGCTGAGGCGCGTTTTATTTTGCGCAGGAAAACAGATGCTTTTGCGTGGACTATGCTTTCTGCTGCGTCGAAATACAAAAATTCTCGTCGACTGCGGATACCGCATCGACCATTGCCATCTCATACTGCGAACATCACGCATCGGAGCCGTCGGAAACATGCCTGACAAATGCCTTTTCTTTTGCGGAAAAGCATTCTTCGTACATACAGTTTCCGTTTTCATACATAGATACGGTAAATCTAAAATTTGTTTTTGTTCATAAAACAACATGAATAATGCGATATTCGGCGTTATAATGTGACCAAAGGAGGTGATATGATGAAAAATTTTCTTGCTTTTGTCGGCGTGATAGCGCTCGTGGCGGCGGGTTATATGATATGCAAATATGACCTGATCGGACAGGCTGTCGTATATCTGAAAGGGATCGGACTTTTCAGATAAGTTTTTTCGTGATACCGCAGCTTTTCCGGACATGCCGCTCGCGATTTTCAGCCGGTTACCGATGCGCGGCTTGACTACGGAGCAATCTGCATTGTATCATCTCTTTTGACCGCCGTAAAGCAGGCAGTCTTCCATGTTGTCGCCGGAGAGCCTTCTCCCCCCTGAAGGTACTCCGGCGACAATGCTTTTGGAGGTTTTGCCGCTCTGAACATTCATTTTTTGCTAAAAGAATACAAAGTCCTTTTCTTTCAAACGTAAAAAAGAATATCAATATTACTTGATATGTTCACAAATTTATGGTATACTGAATATTAAACAGAAAGGGAAAGGGGCGCGCACATGGAAAAATTCATTCCTTTTATCATGCTTGCGATTTTTATTCTCGCGGCTTACGGTTTATATCGGCTTTCCGTTTTTATAAGCTCTTATGTGACGCGCAAAAAAATCCTCTCCTACGGCGTGCTTTCGGAAGATGCCGCCACGGCGCTTTTCTGCTCGTATTTCGGCATGAAAAATGTGATATCGCGCGCCGTGCTTCCCGTATATACTTCTGCGGGAAAACGGTATACGGAAATAGATAATATCATAGTTTTGCCCACCTGCGTAGCAGTGGTGGAAATAAAAAGCATGATAGGCAGGATAGACAATCCCGACGGGGCGGCATACTGGCGCCAGAGTGCCGTCACCCGCGCGGGTGAACATAAAGAGCTGGATTTTCGAAATCCGCTGATGCAGAACGAAAGACACGTGGACGCAGTAAAGGAAGCGCTGAAAAATATGCCGCTCCGGGTGCCTGTATACGGTTTTACCGTATTCACGTCGCCGCGCGTTTCTTTCGTTTACAAAAATGATGAAATATTGAAGCCCACAGAGGCTGTGGATAAAATGCAGACGCTTTCCGTGCGGGGAAGAAAGCTTCCTTCGGAAGAAAAAAGCGAAATTCTCTCCCGTTTGCGTTCTCTTTCCAAAAAATCAAGACCCGCTTTTGCAAAGCAGGTCAAAATGCGACAGGGTAAGTAAAAACATTTGAAAAACTTATATTTTTCTCCACGCGATTGCGAGCGTTTTCGCACCGCTTGTATGATATATTCTAATCAGAATATATTTTATTCGTGAGGTGAAAAAATATGAAAAAAAATCTTCCCGTTTTCTCAGGTATTTTTATCGGCGCTCTGGTGATATTGCTTATATGCATTTTCGCTTTCGGCGGAGTCGGCGCTTCCGACTACATAAAACCGAGCGATATAGGCGAAAGTTTTGCCGTGGATGAAATAGATGCGCTCTGCCGCGACGGTATACTCGAAGTATTCGCGCGCGGCGAAAAGACATTCTTTTATCCGGAAAAAGGCGTGACGCGCGAATATATGGCAAAAGCCATGGTGAAATATCTCGGCATAAACGAAAAGAAATTCGATAATTATGTTCTTCCCGTGAGCGACGAATATATGATATCGCCGGAATATCTCCCTTATGTGCGCGCGGCTGTGGCAAAAGGGATATTTCCGCTTTATCCCGACGGAAAAAGCTACAGATTTGCTCCGACTGACGGCGTGACGCGCGAAGAAGCGGCGTACATCGCGGCGGCGCTCTGCAATTCGTATATTTCGAGCGGAAAAGCGGAGGAATACAGCGATTTTGAAAATACAAACGACGCATTCCGCGCGGCGATGAAGCGCGTTGTCGCTTACGGTATAATAGTCGGATATCCCGACGGGACATTGCATCCCGAAAAAATTCTTTCGCGTGAGGAACTGGCGCTTATGCTTTCCCGCATGAGAGAAAATAAAAATTTCAAAAATGAAATCAGGTAAAGGAAAACATCATGGCAAAAAAGGAAGCCGAAAAATTCATCGCCTCCGACATAATGGAGGGCATGATATCCGTGCGCGCGGTGATACGCGGCAATGAAAGCGGCGTAAACGACAGGCGCATAGAAAAAATAATATACGACGGCGCACGTGCCAAAGCGAAAGCAAAGGAGCTTTCGTATCTGCGCGCGATGGGTTATAAATACGGCTTTCCCGTGGAGGCGACAGACGCGGAGCAGATAGAAGCACTGGCGCTCGGCACGAGCCACGGCGGCATGCTCGCGCTCTGTTCTCCGAGAAATCTGCGCGAGGTTGACGCGGAAAATATATCGGAAAACGGATTTTATGTCATGCTGGAGGGAATAGAAGACCCGTATAATTTCGGCTATTGCCTGCGTTCGCTTTATGCGGCGGGCGTTTCCGGCGTGATAGTGGAAAGGCGGAACTGGACGGGGGCGGCGGGCATAGTGGCACGCGCCTCCGCCGGCGCTTCCGAAATGTTTGATATGCGCATTTCCGACGATTTTGCAGCTACGGCAGCCGTTTTCAGGAAAAAGGGCTATAAATTCGCCGTGGCGGACAAAAGCGAAAAAAGCAAAAGCATTTACGATTGCCCGCTGAAATTTCCTCTGCTTCTTGCCGTAGGCGGGGAAAGGCGCGGAAATACAAAAGCGGCTCTCGATATGGCGGATGAAATAATTTCGCTCGACTACGGCAGGGAATTTTCCGCGGCGCTCTCGGCGGCATCTGCGGCGACTGTCGCGGCTTTTGAAATATTCAGGCAGAACAGGAAATAAAATATGGAAATATACACGGAAAAGATAAATGAAAATCTCTTCCTGCATCAGAAAAAAGGCTCGCTCGCTTTCGGTACGGATGCGTATCTGCTGTATGCGTATATGCGCCCGTGCAGGGAAAAATCCTGTGAACTCGGCGCCGGCTCGGGAGTGATTTCGCTCCTATGTGCCGCTTCGGGTAAAATGCGCGATATCGACGCTTTTGAATTGCAGGATGATATTTTTGCGGTGGCGGCGAAAAATGTCGAGGAAAACGGACTTTCCGCAAATGTACGCATAATACATTCGGATATACGCGATATTTCTGCGGAATATAACGGAAAATACGGCGCGGTTTTCACAAATCCGCCGTATCTGAAAGCCGATTCCGGCAAGGCAAACGAAAATATATCGGACAGGATATCGCGCAGAGAACTGAACGGCGATATCTCGGATTTTGCAAAGGCGGCATCAAGACTTTTGCGCCACGGCGGACTTTTCTGCGCTGTTTACCGACCGGACAGGGCGGCGGATCTGATATTTGCCATGCGCGCAAATTCGCTGGAACCGAAAAGGCTGACTTTTGTATATCCCACATCGTCGCATTCGCCGTGCCTCGTGCTGGCGGAAGCCAAAAAAGGAGCTGCGGCGGGCGTTTTCGTCACTCGTCCGCTCATTATATACAAAAGTATAAATGATATGTCGCAGGCAAATTACACCGACGAAATGAAATATATTTACGAAAACGGAGATTTCAATGAGTTCTATAAAAAGCCCTGAAAAATATATTTCTCCCGAAACGGAGAAAAATAAAACCGAGCCGCGCACGCTTTATCTCGTGGGCACTCCGATAGGAAATCTCGCCGATATTTCGGAGCGCGCGCTGAAAACGCTTTCCGAGGTGGATTTCATAGCCGCCGAGGATACGAGAAACAGCGGCAGACTGCTCGCTTTTTATGATATAAAAAAGCCGTTGATAAGCTATTTCGAGCACAATAAGCGCGAGCGCGGCGAAGAAATAGTGCGAAAAATACAGGACGGGGCTTCCTGCGCGCTGATAACCGACGCGGGCATGCCAGCGATAAGCGATCCCGGCGAGGACCTGGTGCGCCTTTGCGCCGAGCGGGGAATACCCGTGAGCGTGATACCCGGCGCCTGCGCCGCGGTTTCGGCTCTCGCGGTTTCGGGGCTTACCACATCGAAATTTGTTTTCGAGGGTTTTCTTTCCACGGCAAAAGCGGAACGGAGAAAATCTCTGGAGGCACTGAAAAACGAGCGCCGCACGGTCATTCTGTATGAGGCGCCGCACAAACTGACGGGCACTCTCGCCGATATTTTTGCCGTGCTCGGCGACAGGCGGCTCTCGCTTTGCCGCGAGCTGACGAAGCTCAATGAGGAGATAATCCGCACGACGGTTTCCGGCGCCATGAAGCTCTACGAGGAAAAAATACCGCGCGGAGAATATGTTCTTATTCTGGAGGGTGCCTCCGAGGAAAGTCTGCGCGACGAGGCTTTCTGGTCGGGCATGAGCATGGAGGAGCATACGGAGCATTATGTTTCGCTCGGCATGACAAAAAAGGACGCGATAAAAGCCGTGGCGGCAGACAGGGGTCTTGCCAAAAGCGAGGTTTATTCCGAAGTAATGAAAAAATAGAAAAAACGCAAATTCCCTTGTAATATAAGGAAAAATGTGATATACTAATATAAGAAAAATATATAAAATTTGATTATACATTTGTATAATATAAAATATACAAACGTATAAATTAAGGAACGCTTATGAAAACAAGAATTATCGGCGGAAAGGTTTACAATACGGCGGAATGCAGATTTGAAGAAAGAAGTCTTTATTTCGACGATGTTATCTGCGGCAAAGGCATCGCGCTGAAAACCATCGATGCGCGCGGCGCTTATGTGCTGCCCGGCTTTATCGACCTGCATACGCACGGGCGCATGGGCATAGATATAATGGAGGCGGATACCGCAAAGATGAACGCCCTCGCTCTCGAATATGCGAAAACGGGCGTGACCACGATGTATCCCACGGTGATGACCGCACCGCTCGATAAAATTTACGGCGCGATCGATGTGATAAAAAGCGCTGCCGGCGGCGCAAAATTTGCGGGAATCCACGTGGAGGGTCCGTATATAGACAAAGAAAAGCGCGGCTGTCACACCGAATCTTTTATCCGCGAGCCGGATTTTGACGAGATATCGAAAATAATCGAAAAGATAGCGCCGCTGCATGCGCATTTCACCATAGCGCCCGAGCATGACGACAAGGGCGAAGGCGTGATAAACAAGATAGTGCGGAGCGGCGGCAGCGTGGGCATAGGGCATACGGGCGCAAATGCGGAAACGGTACGCCGCGCACTCGCCGACGGCGCGATTTCGTTTACGCATACATTCAATGCGATGTCGGCTTTTCGCCATCGTGAGCCGGGAGCTTCCGGCATGGCGCTTGCCACTGCGGCTTTCGCCGAGTTTATCTGCGACGGTATTCATCTCGCTCCCGAAACGGTGGAGGCGGCATACAATGCAAAGCTTCGTTTCGGCGATAAATTTGTGCTGATAACGGATTCCATACCCGCGGCAGGGCTTCCCGATGGGGATTACGATATGAACGGCATTCCTTTCACACTGCGCGGCAAGAAGGCATGCACGGACGCGGGCGTCATCGTAGGCAGTGCGCTCGATATACCGACTGCGATACTGAATCTGATGAAATTCTGCGACATTCCGCTGGAAAAGGCGCTTCTCTGCGCGACAAAAGCTCCCGCGGAGATGGCGGGCATCTATGACAGGACAGGCTCTCTCGATGTTGGCAAATCGGCGGATATTGTTATATGCGACGAGCGTTTGCTGATAGAAAAAGTAATAATTTCGGGAAATACTGTATACGAAAGAAATAACTGAAAAGGCAGGACATAAATCAATATGGAAAACAAAGGAAAATTTTATCTTACCACGGCGATCCCTTACGCTTCGGGAAAGCCACATATCGGCAATGTTTACGATATCGTGGCGGCGGACGCTATAGCGCGCTTCAAACGCGAGCAGGGTTATGACGTTTATTTTGTCACGGGTACGGACGAGCATGGGCAGAAAGTAGAGGATCTCGCTTCGGCAAAGGGTGTTTCGCCGAAGGAGTATGTGGATGAAGTAGTCGCCACGATAAAAGATATCTGGGCACTGATGGGCGCAAGCTATGATAAATTCATCCGCACCACTGATGAAGAGCACGTGGCATGCATACAGAAGATTTTCACCAAGCTTTATGAGCAGGGCGATATATACAAAACCACGTATGACGGACTTTACTGCGTGCCGTGCGAATCGTATTTCACGGAAACTCAGGCGCCGGACGGCATTTGCCCCGACTGCGGCAGACCGCTCGTTCATTCCAGCGAGGAAGCCTATAAATTCAGAATGAGCAAATATCAGGAGCGCATAGAAAAATTTTATGAGGAATGCCCCGATTTTGCCGTTCCGGAATCGCGCAAGAAAGAGATGATAAACAATTTCATCAAACCCGGCATACAGGATCTCTGCGTTACCCGCTCCACTATAAAATGGGGCGTGCCTGTTCCTTTCGATCCGAAGCATGTTGTTTATGTATGGCTCGATGCGCTGCCCAATTATATCTCGGCGCTCGGCTATGACCCCGAAAATCCTTCGGAGCTTTATAAAAAATACTGGCCCTGCGATCTCCATGTGATAGGAAAGGATATCATCCGTTTCCACATGATATACTGGCCCGCATTTCTCATGGCTCTCGGCGAACCGATACCGAAAAAGATTTTCGCGCATCCTTGGATTCTTTTCGGCGGCGACAAGATGAGCAAATCCAAAGGAAATATCATCTATCCCGATGATGCGGTGAATTATTTCGGGCTGGATGCCGTGCGTTACTATCTGCTCGCCGAAACACCCTATGCTTCCGACGGCAGTATTACCTATGAATCGGTAATTTCCGTTTTCAATACGGATCTCGCAAATACTCTCGGAAATCTCGTTTCCAGAACGGTTTCCATGACGAAAAAATATTTCGGCGGTATTATCCCCGCGCCTGCCGAAAAAGGCGAACCCGATGATGAGCTTATCGCCGCGGCAAAGGCGGCTTACGATGGCTTTACGGGAAATATGGAAAGCTATCATATAGCTGACGCTATCGCTTCCGTATTTGAACTTCTCCGCCGCGCGAACAAGTATGTCGATGAAACGACACCGTGGTCGCTCGCAAAGGACGAGGCAAAGACGGACAGGCTGAAAACAGTCATTTACAATCTGCTGGAATCGCTGCGCATATCCGCGGTGCTTCTCGCGCCCGTAATGCCGGAAACCTGCGAAAAGATACTGCACGCGATAAATGCCGAAAATACCGGCATAGAATGTGCGGCTGTATTCGGCGGGCTTGAAGCCGGAAAAGAAGTGAGCGATGCGGGCGTGCTTTTCGCGCGTATAGACGAAGCAAAAATGCTCGAGCGCATAGCCGCCGACAATGAAGCAAGAAAAGCGGCAAAATAATAATGGAAAAATTTTTTGATACGCACGCGCATTATACGGATGAAAAGCTCGCGGGAGATTTTGCTCTCACCGACAGGCTTTTTGCCACCGATATATGCGGGATAATCTGCGTTTCCGTAGACAATGACGATGCAAAAAAATGCATTGCTCTCGCGAAGAGATATCCTGCCATGTATGCGAGCGCGGGCATTCATCCGAGCGAATGCATGCGTTTTCCGTCACTTGAGGGCGAGATGGAGCGCCTGCGGCTTTTATGTCGCGAGGAAAAGGTCGTCGCCATCGGCGAAATAGGGCTGGATTATCATTACGATTTTTCGGAAAAAGATGTGCAGAAGCGCTTTTTTGAGGCGCAGATGAAGCTCGCCGAGGAGCTTGATATTCCCGTGATAATTCACGACAGGGAAGCGCACGCCGATGTTTTTGATACGGTGAAAGCGCATCCGCGTGTCCGCGGCGTGATACACAGCTACAGCGGCAGTGCGGAAATGGCGCGCGAATATATAAAACTCGGCTGGTATCTTTCTTTTTCGGGCGTGGTGACGTTCAAAAATGCGGCAAAAACACATGAATCGGCAAAGGCGACGCCGCTCGATCGTTTGCTGATAGAAACGGACGCGCCGTATCTTGCCCCCGTGCCTATGCGCGGCAAAATAAATCACAGCGGATATATTTGCTATACGGCGGAAAAAATAGCCGAGCTGCACGGCGTCGATACCGATACGGTGGCGCGCATCACCGCCGAAAACGCAAGGGCACTTTTCAGGATAGAATGAAAATGAGATAAAAGAAAAAGCAACCTCGGTGAGGTTGTTTTTTTCTTTTATCCCTGCGGGGACGTGAGGGGGTGTACTTTTCTGTGAAGAAAAGTGCCAGAAAGTTACTCTTTGCCCAAAGAGAAACGGGGTCGCGCTTTTCACTGACGAAAAGCGCGGCAAAAGTCATCAAAGGAAGGCTCCTCGCCCTCCTTTGCAAACTACCTCGCACCCCGTCGAGTCAGCCGCAGAAAGTAATGCGCGGCAAGTATGTGCTATATATAGCAAATCAAAAATATTTTTGTCTATCTCTCCGCACAACATCAGCTATACCGCGCGTGCGAACATAGTACGCCGC
>CAKRQU010000016.1 GCA_934394585.1 uncultured Eubacteriales bacterium | reverse complement strand
AGCGAGCAGATTCGACGGGGTGGGTGGTACCATGCCGAAAGCTTAGCTACGCTTCCCACTATAATCTAAACTCCGACTATGCGAGCATGGCTTGATGGACATCGAGTTGGGGCGACTAAGGCTTAAATCTGAACAGACAAAAGTCTGTGTTAAGCGGGGGTTTGAACCGCGCTTTTGGCTTAGTCTATGGTCGGACTGTCAGGGCAGTATGTTCGCACGAGTCGCCGCGAGGCGACAGAAGGAGATGAAAAGAGGAATGCCTTCCTCTTTTTGACTTTTGGTACTTTTCGTCAGTGAAAAGTACGCCCGTCCTCCCCGCAGGGGATAAAGTACCCTTTGTTTCTTTTCGCAAAGAAACAAAAAAATCCCGCTTTGCAAAACGGGATTTTTATTTTCTCAAAATATATTTACTTTGCTTTTGCGGCGCCTATGGCTGTGGCAAACTGCGCATTTTCCGGCATGATGAAATTCACGCCGAATTTCGGGGAAAGCGATGTGAAAAGTTCGCGTGCCATCGGCAAGGCGGCGAGATTTCCCGTGAGCACGATATCCTTTATTTTCGCATTGCGTGCCGCGAAAATGGCGAGCATACCCGCCGTTTCGAAAACCATATTTATTATGGCGAGAGCTATATCCGCATCGCGCGCCACATCGGAAACCTTGCCGAAATTTGCCGCTGTCATATCGGGAGGCAGATTTATCATGGATTCTTTTGAAGAAATATCTTTCACGCGCAGATCCACATTGTCGAGCGAGCCGCCCGAGGCAAGCTCCGTTATATGCTCTATGGATTCCATGCCGAGCATCAGCTTGGAAAGACCGAGCAGAGTACCTCCGCCCACGCCCGTGCCGCCGAGATAATCCGTGATATATTCTTCGCCGCGCTTTGTTGCATGAACTATGGCAGTGCCCGTGCCCATGCTGACCACTATCGCCTCATCGAGATGCGATAGATAAAGCCCGCCGCGAGCCACACATTCAAATTCGCTTGCTTTTTCGCAGGGAAGCGCATATATCGGCTCTTTAAGATGCGATGAACCCACGCCCGTGAGTATCACTTTTTCTATATCGTCCAGTCCAAGCCTGTTTTCCGACGTGAATTTGCCGAAAGCTCCGTAAAGAGAAGTGATGGGATCCGTCGCCGTGACGAGCCGCGGGGATATCATTTCTCCGCCGCGGAAAGCCACTATTTTCGTCGTGCTTCCGCCTACGTCTATACCTATTATGGTTTTCATTTCAATTTTCCTTTGCTTTATTTTTTCAGAGAGAGCAAAACTATTTTTTCCACAAGCTCCGCGTAGGAAATGCCTGCCGCCGCCGCTTCCTGCGGTATGAGGCTGGCAGGGGTCATTCCCGGCAGGGTGTTTGCTTCCAGACAAACGAAATCTCCGCTTTTTTCATCGAGGATGAAATCCAGTCTGCCGTATACGGAAAGTCCGAGCGCACGGTATGCCGCTTCCGAAAGCGCGGCTATTCTTTCCTCCTGCGCTTTTGTTATCGGCGCGGGACATATTTCGTCCGTCATGCCCGCCTGATATTTGCCCATGTAATCGTAAAAGCCCGATTTCGGCTTTATTTCTATGCTCGGCAGAGCTTTCCCGTCCAGTACGCCGCATGAAAATTCTCTGCCGGAAATAAATTCCTCTATCAGAATATCGCCTTCGTAGGACGATGCTTTTCCGAGGGCTTTTTCCAGCTCTTCTTTTGTGCGCACTATGGAAACGCCGACGCTGGAGCCGAGTGAGCATGGCTTTACCACGCAGGGAAGCGGTATATCCTCCGTTTTTTCTCCGCGGAAAATAAATCCGCGCGCCACGGGGACACCAGCTGCCGCAAAAAGCGTTTTCGCTATGCTTTTATTCATGGCGAGATAGCAGGCGCCGTAGTCGCTGCCGGTGTATTTTATTCCGTTACATTCGAGGATAGCCTGTATTCTGCCGTCTTCTCCCATGCCGCCGTGAAGCGCGAGAAAAGCTATATCGGCTTGCGTGCAAAGCTCGGTTATGCCGTTTCCGATGAGCTTTTCACCCATGCCGCGTTCTTTTTTCAGCGCGGCGAGATCCGGCTCCTTTTCCGGTATACGGTAAGAATAATTACCCTCCGTGCCGAACATGGAATCTGTATTTTTTGTGTCGATATTACTGTAAACATCCGCGAGCGCCACACTGTGACCGAGCGAGCAGAGCGCATTCGCTATTTTGCATCCCGACGTCATGGAAACGTCGCGTTCGTGGCTGTAGCCTCCTGCCAGAACAGCAATTTTCATAAGTATTTTTCTCCTGAGGGATAGATTTGTCTTTTTACTTCGCGATAAGAGCGCGCACCGCCGCGAGCTTTGCACATACGGCAATTATCTCTGCCGAGAGATTCAGCTCGTCGACAACAGGAAAAGTCGGCGCTATGCGCAGATTTCTGTCGCGCGGATCGTTTCCGTGCGGATATGTGGCTCCCGCATTTGTGAGCGTGACGCCCGCCTCGCGGCAAAGACGGTAGGTTTCTTTTGCCGTGCCGTCGTATACATTCAGCGATATGAAATATCCGCCGCGGGGATTTGTCCATTCCGCTATGCCCGTGCCGGAAAACTCCTTTTCGAAAACGGAAATCACCGCTTCGAATTTCGGGCGCACTATGTCGGCATGGCGTGCCATTATCGCATCCAGCGCTTCTTTTGAAGGAATATAGCGCGCATGGCGCAGCTGATTTATTTTGTCGTAGCTGATGATGCGCACGCCGAGGATTTTGCGGAACCACGCCGTATTTTCCGCGCTCGACATGAAAGCGGATATGCCGCTTCCCGGCGTGGTGATTTTCGATGTGGAAGCAAATTCGTATACCATATTTTCGTTTTTCGTGCCGCGGGTGAGCGCGAGTATATCGGCAAGCTCCGTATGACCCGAAAAATCGTGGACCGCATAAGCATTGTCCCAGAATATGCGGAAATCTTCCGCCGCGGGCGAAAGCTCCGCTATGCGGCGCACGGTTTCGTCGCTGTAGGTGTATCCCGTGGGATTTGCGAATTTCGGAACGCACCACATCCCCTTTACCGCGGGATCGCGCACGAGCGCCTCCACCGCGTCCATATCGGGTCCGGTGGGCGTGATATCCACGTTTACCGTTTCTATGCCGAGCAGCTCACACATGGCAAAATGCCTGTCATAGCCCGGGACGACGCATATAAATTTTATCTTCCCCTGCGAGGACCACGGCGCATGCCCGCCGCCCACGCCGAAAAGCATGGCGCAGGTGAGCGCGTCGTACATTATATTCAGGCTCGCCGAGCCTGTCACGGTGGTGCATTCGCGTGGCGCACCGCACATATATTCAAATATGAGTGCCGCCTCGTCCAGCCCCTCCAGTTTGCCGTACTGGCGCGCATCGGTGCCGTTTTCGGAAATGAAATCGCCGTTTTTGCCCGTCACGCAGGCGAGCATGGGCGAAGCCATATCGAGCTGGGCGGCGCAGGGAAGACCGCGCGCCATATTCAGCCGCAATCCCTTTTCCTTAAAAGCTTTATATCGCGCGAGAAGAGAACCCTCCTCGGCGACAAGCTCTTCTTTTGCCATCAGGCGGTAGTTTTTCATAGGTAAAGCTCCGTTTTACGTTATCAGAATTCCGCATTGCCCGTAGTTCTCGGGAAAGCCTCTACGTCGCGGATATTCGAAACGCCCGTGATATACATGATAAGGCGCTCGAAACCAAGACCGAAGCCTGCGTGATGCGTGCCGCCGTATTTGCGCAGCTCCGTATACCACCAGTAATCATCGGGATTGAGTCCGAAGCGCTCGTAAGCTTCGAGCAGCTTATCCATGCGTTCCTCACGCTGGCTGCCGCCTATAAGCTCGCCTACGCCCGGGACAAGCATATCCATTGCGGCTACGGTTTTGCCGTCGTCATTCTGGCGCATGTAAAATGCCTTTATTTCCTTCGGGTAATCCGTCACGAATACGGGCTTTTTGAAGATCTGCTCGCAGAGATATCTTTCGTGCTCCGTCTGCATATCGCAGCCCCAGAAAGGCTTGTATTCGAATTCCTTTCCGCTTTCCTCGAGCAGCTTTATGGCTTCCGTATATGTCACATGGGCAAAGCTGCTGTTAACTATATTATTCAGACGCTCGAGAAGTGTGTTATCCACAAACTTATTGAAAAATTCGAGATCCGCCGCGCAGTGGTCCATGACATATTTCACGACGTATCTTGTCATATCCTCGGCGAGAGCCATATCGTCGGCGAGATCGGAAAAAGCTATTTCCGGCTCTATCATCCAGAATTCAGCCGCATGGCGCTGTGTATTGGAGCGCTCGGCACGGAATGTGGGACCGAATGTATAAACCTTGGCAAAAGCCTGAGCGAAGCATTCCGCATTGAGCTGACCGGAAACGGTGAGGTTTGCCGCTTTTCCGAAAAAGTCCTGCGTATAATCCACGCTGCCGTCCTCGTTTTTCGGCACGTTGGCGAGATCGAAATTCGTCACGCGGAACATTTCTCCCGCGCCTTCGCAGTCGCTTACGGTGATGAGCGGCGTATTTACGTAAACAAATCCTCTTTCGGCAAAGAATTTGTGTATACCCTGAGCGGCGCAGGAACGCACGCGGAATACCGCATTGAAAGTATTTGCGCGCGGACGCAGATGCGCTATGGTGCGCAGAAATTCGAGAGAATGGCGCTTTTTCTGAAGCGGGAAATCGGGCGTGGAGGCGCCCTCCACTTCTATTTCGGCTGCTTTCAGCTCAAAAGGCTGCTTTGCTTCGGGAGTGAGAACGAGAGTTCCTCTCGCGATGAGCGCCGCGCCCACATTCTGCTTTGCGATATCTTTATAATTATTCAGCTTGTCCGCCTCAAAAACTATCTGGAGCGCGGGGAAGCAGCTTCCGTCGCCAAGCTCGATAAAGCCGAAAGCATTGCTGGAGCGTATTGTTTTTGCCCAGCCTGCCACGGTTATTTCCTTGTCGGCGAAAAGCCCGGGATTTTTGTAAATTTCACTTATTGTGGTTCTTTTCATTGTCTTGCCGTCCTTTCTTGATAATGAAACAATATATAATAAATCATTATATACCATTTTTCCCCAAAATACAATAGCAAAAATGCAATTTGCCGCCGGCGGAGCTATTTTTTTGCAATGTCGGCAAAAAGAGGCGTATTGTTATCAAAATGCGGTTGACAAAACAAAAATATAAATGTATAATTTATTAGTATGAAAATATTTTAATCCGAAACCGGAGGTTTGAAAAATGGAAAAGGAAAAGCTTTCAATGCTGAAAGAAAAGGCTCGCGACATCCGTCTCGGTGCTCTTGAAGCTGTTTACAGCGCATCGTCGGGTCATCCGGGCGGCTCTCTTTCGATAGCCGATATTCTCGCATATCTTTACTTCGATGAGATGAATATCGATCCCGCAAATCCCAAAGATGAAAACAGGGACAGATTTGTTCTTTCAAAGGGTCACACCGCACCCGCACTCTATGCAACTCTCGCTCTGCGCGGATATTTCAGCCGCGACATGCTGAAAACACTCCGTCAGGCAGACAGCTTTCTTCAGGGTCACCCCGATATGAAGCATACTCCCGGCGTGGATATGACCACAGGCTCGCTGGGTCTTGGCATTTCCGCCGCATGCGGTATGGCTCTATCGGCTAAAATCTATGATAAAAGCTATCGCGTATACGCCATACTCGGCGACGGCGAGCTGGAGGAGGGTCAGGTATGGGAGGCAGCAATGTTTGCCGCTCATTACAAGCTGGATAATCTCTGCGCTTTCATAGATTTCAACGGACTTCAGATAGACGGCAAAATCACCGACGTAATGAACCCCACGCCCATCGACAAAAAATTCGAGGCTTTCGGCTGGAATGTGATTTCCATCGACGGCAACAATCTCGAGGAGATAGAATCCGCCGTTACCGCCGCAAAAGCATGCAAGGGCAAGCCCACGGCTGTGGTATGCCACACGACAAAGGGCAAAGGTGTTTCGTTTATGGAAAATCAGGTAGGCTGGCACGGCGCCGCTCCCAATAAGGAGCAGTATGAGCAGGCTGTAGCCGAACTGATGGCATAAGGAGGAAAAGAAAATGGCTGATAAGATAGCAACAAGAGAAGCCTACGGCAATGCGCTTGCCGAGCTGGGCGATAAATATGATTTTGTAGTGCTGGACGCAGACCTTGCGGCAGCTACGAAAACAGGCGTTTTCAAAAAGAAATTTCCGAATCGCTTTTTCGATTGCGGTATTGCCGAGGGCAATATGATGACGGTGGCGGCAGGTATTGCCACCACGGGAAAAACGGTATTTGCCTCCAGCTTTGCCATGTTTGCGGCAGGCAGAGCTTTTGAACAGGTGAGAAATGCCATAGGCTATCCTCATCTCAATGTGAAAATAGGCGCTACCCATGCGGGCATTTCCGTAGGCGAGGACGGCGCTACGCACCAGTGCAACGAAGATATCGCTCTCATGCGCACCATTCCCGGCATGACCGTTATATGCCCTGCCGACGGCGAAGAGGCTCGCGCCGCTGTGGAAGCCGCCATAAATTATGTCGGTCCCGTTTATCTGCGATTCGGCAGAGCGGCTGTTCCGTATCTTTATGCAGGCAAGGATTATAAATTCGAAATGGGCAAAGGCATCGTCCTCGCAGAGGGCAGGGATGTCACCATAGTTGCCACGGGTCTGATGGTTCATCTCGCGCTCGAGGCACGCGAACTGCTCAAGGCGGAAGGAATTGACGCCGAGGTTATCAATATCCATACGATAAAGCCCATCGACGATGAACTTCTTGCACGCTCCGCCGCAAAGACGGGCGCCGTAGTAACCGCGGAAGAGCACAATATCATCGGCGGTCTCGGCGGTGCCGTTTGCGAATCGCTCGCGGCTACATGCCCTGTTCCCGTTATCCGCGTAGGCGTAGAGGATAAATTCGGCAAGAGCGGCAAGGTCCCCGTTCTGCTCGAGGAATACGGACTGACTGCGCAGAATATCGCCGCAAAGGCAAAAGCCGCAGTGGCTCTCAAAAAATAATCAGGATAAATAAATTTTCAGCGCTCCCGATGCATATATCTTCATCGGGAGCGTAATTTTAAAAGCGGATGGCTATAATCTTCCGGTAGGAAAGATTTGCAAAAAAAGCGAAAGGAGGCGGGAAAATGAAAATACTTATGGCGACGATGAGCATGGGCATAGGCGGGGCGGAAACGCATATAATCGAGCTTTGCCGCGCGCTCTGCTGTCGCGGCTATGACGTATGCGTGGCTTCTGCCGGCGGTGCGCTGCTTCCGCAGCTGGAAAAAACCGGCGCGCGCCATATAAGCGTGCCGCTCGATAAAAAAGATCCCGTTTCCATCGCCCGTGCGCGCGCTCTGCTTTCGCGTGAAATGAAAAAGCGGAATTTTGATATAGTCCATGCGCACGCGCGCATTCCCGCCTTTATCTGCGGCGGATTGCAGAAAAAATACGGTTTCCGCTTTGTTACCACGGCACATTACGATTTTCGCGTGAACGGTACGCTTCGCCGTATCACAAACTGGGGCGAGCATACCTTTGCCGTTTCCGATGACCTGCGCCGCTATCTGCTCCGCGAATACGGCATAAGCTCGGAAAACGTGAGCGTGACGGTAAACGGCATAGATACGGACCGTTTTTCTCCCGCGGCGGCGGACGATATCCGCGCGGCGCTCGGAGTGGAGCGCGATGAAAAAATGATACTGCATATAAGCCGACTTGAAAGCTACAGTGCCGCTTTTGCCGGCGCTCTGACGGACGCCATGCCGGATGTGTGTGCGCGGCATAAAGCAAAGGCGGTTATCATAGGCGGCGGGGAGGAGCTGGAGGCGCTTTGCCGCCATGCGGACGCCGTGAACGGAAAGCTCGGCAGAAAAGCCGTGACTTTTCTCGGCGCAAAAGAGGATGTGCGCGATTATATCCGCGCATGCGATATATTTGCGGCTCCGTCGCGCGCCGCGCTGGAAGCCATGTCATGCGCAAAACCCGTGATAGTCGGCGGTTCGCAGGGATATACGGGGATTTTCTCGGACTCGGTGAGGGAAAGAGCGGTGAGCACCAATTTTTGTTGTCGTGGGGAAGCGCCCGCGGAGAGCAAAACCATAGCGGCGGATATAGACAGGCTGCTGTCGTGCGACGCGGATGAGCTTTCGCGCATCGGCGAATACAACAGAAATTTCATATCGGAAAATTATTCCGTTTGCAAAATGGCGGATGACCATACGGCTCTTTATGAAAAAATCGCGCCGTATAAAACCGCGTGCGCGCAATACGACGCGCTTATCTGCGGCTATTTCGGCTATGGCAATATGGGCGATGAAGCGGTGCTGCGCTCTCTTACGGAAGGGCTGCGCCGCATAAAGCCCGATATCCGCCTCTGCATAATGACAGCATCTCCGCGCAAAACCTCGCTTTCGTATATTGCGGACAGTATCTGCCGCTTTGATATGGCGGCGGTTCTCGGCGCGATGAAAAAAAGCCGCCTTCTCATTTTCGGCGGCGGAAATCTTTTGCAGGACAGCACGAGCAATGCCTCGCTGCGCTATTATCTGTATATTCTGAAATCCGCAAAAAAGCACGGCATGAAAATCGCCGTGTATTCAAACGGGATAGGTCCCGTGCTGGAGGCGGAAAATCTGGACAGGATAGCCGATGCGCTTTCTGCGGCGGACAGCATTTCCATGCGCGAAAGACGTTCTTTCGAGCTGGCAAAATCCGTATGCCGCAGTGATAAAAATATCAGGCTCACTTTTGACCCGGTGCTCTTGCGTTCCGCTCCCGAAAAAAACGATATTGCAGATTCGCTCGGGCTTGAAAAAGGAAAATATTTTGTCATTTCCCCGCGCGAAACAGACCGCTTTTCCATGAAAAAGCTATCGGCGCTCGCACGTTTCGTGGCGGAAAAATATTCGCTTGTCCCCGTGCTGATTGCCATGCAGAAAAATGAAGATCTGCCTGTGTGCCGCGCTGTTTCGCGCGATATCTGCGGCAGCATCGTCGTGGGAGAAAATACGGATCCGGAAAGCATACTCGGGCTTCTTTGCGGAGCGCGGTTTCTCATTTCCTCGCGCCTGCATACGCTGATATGTGCTACTTCCGCCGTGTGTCCGATGATGGCTTATTCCGAAGATATAAAGCTTTCGTCATATCTGGAATATATCGGCATTCCCGATATCACGGGCATATTGCCTTCGGCTGATATAGGCACGTCGCAGGCGGAGCTGGAAAAGATGGCGCAGACCGTGATGCAAAAAGGCGACGCCATACGCGAGCATATCCGTGAGTCGCTTCACGTATGGAGAGCACTCGCATCATACGAATTTTCGGAAATAATACGGCTCATAAGCGAGCCGTGAGCGGCACTTTTTCATAAAAGCGCGGAAAAAGAAGCGGGCGGCGCATGCCACCCGTGTTTTGTTTTTCTTTGCGCAAAGAAACTAGGCGGGTACTTTTTCGTAAAAAGTACGAAAAAAGCTTCTCTTGTGCAAGAAAATGAACCGTCTTATTGGCTTGTCTGTGCAAGGGGAGCTGTCGCCGCAGGCGACTGAGGGATTGTTTTTCTTTTCCAAGAGGGGGCGGGCGACTGCGGTCGCCCGAGGTACGCTCGCGCTTTTGAGTGACCAAAAGCGCGGCAAAAGTCATCAAAGGAAGGCTCCTCGCCCTCCTTTGCAAACTACCTCGCACCCCGTCGAGTCAGCCGCAGGAAGTAATGCGCGGCAAGTATGTGCTATATATAGCAAAGTAAAAATGTTTTTGTCTATCTCTTGTGCGCATCATCAGCCATACCGCGCGTGCGAACAAAGTACGCCGCAAAAAGCGAGCAGATTCGACGGGGTGGGTTGGCTCACGCCATGGCTTTTGATACGCTTCCTACTGCAGGCTAAATTCCGACGGAGCGAGCATGGCTTGATGGACATCGAAACAGGGCGGCTAAGGCTAAAATCTGCACAAACTAAAGCCCGTGTTAAGCGAGGGTCTGAACTGCACTTCCGGTTTAGTCTGCGGTCGGACTGTCGGGGAAGTATGTTCGCACGAGTCGCCGCGAGGCGACAGAAGGTGTTTAAAAGAGGAATTGACACATACGCGCAGCGTGTGTGTCGGCGTCGCCGAGACAGGAGTTACCTTCCTCTTTTTGACTTTTGGTATGGCGACGCCGTTCAGAGGTGGCTCCGCCACCCTGAACCCTCCTTTTGGTCACGCAAAAGTACACCCTTTTCTTTGGTAAAAGAAACTTTTATTTTCCCGCGCTTTTATAAAGCGCGACCCACATTCTCTCGGGAAAGAGAAACACTTTTCTTATACTTTCTGCCGCCAAGAAACACCTCCGTTTCCCTTTTTACGTCGGAGGAGAGCATCAGCACGGCGGCGAGATTCAGCGAAGTCATCACAGCCACGGCAAAATCGGCTAATTCCCATATCAGCCCCTGCTGCATTACGGAACCTGCGGCGGCACATGCGCAGTAAAGCGCGAGATATATTTTCGCGGCGGACTTGTTTTTTGTGAAATATTCTATAAAGCATTTGCCGTAATACGACCAGCAGACCACCGTGGAAAAAGCAAAAACAGCCATGGAAGCCGAGAAAATATAACCGCTGAAATCTCCGAAATATTTCGCGAAAGCGGATATTACTATATCCATGCTGCCTGCCTTACTTTCCGAAAATCCCGCGATGATTATCACAAAAGCCGTCATCGTGCATATAACTATCGTATCGAAAAAGACCTCAAATATGCCGTAAAGCCCTTGCTTTGCAGCGCTTTTTTCGGAGCTTTGCGCATGGGACATCGGTGCCGTGCCGGAGCCTGCTTCATGCGAAAATGTTCCTTTTGCCGTGCCGTGACGCACAGCCGCGCCGGATATAAAGCCTATTATTCCCGAAGCGCCGCTTTCCGGCGTGAACGCCGCTTCCGTGATATCGGAAATCACACGCGGCAGCATGCCGATGTTTTTCAGTATGATATAAGCCGAAAGCGCTATGTAGACAAAACAGAAAAGCGGCATTGCCACCACGGTAAAAGAGGAAATTTTTTTAAATCCGCCGAATATCACCGCGGCACAAAGCAATGCAAATACGATGCCGTAAACCGATTTCGGTATGCCGAAAGCTCTTTTTGCCGCATCGGAAGCCGCGCTCACCTGCACGATATTACCGAGAAAAAACGATGCCGGTATGCCCACCCCGCAGAAAACAGCGGCGAGTATTCTGCCCGTTTTGCCGCCTACGCCGCGCGTCATATAGTACATGGGTCCGCCGCGGCAGCCCCCGTCTGCGGAAAATGAGCGATATCGCATGGCGAGCGCTATTTCCGCATATTTCAGCACCATGGAAACAAAAGCGCTTACCCACATCCAGAAAACGGAACCGATGCCGCCGAGCGATATCGCTACGGCGACGCCCACGATATTTCCCACGCCTATCGTACCGGCGAGAGAAACGCTCAGCACGCGGAAAGGAGAATTTTCCCCCGTTCCGCCCGAAAACATCCCTTTGAAAGTGCGCAGCGGATGGGCGAAAAAGAAAAATTTCAGCCTGAAAAGCATATATATTCCCGCAGCAAAGATGACTACAGGGAGAGCCGTCAGCAAAACGGCATTCAGAGAAGAAAGAAAATTCATTTTTTCATTTACCTTTCGTAAAAACCTTTTCTCTTTATATGTATACTTTGCGGGGCGAAAATATTTGCGCCCGTGAATAAAAAATATTTTTTCGGCTTTCCGCGCTCAAATATGAATATTTTGTTAATAATCGGAAAAACACTTGATTTTTTACCGATTATATGTAAAATATACTATGTTGGCACTCGGATGATTTGAGTGCCAAATAATATGGGTAATAATCATTTTAAATAAACGGAGGTTTTGATATGAAGCTTAAACCACTTTACGACAGAGTCATAGTAAAAATGACCGAGGTTGAAGAAACGACAAAGAGCGGCATCATTCTCACAGCCGCATCAAAAGAAAAACCGCAGGTAGCCGAGGTTATCGCGGTGGGCGACGGAAATTCCCGCGACGGAAAAGAGCCTGTCACGATGAAAGTAAAAGCAGGCGACAAGGTTATCGTTTCCAAATACGCCGGCACGGAAGTAAAGTTAGACGGCGAAGAAGTAATAATAGTAAATATGGGCGATATACTCGCCGTAGTCGAATAATTTTATTAAGGAGTGATACATTATGGCAAAAGAAATAGCTTACGGCACGGAAGCGAGAAACGCTCTGCAGAGAGGCGTTGACAAGCTTGCCGATACAGTAAAAATAACACTCGGACCGAAAGGCAGAAACGTAGTTCTCGACAAAAAATACGGCGCTCCGCTGATCACAAACGACGGCGTTACCATCGCAAAGGAAATAGAGCTTGACGACGCCATGGAAAACATGGGCGCACAGCTGGTAAAAGAAGTTGCCACGAGAACAAACGACGCCGCAGGCGACGGCACCACGACAGCTACGCTGCTCGCGCAGGCATTCATCCGCGAAGGCATGAAAAACGTAGCCGCAGGCGCAAATCCCATGATAATCCGCAAGGGCATTCAGAAAGCTACCGATAAAGCCGTGGAAAGCCTCGTTGCTCATTCCAAGAAGGTAAACGGTTCCGATGATATCGCCCGCGTAGGCACGATATCCGCAGGCGACGAAGTCATCGGTACACTCATTGCCGACGCAATGAAAAAAGTTACCAGCGACGGCGTAATTACCGTAGAGGAATCCAAGTCTGCCGAAACATACTGCGAAGTAGTGGAAGGCATGCAGTTTGACCGCGGTTACATTTCTCCCTACATGGTAACAGATACTGACAAAATGGAAGCTGTCATCGACGATGCTCTGCTCCTCATCACGGATAAGAAAATTTCCAATATTCAGGAAATCCTCCCTCTGCTCGAGCAGGTAGTTCAGGCAGGTAAGAAGCTCGTCATCGTAGCCGAGGATGTGGAAGGCGAAGCCCTCACCACACTCATACTCAACAAGCTCCGCGGCACATTCACATGTGTAGCCGTAAAGGCGCCCGGTTTCGGCGACAGACGTAAAGATATGCTCCGCGATATCGCGATACTCACCGGCGGTGAGGTTATCACATCCGATCTCGGTCTGGAGCTGAAGGATGCCACAGTGGCTCAGCTCGGTCATGCAAGCCAGGTGAAAATCAACAAGGATCACACCATAATCGTAGGCGGCAAGGGCGATCCCGACGAAATCAAGAGCAGAGTAGCTCAGATCCGTGCCGGCATCGAAAGCACCACGAGTGAATTTGACCGCGAGAAGCTCCAGGAGCGTCTTGCCAAGCTGGCAGGCGGTGTTGCCGTTATCAAAGTCGGCGCCGCTACGGAAATAGAAATGAAAGAAAAGAAGCTTCGCATAGAAGATGCTCTCAATGCCACAAAAGCAGCTGTGGAAGAAGGTATCGTATGCGGCGGCGGTATAGCTTTCCTCAATGCGATAGCAGATGTAAAATCTCTCGTAGATACAGTAGAAGGCGACGAAAAGACAGGCGTCCGCATAGTGCTGAAAGCTCTCGAAGAGCCTGTACGTCAGATCGCGCTCAATGCAGGATTTGAAGGCGCCGTCGTAATAGACAAAATTCTTTCCGAAAACAAACCCGGCTTTGGTTTCGATGCTTACAATGAGAAGTATGTCGATATGTTCGAGGCAGGCATCATAGATCCTACCAAGGTTTCCAGAAGCGCTCTCCAGAATGCCGCTTCCGTAGCTTCCACGGTACTCACCACGGAAGCTCTCGTAGCCGACAAGAAAGAGCCGGAACCCGCTGCTCCCGCTAATCCCGGCATGGGCGGCATGGGCGGAATGTATTGATAAATTGAAATAATGAAATAAAAAAGCAGGAAATCCGCATGGATTTCCTGTTTTTTTTCATCTCATTTTATCGGTTCAAAATCCGCTGTTCCGTGCTTGCAAAGCGGGCAGATATAATCCGCGGGAATATTTTCTCCCTCGTAAATATAGCCGCATACCTTGCAGACATAACCTTTCTTTCCTTCCGTTTCGGGTTTGGGCTTCACATTTTTCTGATAATAATCGTATGTCATGGTCGGCTTGTCATTTACCACGCGTGCTTCCGTCACGGAGCAGATAAACATTCCGTGCGTGCCGAGATCTACGAAATTTTCCACCTTCAGCGAGAAAGCGGCATTTATATAATGCGGCATCATTATAAGAGAATTCGCCGAGCGTGCGGGATTGCATCCCTCAAATTTGTCCGTATTTCTGCCGCTTTGAAATCCGAATTTTTCAAATACGGCAAACGGCGCTTCCGTCGAAAGGCAATTTACATTCATTATTCCCGTGCGTTTTATCACATGATATGAATAATTTTCTTTATTTATATTCACGGCTATGCGGATGGGATTATCGGAAACCTGCGTGACTGTATTCACTATAAGTCCGTTGTCGCGCTTTCCGTCATTTGAAGTAACCACATAAAGCCCATAGCCTATACGGAAAAGCGCCTGCATATTGTTTTTGTTTTCCGCTCCGTCGGAAAGCGCGGTATATTCGCGGCAAAGCTCGCCTGCCATATCGCTTATTTCTTTTCTGTTTTCCTCGGTCAGTGCGGATCTTACTGTCACGGGCTTTTCGAGCCAGGTGATATTTTTGCAGTTTTCCATCATGCCGCGCATTATTTTTGCGGCGAGCGGCGCCCATGAACCGTTTTCGATAAGCCCCACCGTGCGGTTTTTATAGCCGCGCTCGGTGAGATGATTTATATATTCGCGCATGAAAGGGAATATTTCCGCATTGTATGTTGTCGTAGCCAGAACAAGTTTTCCGTAGCGGAAAGCGTCTGCCACAGCCTCCGACATATCCGCGCGGGCGAGATCATGCACTGCGACATCGGGGCAGCCGGAATTACGCAATTCATCCGCGAGCAGAAGCGCCGCCTTTTTCGTATTTCCGTAAACGGATGTATATGCTATGCATACGCCGTCCGTTTCCACTCCGTAGGAAGACCATGTATTATACAACCCGAGATAATACGGCAGATTTTCCGAAAGCACGGGACCGTGCAGAGGGCAGATTTTTTCTATGTCGAGCGCGGCGGCTTTTTTCAGCAGAGCCTGAACCTGCGCTCCGTATTTTCCGACTATTCCGATATAATATCTGCGCGCCTCGTCAGCCCACGGCTCGTCCGTATCGAGTGCGCCGAATTTGCCGAAACCGTCCGCCGAGAAAAGCACCTTATCCGTCGCATCGTAAGTCACCATTACTTCGGGCCAGTGCACCATCGGCGCAAAAACAAAGGTCAGTTTATGCCTGCCCAGCGAAAGCTCGTCGCCGTTTTCCACAGTCAGTTTGTTTTTTACAAGTCCCGCGCCGAAAAAATTATCTATCATGGCAAATGTTTTGGTATTTGCCACAACGGCAGTATCGGGATAAGCTTTCAGAAAATTCGCGATATTTGCGGAATGATCCGGCTCCGCATGCTGTATGATGAGATAATCGGGCTTGCGGTTTCCGAGCGCCTCGGCGAGATTGTCAAGCCATTCGTGGGTAAAACCTATATCCACCGTATCCATCACGGCGATTTTTTCATCCGAAATGACATAAGAATTATACGACATGCCGCGCGGCACTCTGTACTGCCCCTCAAAAAGGTCTGTCGTATGATCGTTCACTCCTATATATATTATATCTTTTGTGATATTCATTTTATATGCCTCCGTTTTTTTCTTTTTGTACTTGCAATTATAACAGCAAAAGCCGTTTTTGTCAAGTGATAATGATAATTATTATCAATTATTTTTTTGCCGCATTGCGAAAATCAGGAAAATATTTGTAAAAAAGCTATTGACAACGCGGGGAATATGTGTTATAACTGTATTAGCAGCGATAGTACAGCTATACGAAAGGAGTTGGGATATATGATTCAGATAGACCCGCGTTCGCGCACGCCGATATATGAGCAGCTCGTGGAAAATATAACGCGGCTTGTCGTATCGGGAGATATGTCTGCGCAGTCGCCCGTGCCGTCGGTGCGCGTGCTTGCGGCGGAGCTTTCCGTAAATCCGAATACGGTGCAGAAAGCTTTCACAGAGCTTGAGCGGCGCGGCATACTTTACAGCGCGCCGGGAAAAGGCAGATTTGTCTGTTCCGATACGGATATGCTGCGCGGTATTCAGGCAAAAAAGCAACTCGATATTCTCGCATCCGAAATGCGTCGCGCAATTTCCATGGGGGTTTCTCCGAAGGAAATTCTGGATCTGGCAAAAAGCATGACAGGAGGTTCTCTCGAATGATAGAAATACGAAACGTGACAAAAAGTTACGGCGATATCGTTTCGCTGGACAATGTCAGCGCGAAAATAGGAAACGGCTCCATTTACGGACTCATCGGCAGCAACGGCGCCGGAAAAAGCACTCTGCTCCGCGTGATGGCGGGCATATTCCGCCCCGATGGCGGCGACGTGCTCTACGATAACAGGAGCGTATGGGAAAATACCGCGGTAAAGCAGGAAATTTTCTATATTTCCGATGACGAATACAAATTGCCCGGCGCGAGCACGGACGATATGATGAATTTTTACAGAAATATATATAAGAGTTTCGACAAAGAACGCTATGATATGCTCTGCAATACATTTAAAATAGAAAGAAAGCGTTCACTTTCCACATTTTCAAAAGGAATGAAAAGACAGGTGGATATACTTCTGGGGCTTTCCTGCCGACCGAAATATCTGCTCTGCGACGAAACATTCGACGGGCTGGACCCCGTGATGCGTCAGTTTGTGAAAAAGCTGATTTGCGAAGAAGTGGCTGAAAACGGCATGACGCCGATAATCGCTTCTCACAATCTGCGCGAGCTGGAAGATCTTTGCGATCATGTGGGACTTATTCACCGAGGCGGAATTCTTTTTGAGAGCGATGTGGACGATCTCAAGGGCGGTATACTGAAAATACAGATGGTGGCAGGCGATAATGCCACGGATATATCGAGCTTTGCACCGCTGAAAATAGCCGATTTCCGAAAAACGGGAAGCGTGATCACGCTCATAGTCCGCGGAAACGAAGCGGAAACGGAAGAAAAAATTCTTTCTCTTTCGCCGAAATTCTATGAAATTCTTCCTCTCACGCTGGAAGAAGTATTTATATCGGAAATGGAGGAAATAGGATATGATTTCACAGAAATCCTCGACAAAAAAGGGTAACGGCTTTTCGCTTTCCGGTGCGGGCTCGTTTCTCCGCTGCAAAATAAAAACAAGCTGGGCTTCATTTCTGCTTTACGGTTGCCTTGCGCTGATCATACCCGTGGTAATACTCATATTGCTCGGGAGCGCCTCCCGCGCAGATCGCGGCAGGGAATTGCTGGATCTTATGTGTACGGACGATTTCCAACTCTGCTTTTATATCGCTTCTGCCGTGGCGGCGCTGATTTCTTCCGTTTTCACATGGAGAAATATGCATACAAAGCAGGGAAATTATTTCGAGCACAAGCTGCCCATCACGCGAAATGCGATATTCGCATCGAATACGCTTTTCGGCATATTGCTTTTTGCCGCTCCTTTTATACTGATGATGCTCATTTTCGTGGTGATAGGGGCGACATCGGGCTGCGGCACCGGGATTTTTCTCGACATGCTCGCGCAGATTGTGCGGCTCACGGTATATACTCTCGCTTTTTACATTTTCCATTTTTCGCTTTTTTCCCTCTTTTCCGCCGTGTGCGGCAATACGGCTGTCCATATAGCTTTTTCGGCGGTCGCGATTTTCATCCCTTATGTGGCTTCTCTTTGTCTTGATGAGCAATTCAAACTGATCACCGGATGGAACCTCGAAAGCTCGTTTATTTACAATCTGCTGAAAATTTCGCCGATATCTGTCTACGAAAGCTTCGGCACGCTCACGGTGATGAGCGCGGGCGCGATTTTGGGCAAAATACTCATACTTCTCGCGGTGAGCGCCGTAATTTTTGTTTGCGGTATGTTTCTCGCCATGTTTGCAAAAAGCGAACGCGCGGGTGAAGCTTTTACCTACAACGGCGTAAAGGTGGCAGTAAAATATATTATAATATATCTCGCAATGAGTCTCGTCGCCATAGTTATCGCCATGTCCGATCTGAGCAAAAGCTTCCCGCTGATAGCGATATCCGCTCTGCTCGTCATTCTTGTCGGATTTGTCGCTAATATCATTCTGAATATGGTGATGTACCGCGGAGTGCGCCACGGCGCGATAAAGGGCATAAAGGCATTTTCATGCGTGGCGGTGGCATCCGTCGCTATACTTACGGCAATGATAATGCGAAACGCCGAGCCGGCAAAATTTTCGCCAGGCATATGCAAAAATGTGATCATCTCCACGGGCGATTCCTCGGAAATATATATCCTCACAGAAAAGGACGATATAAACGGCATAATGGATATCGTGACGGGTCGCGGCGAGCTGACGTATATATCAGATGACATTTATGCAACCGACGATTGCTTGAAAAATCCTTTCTCTGCGACTATAATAGTAAATACAGCCACAGGAGCCAGATTATTGTACAATTTGCGCACATATCTGACACCTGCCGGCAGCAGCTTTATTCGGAATATAAAAACCGAAGCGAATATGAGTGCAGCCCTGCGCTATCTTTCCGAAAAGGAAGAAGTGGCGATTTACGGTCTGGGCGGATTGCAGCCGTATCGCGACAACGGATTCAGAAACAGCGAATTTGCAAGGATTTTCCGCGATGTGTATGTTCCCGAGTTTAATGAAAGACAGCGCAGCGGAGCAAAGGAAGTGCCCGCATACTCCTGTTTCTCTATTCAGATTTCACAGTATCAGAGCAGAAGATTTACCATTTATTCCGATATGACAAAGACAATATCGGCAATCAAAAAGCTCTATGAAGGAAAATCTTTCCCCGATGTGCCCGCATTCTCAGCCGAGGATATACTGGCTGATGCAGAGGCGGCAGATTTCATGAAGATGTCGGTGGATGTGGAAATTTACGGCGTGGAATCGGATGATGTGCAATTCGTCACGAATTATTACAACTGTTTCGAAAGAAATTATTCTTCTTCCTCCGTGAAAGACAGAGAAACAATCACCCGTCTGCTTGATATCTTTATGACGGATTCGTACGGTAAGAATATAAATTACGAAACGCCGATTTTCTCCGACGGGAAAATGCACGATATCTATGACGATGATGCCACGCTCATAGCTTACGCGACGGTTTATGCCAATATCCGCTGGAGCAACAGAGGAATAGGCGTCCGCCTTGAATTTAACCGCGAACTTGCGGGTATACTCGGTATAAACTATGATGCGATCATAGCTGATATAAACAGCTGCATAGACCAAGAAACAAATACTTACCCGAAAGACAATCTCCCGAAGTCAAACTAATTTACCCACGGCAAATAAAGCGGATTCATGCCGGCGCATGAGCGTCGGCTTTCTCCGCAAAAAACAAAGGATTTTTAAAAAATGGAAACTTTAAGCTATATAAACTATATCATAGCGATAATTTTCACTCTTTGCTACTGCTATCAGTTTTTCTATGTGGTAGTACCGTGGATTTTCCGCAGAAAGAAAAATGCAAAGGCGGAAAATCACAAATATGCCGTTCTCGTTGCCGCGCGCAATGAAGAAGTGGTCATAGCAAATCTGATAGACAGCATAAAGAATCAGAAATATCCCGCTTCGCTTGTCACGGTATTTCTCGTCGCCGACAATTGCACGGACAATACGGCGAAAATAGCGCGCGAGCACGGTGCCGTGGTATATGAGCGTTTCAATAAAGCAAAGGTGGGCAAAGGCTATGCCATGAATTATCTGCTGGAGCAGATAAAACGCGACTACGGCTGGGAAATTTTCGACGGATATTTTATTTTTGATGCCGACAATGTTCTCGATGTGAATTATATCGCTGAAATGAATAAGACATTTTCGCGCGGCTACAGCATCGTCACAGGCTATCGCAATTCCAAAAACTACGGCGACAACTGGATTTCCGCGGGCTACGGACTCTGGTTTCTGCGTGAATCGCAGTATCTGAACCGCTCCCGCATGTGCCTTGGCACGAGCAGCTCCATCGGCGGCACGGGATTTATGTTCAGCCGTGAAATACTAATGGCAAACGACGGGTGGAATTTCTTTCTTCTTACAGAAGATCTGGAATTCACCATAAAAACCGTCATCGACGGCGAGAGAATAGGCTATTGCGAAAAAGCCATGCTTTTTGATGAGCAACCCACGAGCTTCCGCCAGTCGTGGCGTCAGCGTCTGCGCTGGTCAAAGGGATTTTTGCAGGTGCTGAAAAAATACGGCAAAGATCTTTTCTGCGGCATATTCCGCCATCGCGGATTTGCCTGCTACGATATGTTTATGGCTATATTCCCCGCGGTGGTGATAACACTGGTAAGCATTCTGGTAAACGGCACGTTTATCATAGCGGGCGGGCTGAAAGGCGCGGATGAGCTGATCGCGGTGCGCTCCATTTTGCAGACATTGCTTAATGCATATCTGCTTTTGTGGGTTCTCGGCGCGATAACCACCATCACGGAATGGAAGAAAATCCATACGAGTACATTCAAAAAGATACTTTATACATTCACTTTTCCGATATTCATGTTCACTTATATACCGATAAATATTCAGGCATTTTTCAAAAAGGTGGAATGGTCGCCCATAGTGCATGCCCAGTCCAAAAGTCTGGAAGAAATACGCGCGCAGAGCAATGTGAACAGGCTGAAATAAATGAAGCGCATATATATTCTTCTCACAAGGACAAAATCCGTGCCGTCACGCATAGTCGGTTTATTTACGCGAAGTGTATATACCCATGCGGCGATAGCTTTTGAAAATGATCCCGGGGTTTTCTACAGCTTTTCGAGGCTTCGCGAAAATTTCCCGTTGCCGGGCGGGCTTACGGAGGAACAGACCGACCGCGGCTTTCTCGGCGCACATAAAGAATCGCTGTGCAGGCTGATGTGTCTGGAGGTTCCGGATAAAGTCGCGGAGCGCGCGCAAAACCGCGTCGCCCGCATGATAAAAAACCGTGCTCTTTTCAGATACAGTCTGCTCGGATGCGTGGCATGCCATTTCGGCATAGCCCATCGGCGCCGCGGATATTATTTCTGCTCGCAGTTTGTCGGGGAAATCCTCGAAAAAAGCGGAGCGGCGTTTTTTGAAAAAGATACGTCGCTTTTGAAGCCGCATGATTTTTTGCATATCAGGAATATAAAGAATATTTTTTGCGGCACGACAGGCGAATTATCGGAAATGCTCTTTGAGCCGGATTATGTTTTATCGTAAAAATCGAAAAATCCGCCCATTCTCGGGCGGATTTTTGATTTCCTTTGCGCAGGGAGAACTGTGGCGCGATTTTATAAAAAGCGCGGAAAAAGTTACTCTTCGCCAAAATGGGGCGGGCGACTGCGGTCGCCCGTGAAAGTATCTTTCTCTACCGAGAAACGGGGTGTACTTTTGCGTGACCAAAAGTACCAAAAGTCAAAAAGAGGAAGGCAACTCCTGTCTCGGCGACGCCGACACACACGCTGCACGTATGTGTCAATTCCTCTTTTCATCTCCTTCTGTCGCCTCGCGGCGACTCGTGCGAACATACTGCCCCGACAGTTCGACCATAGACGAAGCCAAAAGCGCGGTTCAGCCCCCCGCTTAACACGGACTTTAGTCTGTTTAGATTTTGGCTTTAGCTGCCACGTTTCGATGTCCATCAAGCCATGCTCGCGTAGTCGGAGTTTAGCTTATAGTGGGAAGCATATCAAAAGCCATGGCGGGAGCCAATTCACCCCGTCGAATTTGCTCGCTTTTTGCGGCATACTGTGTTCGCACGCGCGGTATGGCTGATGATGCGAGGAGAGATAGACTTGAGATTTTTGATTTGCTATATATAGCACATACTTGCCGCGCATTGCTTCCTGCGGCTAACTCGACGGGGTGCGAGGTAGTTTGCAAAGGAGGGCGAGGAGCCTTCCTTTGATGACTTTTGCCGCGCTTTTTGTCAGTAAAAAGCGCGACCCTCGTCCGCGGGCGACTGCAGTCGCCCGCCTTCTTCTTTTTACGAAAAGAAACAGGTGCGCGACTGCCGCCCGCTTCCTTTTCTTTGCGCAAAGAAAAAACAGAACCGCCCTTGCCTGCGTCGGCAAGAGCGGTTTTTTGCAACTTATATTTCTCAGCCTTTTGTATAAACGAGCTTGTATGTCGCGCCGTTTGTGAGCTGGAGCGAGCTTGCGCCTACTTCGCTCATTTTGTCGCCTTCATAAAGCGCCCACCATGAACCGTCTACGGAATAATCTGCTTTCAGTCCGTTTACGGTGTCTATCATCAGACCCCATTCACTGTCGGAACCGGAAACAAGATTTGCTTCAAGCAGAGCGTCGGCAAGGTTTTCCTTGTCTGTTTTAATTTCAAAGCTTTTTTCAACTGCTTTGTCGTCTACTACGATGAGAGTGAAAGTATATTTTTTTTCTGCCTCTTTTTCACCGCATGAAACGAATGCGAGCGAGCTGATCACGATCATCAGCGCAAGAAGAAGCGCTGAAATTCTTCTGGTGTTTTTCATTTTGTTTCTCCTGTATTTTTTTGCCGTAAAGGCATATTTTACTATATTTTAACACCGGTGAAGCGACGGGTCAATGAAAATAATCGCGCATTTTTGGTAATAATTTGCGAAACAGCGCGAAAATTTATTATTTTTTGCGCCGATGCTTTACTTTTTCACATTTCTGTACTATAATAAAACATATAAAATAAAAAAGAAGGTTTGATATCATGAAAATATATCTGCTTCCCGAAAAAGGAAATTTCTATAAGGCAAATATGCATGCGCATACCACCGTTTCCGACGGTTGCTGGACACCGGAGCAGGCAAAGGAAGAATATAAGAGCCGCGGATATTCCATACTCGCATATACGGATCACGAAGTGATGATTCCTCACGACGATCTCAATGACGACGATTTTCTCACCATACTCTCGACGGAAATAGCCGTGAATGCACGCTGGCCCGAAAAAGGCTTTTGGTATCTGCCTACATATCATATAAATATATATGCCAAGAATCCGCATGAAAAGGTAAATCCGCTTTTCACGGAATCCAAGGTATTTCCCGCGTCGCGTCCGCTTGTCACCGATGAAATGCGCAAAGTGAATTACGAGCGCCGCTACAGCGTGGAAGATATGAACAAGATGATCGATGTGGCAAATAAAGCCGGATTTCTCGTTTCGTACAATCATCCTTTCTGGTCGATACAGAATTATAATGATTATGCCGGACTGGAAGGCGTATGGGGCGTGGAACTGGCAAATTACGGCTGTTTCCGCATGGGATATCAGCTCGACAACAGCATGCAGCCCATCGACGATATGCTTCGCCTCGGAAAGAGAGTTTTCCCGCTCGCTACCGATGACGGACATCATCCGGAGGATGCTTTCGGTTGCTTTATCATGCTGAAAGCGGAAAAACTGGAATATAATACCGTGATGGCGGCGCTGGAACGCGGCGATTTCTATGCTTCGCTCGGTCCCGCGATAAACGAGCTTTATCTGGAGGACGGCATACTGCATATATCATGCTCGGATGCGCGCCTCGTTTCGCTTACCACGGAATGCCGCTTCAATGCGTTTGCAGGAGATAATTTCAATGCAAATGTAAACCATGCCGAATTTGATATGAGAAAATATCTGGAGCTGAGTCTGGACGATACGAAAACAGGGCTTCCGTATAAGCCGTATTTCCGCGTGACCGTACAGGACGGAGAGGGAAGAACGGCGCACAGCCGCGCTTATTTCGTTGACGAGCTGGGACTCAAATAAAATCGGAGGAGAATTTCTTTGGCAATAATAAAAAAACTTGCCGCGCCGATAATAGCACTGGCGCTTATCGGTGTGGCACTTCTTACAAACGCCGCCGATATCGGCGCGTTCTTTCCGAAATTTTTCGGGGCAATATCGCCCGTTTTTGCGGGATTTTGCATAGCTTTCGTCGCAAATCTCGTGCTGAATCTTTTCGAAAAGCTATGGGATAAAATTTTTGCGAAAGCAAAAAAGAAATGTTCCGCGAGAGTGAGACGCGGCGTTTGCCTCGCGCTCAGCGAAGTGCTCATAATAGGATCGGTCGTGCTCGTGATTTTTGTGGTGGTTCCGCATATAGCGAGGGCTGTTTCCACGTTCGTTTCAAAACTGCCCGATTATGCCGAAAACCTGAATTTGTACTGGCTGAAAATTCACGAATTTTTCGCGAAGCTTTCCATAACTCTGCCGGATTCTCCGCTCGACGGCGAAAGACTGACGGACAGAATAACGGAGTTTCTCTCGAAATACGGAAACACAATAGTGAATAAAGCCGTGGATTTCACGCTGAAGGCGGGCACCACTGCGGTGAATATAATAGTGGCGGGCACCATATCCATATATGTACTGCTCCGCAAGGAACAGCTCGGCGCGCAGACGAAAAAACTGCTCCGCGGTCTGTTTTCCGACAGGCATTATAATAAAATAACGGAATTTTTCTCGCTCTGCAACGAATGCTTTTCGAATTTCGTCACGGGTCAGCTCGCGGAAGTGGTGATAAACACGCTGCTGTGTCTTTGCGGCATGCTGATACTGCGTATGCCTTATGCGCTGATGATATCCGTGCTCGTCGGCGTGACGGCGCTGATACCGATTTTCGGAGCATTTATAGGCTCCGGCGCCGGCGCACTGCTGATACTCATAGCCGATCCGAAAAAAGCTCTGTGGTTTGTGATCTTTATCATAGCCATGCAGCAGGTCGACGGAAATATAATATATCCCAGAGTGGTGGGAAAATCCGTGGGACTTCCGAGCATGCTGGTATTTGTGGCGGTAACCGTCGGCGGAAACGCATGGGGCATACTCGGTATGCTTTTTGCCGTGCCGATATGCACCGTGCTCTACACACTGCTCGGTCGTTTTCTCGATAAAAAGGAAGCGGAACGCGATGCCAAAGCGAAAGCGAAAGAAAGCGAGGCTTCGGACGCGGGAGGTGAGGAGCACTGATATGGAAGAAATAAAAAAGGGAAGATACCGCCATTTCAAAGGCGGCGAGTATGAAGTTCTTTTCGTGGCAAAGCATTCCGAAACCATGGAAGATATGGTGATATACCGCGCATTGTACGGCGAAGGCGGAATATGGGCGCGTCCGGCGGCGATGTGGAATGAAAAAATAATGCGCGACGGGAAGGAAACAAAAAGATTCACGTATATCGGAAATGATGCCTGAAAATCATTTTTACAGGCAATAATATATCAAAAAACTATATCGGAGATATATTTATGAAAAAAATAATGCTCGTATTCGGCACGCGACCGGAGGCGGTGAAAATGTGTCCTCTCGTATCGGAGCTGAAAAGCAGGGGCGTATTTGACGTGAAGGTATGTGTTACGGGGCAGCACAGGGAAATGCTCGATGATGTGCTTTCCGCTTTTGAAACAAATCCGGATTACGACCTGGAAATAATGCGCGAGGGACAATCGCTTTTCGACATAACGGCAGGCACGCTCGGCGGGATGAAAGCTGTGCTGGAAAAGGAAAAGCCCGATGCCGTGCTCGTTCACGGCGATACTACGAGCGCTTTTGCTTCGGCGCTGGCGGCTTTTTATATGAAAATACCGGTGGGGCATGTGGAAGCGGGACTGCGCACTTATGATATTTTTGCGCCGTATCCCGAGGAATTCAACAGGCACGCCGTGGATTCGCTCTCGTCATATCTTTTCTGTCCGACGGAAAACAGCAGGCAGAATCTACTCCGCGAGGGCTTTTCGGAAAATGTGTATGTGACGGGAAATACCGTTATCGACGCGCTGAAAACGACCGTGAAGGAAGGCTATACGCATCCGTGCCTCGAATGGGCGCGCGGCAGCCGCCTCGTGCTGATAACGGCGCACAGGCGCGAAAATATCGGAGAACCGCTCGAAAATATGCTTTCGGGGATACGCCGCGCGATAGAGGAGCATTCCGATGTGAAGGCGATATATCCCGTGCATCCGAACCCGCAGGTGAAAGAAACGGCGAAAAAAATATTTGCGGGTTGCGATCGCGTCCGACTCACGGAGCCTCTTTCCGTGCCGGATTTTCACAATATACTGGCGCGATGTTTTCTCGCGATGACGGACAGCGGCGGCATACAGGAGGAAGCACCCGCATTCGGCAAGCCTGTGCTCGTGATGCGCGATACCACTGAACGCCCGGAGGGGGTGGAGGCGGGAGTGCTCCGCCTCGTCGGAACAAAAGAAGAGGACGTATACGTGGCGCTTTCGGAGCTGCTCGACAATGCGGCGGCATATGATAAAATGTCGCACCGCGTAAATCCGTATGGCGACGGGACAGCCTGTCGCAGGATAGCCGATATACTCGAAAAGAAACTGTAAAAAGCAAAAGCCGAGGGAAGAATCCTCGGCTTTTATTGCCGAAAAATGAAAATTATATTGACAAAATAAATCAAAAAACAACAAATTTTATGAAAATAAAAAATATAAAAATGAAATATTCCGTCACAGCGCGGGGAATTTTTGCGCGAAACATGGGGCAAATGTCTTGACAAATCTTATATATTTGTATATAATAAGTCTGTAAAGTCGCACGCGCGCATCATGCGCACGCATGTCGGCTTTTCCATAATGCGGCGGAAAAGCAAATATAACGATAAAGCGTACGGAAACATTCAAAAAATCCGCTTATGGGAGGCGGATTTTTCACTCCCGTGCCGGACGCGAATTCGGGCTTTCCGCAATTCTTGCAAAATCGGAGGAAATATGAAAAAAAGGATTTTATCTTTTGCCCTCGTGCTGATATTCTGTTTCAGCATGATAGGCACAGTCGACCTGCATGATGAGCATTCTCATGTTCATGCGGCAGGACTGATTGATTATCTCAGAGAAATTAAAATTACAGATAAGACTATTGAAGTTCAGGCTGTTACCAAGGATTATTACATAAACCTTGATGGTATCGGTAATGGCTATAAAGCAAGCTCCAATAAGCAGAGCTATTTTGTAAGTATAGACAACATAACCAACACGATAACATTCAGCGGTCTTGAACCCGGAGAGAAATATATGCTCTCGCTTTATAAAGTCACGGATACTGCTGAGGAATCTGCTGTCGAAACAAAAACGTTAAGAACAAAAGCAGCGCCCGGCGATGCACCCGCAAAGCCCGAGGTCAAGACATACGGCTCCACCCAGATAACGATTTATTCCAAGGCGGATCAGGAATACAGTCTTGACGGCGGTACTACATGGCAGCGCCCATCGAGCACATCGTCGGAAATGACATTCAGCTATTCCACGGTAAGCTACCTCACAAATCCGTCGACTCCGCTTGTGGCAGGTCAGACATACCATATAATCGCGCGCTATCAGGAAACCAATGCGGCTATGGCAAGCAATACGAGCGAAGCTCTTGAGGTGACTACGGTTCCCGTTCCCGCGAGCATAAGCTTTGTTTCCATTTCCGAAACAGGATTTACTGTGTCTTCCGATGTTTCGGGCTATACGGTGGAATACAGTATAGACGGCGGAACATATTCGACAAGCGGCGTATTTACAAATCTTACTGCCGGTCAGTCCTATACGCTCTACGCGAGATGCGCTAAAAACAGCGAAAAGATGAGCGCAGAGGGCATAGCGGCGACAATGGAGGTAAAGCTCCCGAAGATTTCGATGTCAAAGAGCGAATATGTCACGGGCACGCCGAAAAATACGGTGAATTTCGAATTTCTCGTGGAGTCCGGTACATTTGAGCTTCGCAATCTCAAATACTCGCTCACAGTGAACTACACACTTGATTCCACAGGCACAAGCGCTTCCGTAAGCCGCAGTGTGGATAAAGTGGATAAAGGTTTCAAAGTCACTATCCCGATAGAGGGCAAAATCGACGCAGGCGCAAAGAATCCCACGTATTCCGTAAGCTTCACCGCCGATATCCTCGGCACGACGCATACGCTTTACAGCGCAGCGGATGTAAATCTCGTCAACTGCACGCACACTTGGAAAGCGGCTACATGCACAGAGCCGAAAACCTGCACGAAGTGCGGCACAACAGACGGCGATCCCCTCGGACATGACTATGCCCCGGCAACGTGCCAGAAGCCCGAAACGTGTAAACGCGACGGTTGCGGCGCAACAAGAGGCGAGAAAATAGATCATATAGAGGGCGCGGACGGCAAATGCACGATGTGCGGCCTTGTTATGAACTGCGTACACAACTGGGTTGCCGCTACCTGCACGAAAGCAAGAACATGCTCGAAGTGCGGTTCCACCGACGGCGAACCTCTCGGTCACATTTTCGGTAAGGCTACATGCACAGAGCCGCAGAAATGCCAGCGCTCCGGCTGTAATGCAACGCAGGGCACGGCTCTCGGTCACATAGACACAAATAACGACAAGATATGCGACCGTTGCAATAAGGACCTCACAAATCTCGTTTCCCACACGGTTCTTCACGAAGTCTGCGAATATTGCAGACACTGCCTTATAAAGAATTGCGAAGATTATATCGGATGCAACGGTACGGCTGCCGGCTGTAAAGGTTCCAGCTCCGGCATGGTAAAGCATACTCAGGCTCACTCCGTATGTAAAAAATGCGGCGCATGCCTCAGAGTTGATTGCGAAAACTATCAGGGCTGCACCGAAACAAAATGCGTGAAATACGCTTACGGCGGCAATGTTGAGCACACGACTCTGCACGAGCTTATTTACGGCAAGTGTTCGAGATGCGGCAGCTGCTTCAATTCCGACTGCAAGAACTACAACGGTTGTACATCCACATATTGCCGCGTATATGACGGCGGCGGTATCGCTCACACGGATAAGCATCCCGTATGCTCGGTATGCGGTTCGTGCCTGAATACAGCCTGCGCTCTCTACAAAGGCTGTACATCCACTCAGTGCAACACAACTACGGATCCCAACCTCTGCAATCACAGCTGGGTTGTCACACAGTATGAAGTTTACCCCTGCTCCGAAGAAGCAAAAACGCTTTACGGCGGTTTCGGCAGCGGCACGATGAAATGCAAAAAATGCGGACTTGAAAAAGTAACGGCTATCCCCGCTTCCGATCATACTTACGGCGCAAGAGAAAAGCTTGCCAACGGCACATGGGTACAGAAATGCACGATGTGCGGCAGGGTTCAGGTTTGCACGGATCAGTCCTGCGGACATAATTTCACGATGTATTTCAAACTCAAAGCAGACGCAAGCACGGATTGCACAGTAGGCGGAACATGGACTTATGAATGCTCTTATCCGGGTTGCGGATATAAAACGACAAGAGAAGTTGTTCCTTCCGCTCATTCATACGGAAGCGGCGTTGTTACCAAGGCTGCTACGCAGACGGAAGACGGCATCATGACATACACCTGCACCGTATGCGGCAAGACAAAGACGGAATCCATCCCCGCTACAGGCGGCACATGCGCAAACGGTCATACTTACGGCGACTGGGAACTGGTTCGTTCCGCTTCCTGCACGACAGCAGGCGAGCAGAAAGCCGTATGCAAAGTATGCGGCGATGTAAAGACGCAGACCATCCCCGCTACGGGTCACTCCTACGGCGATTATGTGACGATGAAAAATTCCACATGTATCGAAGCGGGCTACAAGATAAGATCCTGCTCAAAGTGCGGCGCCGAGGACAGAACAACGCTTCCTTACGCAGATCACAAGATGACTGTTATAACAAATAAAGAAGCAACATGTATTTCCGACGGCATCACGGTACAGCAGTGCAGCGTATGTAACAGAACCATAGAAACAACCACACCCGCTACGGGCGTTCACAGCTTTGTGGACGACGGAGAAAACGCAAAGAAATGCGCAGCCTGCGGTTTCAGATATGAAATGATCACCGACGGCAATAAGAAATCCGTTAAATTTGAGCAGAACGGCGTTTCCGTTACAATCCCCGGCACGGATGTATCGAAATATTTCTACACCGTGACTGAAAAGACGGCAGGCGACTACGAATGGTTTGAAGCATGGCTGAAATATCTCAAAGATAACGGCGATGTTTACTCCGACGCGGGACTGCTGAAGGCTTATTTCGTAGAAGTAAAATGCAGCGAAGACAAGATTCCGCTCGACAAAGAAATGTCTGTGACACTCACATTGGCTGATGAAAACAAGAAAACATCCGTAAAGGTTTATACGATAAAGGGCAATGCCCCCGTGGAAATCACCGATTTCACACGCAACGGAAACAAGATAACCGTTTCCGGCGACAGCCTTACGGACAGCACGGGAGATTTCTTTGTACTGACTGCAAAGACAGCCAAGAAATCCAATCCTGCCGTAGCGATAGTAATCGGCATTGTTGCCGTGGTTGCTATAGCCGGCGTAGGCGGATACTTCCTCTACAAAAAAGGATTTTTCAACAGCGACAACTGATGATGTAAAATAATTAAAGGAAGTCAAAACTCCAACAGCAATCAAAAGCTGTTGGAGTTTTTATATGACAGGCAGCAATAAAACCAGCCATAAACTAATAAACCCGCGCGGAGCCATCTTTTTTATTTTACTGTTGACTTTTGTTTCCGGTTGTGCTACAATAAGAGCAAATCTCTTTGAAATTTTTCGGGAAAGCGGCTTATGCCCGCCGAAGGAGCGAAACTCTCAGGCAGTCCGCAAAAAGGACAGCGACCGGAAAACCAGAGATCTCTGGAGAAACCCGCACGCGGGTGCCGAAGGTGCAAGGCGAAAGCCGAATCTCTCAGGCAAAAGGACAGAGCATTTTATTTTACTTTCCGGATGCGCGGCTTTCCGGTTTGTTTTTGCTTTCCTTATTTATGAGAGTATCCATCGGTCGGGTTGCTCTCATTTTTTATTTACGGAAGGGGATTTGTTATGGAAGCTTTTTTAAACGGACTCAACAGGATTGTGGCAGGTATAGATAATGTGCTCGCCGACTATGCTATCACGATTTTACTTATTGCATGTGGGCTGTATTTTACCGTGCGCACGAAATTTGTACAGATACGTTGCTTTGGCGAAGGCTGGAAAAGAATGTTCGGCGAATTTTCCATGAACGGGAAAAAGGCGGATAAAGCGGGAATGAGCTCTTTTCAGGCGCTGACAACGGCTATTGCCGCTCAGGTCGGCACGGGAAATATCGTCGGCGCCTGCGGAGCGATACTTATAGGAGGACCGGGTGCTATTTTCTGGATGTGGGTGATAGCATTTCTCGGTATGGCTACAATATATGCCGAGGCAACTCTCGCGCAGAAAACGAGATGTATAGATGAGGCAGGAGAAATAACGGGCGGTCCCGTATATTATATAAAGGAAGCCTTCCGCGGAAAATCGGGGAAAATCATAGCGGCATTTTTCTCCGTGATGCTGATATTTGCCCTCGGGCTGATGGGCGTCATGGTCCAGTCAAATTCGATAGGCGAATCTATGAATACGGCTTTCGGCATACCGAATTGGGCAGTGGGTATTGTCATTACGATTATCGCCGCGGTGGTATTTTTCGGCGGCTCGAAACGTCTTGCTTCCGTTACGGAAAAAATAGTTCCCGTGATGGCGATGATATATATCGTGGGTTCTCTCGCGGTAATTTTTGTGAGAATAAAATATGTTCCGCAGACATTCGGCATGATATTCAGATATGCTTTTCGCCCCGATGCGATAGTCGGCGGCGGAATAGGGTATGCTTTGAAAACAGCGATTTCGCAGGGCGCAAAACGCGGACTTTTTTCCAATGAAGCGGGTATGGGTTCCACGCCGCACGCGCATGCCGTGGCAAAGGTGAAAAACCCGCATGAGCAGGGCGTAGTCGCCATGATAGGTGTATTTATAGATACATTCATCGTGCTCACGATGACGGCACTCGTGATAATTTCCACGATGTATGCGGGGCACAGCGGCACCGAGGGTGTTGCGGGATATGAAAAAACAAATCTGGCGCAGGCGGCTTTCGGTTCTGTTTTCGGCGAAAAGGCGGGAAGCATTTTTGTGGCGGTATGCCTTTTGTTCTTTGCTTTTTCCACTATACTCAGCTGGCATTATTTCGGCAGGCTGAATGTGACATCGCTTTTCGGAAACAAAAAATCGGTGCATCTGGCGTATAATACGGTTTCGCTCGCCTGTGTTTTTGTCGGCACGATGCTGTATAACGATCTCGTGTGGAATTTGCAGGATGTTTTTGATTTGCTCATAGTTATTCCCAATGTCGCGGCACTTTTTGCGCTCGGTTCATTTGTGGCAAAGGAAGCTCGGCGTGACAAAAACGGGCTTTTGCAGCCTGAAAAGGAGAGTGCGCTTTTATAAAAGCGGTGGAAAATGTTTCTTTTTCTTACGAAGGAAACGGGGTGTACTTTTCACTGACGAAAAGTACCAAAAGTTGCTTTGTTCCCTATGGAGGACGGAATCGCGCTTTTGAGTGACCAAAAGCGCGGCAAAAGTCATCAAAGGAAGGCTCCTCGCCCTCCTTTGCAAACTACCTCGCACCCCGTCGAGTTAGCCGCGGGAAGCAATGCGCGGCAAGTATGTGCTATAGATAGCAAAGTAAAAATATTTTTGTCTATCTCTCCGCGAAACTATCGCCACACCGCGCGTGCGAACAAAGTACGCCGCAAAAAGCGAGCAGATTCGACGGGGTGAGTGGTGCCACGCCGAAGCATTAGCTACACTTCCCACTGTAGCTAAAACTCCGACTATGTGAGCATGGCTTGATGGACATCGAAACGTGGCAGCTGTGGCTCTGGTTTGCACAAACTAAAGTCCGAGTTAAGCGTGGGTCTGAACTGCGCTTCCGACTTTGTCTACGGTCGGACTATCGGGGCAGTATGTTCGCACTGGTCGCCGCGAGGCGACAGAAGGTGTTTAAAAGAGGAATTGACACATACGCGCAGCGTGTGTGTCGGCGTCGCCGAGACAGGAGTTTCTTTCCTCTTTTTGACTTTTGGTACTTTTCTTCATAGAAAAGTACACCTTCGTCCCCTAGCGGGGGACAGAAGTAACTTTTCCCGCGATTTTCGTCAGTGAAAAGCGCGATCGTTTCCCCGCATGGGGCAAAGAAACTTTTTGAAAAAAGGAAAACAATCCCTCACCCGACTTGCGTCGGGAGCTCTGACCCTTTCTCGGCGAAGCGGGGCAACGTGCTACGCACATTGCTTAATTCCCTTGCACAAGGGAGCCAATAAAATGGTTTATTCCCTTGCACAAGGGAAGCTATTTTTGGTACTTTTGCGCAAAAGTACACCCACCACACAAAAAAGAAATAAAAGCAGGGCGATGGCGCCCTGCTTTTATTTCTCTATAAATCTGTTTTTGTCGCCTCTATCTTGTTCTCGCCGCCGAGAAATATCCACGCATTGGCGCAAAAGCGCTCGGGTGCGTCCGAAACGAAATATTTCACATCGCCTTTTTCGCGCGACGGAGAAAGCATGGAATTTGCCGTGAGCATTTTGTAAAGCTCGTGCGCCGCTTCCTTTGCGGGGTCGATGAGCGCGGTATGCGGAAGAAAATCCGCTATGATATCCTTTATTATCGGGAAATGCGTGCAACCGAGGATCATCACATCCGGCGCAAAATCTGCCATTTCCGCGAGATAATAGCGGCAGGCAAGCCGCGTTATTTCATTGTCGCGCGCGATGAAACCGTTTTCCACGAGCGGGACAAAAAGCGGGCAGGCGATGCTTTTTACCTCAGCGAAAGGGGAGAGCTCATGTATTTTTCTTTTGAAAATATCGCTTTTTATTGTGGCTTCCGTGCCGATCACGCCGATTTTGCCGCTTTTTGAAAGAGCGGCGGCTTTTTTTGCGGCGCTTTCCACTACGCCGAAAAGCGGGACGGAAATTTCGCCTTTCAAGGCTTCGAGCACGGTGGCGCTCACTGTGCCGCAGGCGGCGAGCACGGTTTTTACATCATGAGAGAGAAGAAAAGCGATATCTTCCGCGGCATATTTATGCAGAGTGGAAACCGAACGCGAACCGTAAGGCACTCTGCCCGTATCGCCGAAATATATTATATTTTCATGCGGCAATATGCGCGACAGCTCCGCCACGGCACAAAGCCCGCCCAGTCCGCTGTCGAAAACACCTATCGGGCGCATATCCATAAAATCATTCTCCTTTTTTGCAAATTACCGCGGCTCGCGGATTTCCGCCGTAATCGCGAAATACATCGCAATTCAGCTCATGCTCCGCGCACAGCCCGCATATTTCTTTTTCCTCGTCATATCCTATTTCAAATATTATTTTTCCGCCGGTTTTGAGATGGCTCGGCGCATACGAAAGTATGGCGCGGTAAAAATCCATGCCGTCCGCGCCGCCGTCGAGTGCAATGCGCGGCTCGCAGAGTACTTCGTGCGGGAGCGATGCCACATCGGCGCTTTTTATATACGGCGGATTAGAAATTATCATATCATACCCGCCGCAGAGCACATCGTTTTTCACATCGGCTACATGAAAATCCACGAGATGGCGCACGCCGTTTTCTTCGGCATTCATTCGCGCGATTTCCACTGCACCGCCGGAAATATCAAAACCGTCGACATGAGCGCCGCCATGCTTTGCCATGGCTATGGCGATGCAGCCGCTGCCGGTGCAGAGATCTGCCGCGCGGCTGTCTTTATCTATGAAACAGAGCGCTTTTTCCACCACAAATTCCGTATCGGCGCGCGGGATGAGGCAATCTCGCGAAAGCTTTATGCGCAGATCGAAAAAAGTTGTTTCTCCGATAATATATTCGGCGCTTTCTCCGTTTATGCGTCGCGAAAGAAAGCTTTCCAGCATATCTTTGTCAAAAACCGCATTATCATTCATGCGCAAAAGAAATTCCGCTCTCGATATGCCGCAAAGCCTGCTTATGAAAAGCATTGCTTCATAATCGGCAAGCTCGCCGCATTTCGCGGCGAGCCTTCCGGAAATATATTTTTTCAGTTCGAAATAAGTCATACTGCGTCGGGGCTGTCGTTTTTGCCTGCCTCGTCGGATTTTTCGGCGGAGGCGGAGGCTTTTGTTTCGTCGGCGGCATTTTCGGCTTCCACCAGAGCGATTTCATCGGGAAATTCCTCGGGCAGGGCACATTTGAGCGAGCGGATAGCCACTTCTATCTGAGAGCTGTCGGGTTCGCGTGTGGTAATGCGCTGGATCCAGAGTCCCGGCGCCACGAGTATGCGCGTGATGAAATTATCGTGCTTTGCCGAGAACATGAGAAATTCATAGCCTATTCCCACCACGAGCGGCAATGTGAGCAGTTTGCAGAGCACGCGGACGATACGGTTGTCCCACGTGATGAAAAGCCCTATTACTATGCCGAGTATTATCATGACAAACATGAAACTCGTGCCGCATCTGGGATGAAAACGGCGCTGCGCTTTTACGTTTTCCACGGTGAGCGGCAGCTTCTTTTCATAGCAGAAAATGGATTTGTGCTCCGCGCCGTGATATTCGAATGTGCGGCGGATATCCGGCATGAGTGAAACGAGCGAAATATATGCGATGAAAATGATTATTTTCGCCACGCCTTCTATCACCGATTTCCATACGCCGATATCTTTGCCGACGAGTTTTTCCACACCGGTGGTGGCGAGCGCGGGCAGATAAATGAATATTACGAGCGCGAGCGCTATACCTATCGCGGCGGAAATCGGCATCAGCACATCGAGTATACTTTTGCCGAATTTCTTTTTCAGCCATTTTTCAAATTTGGTTTCCGTTTCTTCCACGCCGAGAAGAGTGGCGGAACGGTCGAGTGTTTTGAAGGAAAGTATCATCATTTCGATGAAATTTACTACGCCGCGGATAATGGGCAGGCGGAAAAAGGCACATTTTTTGCGGGCGGAAACAAAATGCGAATTTGCCGTTTTTATACTGCCGTCATCACGGCGGACGGAAACGCTGACATTTTCGCCGCTTTTCATCATTACGCCCTCAAGCACTGCCTGACCGCCTACATTGGCGTATTTTACTTTTTTATTTTCTTTTTTGTTTTTCATTTTTTCTCCGATAAAATTTTATGGGCGGCAGAGGCAAAATGCTTCTGCCGCCCACTGCCGTAAAGTTTGCGTGCAATTATGATAAAAACCAAGTCAGTCGCGACAAAAAGCGATTATCTGCCGACGATAAATGTAGCGAGAGCAACCACAACGAATATTACGGAAGCTATAGCTGTGAGCTTGGAAAGCTTTTTCTGCTTGGATTTGCCTTTGTTTTTGCCGAAATATGTGTCCGAAGAACCGCCTGCGATGGCGCCGGAAAGACCCTTCTGTGAATTCTGAAGAAGAACGGCGACAATGAGGAAGAGCGCACACGCGAGAAGAACAGAACCGAAAATGATAGATATGGTACTCATTTTTTTAAAACTCCAATCCGACGGATTTATTTGAATTTTCCGCGCTTACCGTCCGATCATCGCAGCGGAATTTAAAATATCAAAATAGCGGGAATAACCCATAGTGGTATTATCATATCATAAAAACATAATAAATGCAAGGCTTTTTTGAAAATTTAAGCAAAAATACAAAAAAATTTCTTTCAAAAAGCAAAAAGCGATTGACAAAAGGGAAATACGATGGTATAATAATACCTCGGAAGAAGGCTGAAAAATGTCTTTTCTCCTTGCCGCGGGTAAATTTTATATGTTCGCGGCCTTATGTCCAGAAGGAGGTGTACAGTAATGGAAAAGATTCTTTCAAAGTACGAAACAATGTTTATTGTCGATGTTTCGGGCGGCGAGGAAGCTACATCCGCTGTTGTCGCAAAGTTCAAAAGCCTTATCGAGGCGAACGGAACAGTGGAGAGCTTTGATGAGTGGGGCAAGCGCAGACTTGCTTATCCCATCAACGATATGAACGACGGTTACTATGTTCTCGTTAAATTCGAGGCAGAGCCGAGCTTCGTATCCGAACTCGAGCGTATCTTCAACATCACGGAAGGCGTTATGCGTTCCATGACAATCAAAGCGTAAACAAAAAGGAGGAGCAGTATGGCAAGTCTTAACAAGGTTATTCTTATCGGTCATCTTACAGCCGATCCGGAGCTGAAGCAGACTCCCACAGGCGTAAGTGTCACATCGTTTTCTATCGGCGTTACAAGAAGATTTCAGCGCCAGGGCGAGCAGCCTCAGAGCGATTTTATTAATATTGTCGCTTGGAGAAGCACAGCCGAATTTATAACAAAGTATTTCAGAAAAGGCAGCGCCATATGCATTTGCGGTTCGATCCAGACGAGAAGCTGGACGGCAAATGACGGTTCCAAGCGCTATGCTACAGAGGTCGTAGCCGACGAGGCAAGCTTTGTCGAAAGAAAGAGCGAAGGGAAAACAGAAGATTATCCCGCGCCTGCTTTCTCCGGCGGCGAAGTGGATGCTCCCAAATTTGAGGAAGTTTCCGGCGACGACGATCTGCCGTTCTGATTACGGCGAAAAATTTGATATAGGAGGTTTCGTACTATGGAAAAGGAAATGCAGAAGCAGCCTGTTCGTATGAACAGAAAAAAGAAAAAAGTTTGCGTTTTCTGTGCCGAGAAGGTAGAAAATATCGATTATAAAGATGTTGCAAGACTCAGAAAGTTTACTTCCGAGAGATCCAAAATCCTTCCCCGCAGAATCACAGGCACTTGCGCAAAGCATCAGAGAGAGCTGACAGAAGCTATAAAGAGAGCACGCCACGTAGCCCTGCTCCCCTTCATCAGCGACTGATCGCGTTTTTGTAAATAATTGCAAACAAAAGACAAAAGCCCTTGCAAAAGGGCTTTTTTGTTTGCAATTTTTCTTTTATATGAGGATAAAATTTGTTGTACAAAATTATCAAGAAAATGATGAAAGAAAGGAGAAAGTTTGGTTGAAAAAATCAGAAAGATATGTTATACTGATTTTGTAAGAGCTTGCATAATATGCGATATATGCAATGGCAATCGGTTTTTCAATACGGCAGAAAGGTGCGGTCATATAAATGAAGAAAAATTTGTTGCTGCTCAAAAAACTTGGTTTTGCAATAAAAGAAGTATATTTATCTGCGCCGATTACATTTTGTTTTTTTGATAATTCACGAAATTAATGCAGTGACAGTATGGATTATATTAAGAAAATCAGGGGAAAAGCAGGTCATGAGAAAATATTTATTAACTGTGTCGGGCAGTGAAACCGGTCTTGATATAAAGAAAAAGAGGGAAGAAATGACTGATAATACATACGATTTTCGTGATATCGAAGGCAAAAAATGCCGATGGCAATTTTTCAATTATCCTATCGGCATACTTGTTTTTATGATATTTTATATTCCGCTTTGGTTTGTTATATTTGATATGCAGATGGGCGGGCGCGATGTTTCGAAGTGGCTTCGGTTTTTTGCCACGGGCTCAAAGATAATATTTATATTCATCGTGCCGCTCATCATTCTTTCGTTTTTAAATCGCAGATTTTTCGGCAAAATCGTATGCGTGATAAACGAGAGAGGCATTTATTACAAAGGCGGATTTATTCCTTTTGAAAAAATAAAGAAAATAGAATATGAGATATCATTTTACGGGCGGAGAACAAGACTTGATTCCTGCCATGCCATGATATATACGGATGGGGAAGAGATAAGGCTGAGCCATGCACCGTATTATCTGATAAGACTGGCAAAAAAGTTTTGCCCCGATATTCCCGCCGCCATATCGAAGAAAACCGTGGTTACTTTTATAATTTCGGTCGCGGTCGCCATAGTGCTGCTTCCTTTTATACGGTATATTCCGCATTAAAAAAATCACCCCTCGGGGGTGATTTTTGTGTTTAGTCGACGAGGACTCTGCTTTTTACGCTCTTTTTCATTTTGCGGACATCGGCGAGCATTTTCGGCGTATCGCGCAGAACGTTTACTTTCGATTCGCGATGATTTATTACTTTCACGCCCATTTCGGCTATTCTGTAGCCGAGACGCTGCGCTATCATAGTGGCTTCCAGATCGAAAGCAAAACGGTTTACTTCACAGTTTTTGAATATTTTTCTTGCCGCATAACCGCGATAGCCTTTGAAACCGCATTGTGAATCGGAATATTTGAAGCCGGCAGCAATGGAAAGCACTTTCAGATATGTTTTGGAAGCGAGCTTTCGTATGAAAGTATAACCCTCATATCCGTCGGCGGAAACATTTCGCGAACCGAGAATAACTTCCGCATCGCTGTCTTCAAATTGTTTTACCATTTTTGCAATGACATCCGTGCCGTAAGCATTGTCGCAATCCGTGAAAATAACGATATCACCGGTGGAGGCGAGCATACCTGTGCGCACGGCACAACCTTTGCCCTTATTCGGGCTGTAGGAGATAAGACGCACGCGGGGATCCTCCGCGCTTTTTGCCTTTACCGTATCGCCGCAGTTATCGGCACTGCCGTCATCGACAAAAATAAGCTCCCAGTCTTCAAAATGCTCTTTCATATATGTGTAAAAGGTATTTACCGCGTCATTTATTATCGAGCTTTCGTTATACATCGGTATAATAAGCGTTATTTTCATTTTCGTTTCCCCCGCTGTGTAATTTCACTACATATTATACTATACAATTATTAAATTTTCAAGCATAAGTTATGAATTTCATCGCGCATGGTGAAAAAAGATTCTCTTTGCGCAAAGAGAAGGAAAGCAGGCGGCGCATGCCGCCCGTGAAAGTTTCTTTTGCCGAAGAAAGGTACCAAAAAGAAAGTTACTCTTTGCCAAGAGAGGGGCGGGCGACTGCGGTCGCCCGTGACGGGGGTCGCACTTTTCACTGACGAAGAGGAGGGTTCAGGGTGGCGGAGCCACCTCTGAACGGCGTCGCCGAGACGGAGTATACCAAAAAGTTACTTTTTCCCCAACGAGGGGACGGTGTGTACTTTTCACTGACGAAAAGTACCAAAAGTCAAAAAGAGGAAAGTATTAACTCCTGTCTCGGCGACGCCGACACACACGCTGCGCGTATGTGTCAATTCCTCTTTTAAACTCTTTCCTTGTCGCCTCGCGGCGACCGGTGCGAACACACTGCCCATACAGTCCGACCATAGACTGAACCGAAAGTATGGTTCAGACCCACGCTTAACACGGGATTTAGCCCTGTGCGAACTTAATCTTTAGCCGCCCCGACTCGATGAACTTCAAGCCATGCTCGCACGAGTGGAGTTTTGGCTAAGACGGGGCGTAGCTTTATCTTCGGCGTGGCACCATCCACCCCGTCGAATCTGCTCGCTTTTTGCGGCATACTTTGTTCGCACGCGCGGTATGGCTGATGATGTGATGAGAGA